>UQIS01000008.1 GCA_900541245.1 uncultured Collinsella sp.
CCTGCGCGTAGATGTCCACGTTGAACGAGCCGACCGACGACTCCGTCTCTATGAGCTCGAGCTCGATTCCGACCGCCATCCCGAGGGTTGCGAGGTTCTGCTCCTCGGCCAGCCACTTGGTGAAGTCGTGGGCCTCATGCGGCCACACCTCGCGCAGGGGAACTTTCTGAATGGTGTCCAGGTTGTAGGTTTTCATCCGTCACCCTTCCAGTCGTTAAATCGACACCGCTGCAGGGTTTCTATATGCGCCAAACATCATGGCACCCAACCCCTAGACGCGTCAATGTGTGGACATATCAACGAGAACGTGCCATCCGGTCAAATCTTTACGACCGGATGACACGTTTGATTCCTCCAATTACGATGTTAATCTGCAAATGTGCAAGTTGAAGGCGAGAAATTCAGGTCAACCTCTCCGACCGGCCCGTTGCGATGCTTGGCCACGATCACCCTTCGCTTGCCCCAATCGGGACGTTCCGGGCGGCTTGCCTCTCCTTCTGTGGCAGACGCATCAAGCAGCAGGACTACATCTGCGTCCTGCTCGATAGATCCGGAATCCCTAAGATCCGACATCATCGGGCGCCTATCCGGGCGCTGCTCGGACTGTCGTGAAAGCTGGGCAAGCGCTATCACGGGCACGTGCAGTTCGCGAGCCATCAATTTGAGCGCACGCGATAGCTCCGATACCTCTTCGTATCTGCCTGCCCCCTTCGCCGACGATTGAAGAAGCTGGAGATAGTCAACAATGATGACCTCAGGCGCCTTCCCGTCAATCACCTTTCGTCGACATTGGGCCTGCATTCTGGAGACAGTCATTCCAGGCTCATCGTTCAATATAATGGGAAAACCAACCAAGCGATCACGCGCTTCCGCTATCAATTGTTCTTGGAGGCCGGCATACGATCCGGAGGAAAGCGTACTTGAAGAGATACTCGACTCCAGGGAAAACAGCCGGTACGTTATCTCCTCGTTTGACATTTCCTCTGAATAAATTGCAACGCGTCTGCCCTGTTTTGCAAATTCTGCTCCGCAAAACACCGCAAACGCCGTTTTACCCACAGAAGGCCTTGCGCCGACCACGACCAGCTGCCCAGGCTTGATTCCATCGGGAAAAAGCCCATCAAGCGCCCCAATCCCGAAATATATGCAATCGGGGTCCTTCGTGCCGGCATGCTTGGCGCCCATATCCATATAAACTTGCTCGGTGACTTCCTCGAGACTGTGGGAACCGTTAGGAATAGCCCTCGTTGTCACTTCCCCCAATATCGCCTCCGCCCGATCCGCCAGCTCCTCTTCGCTGGAGCCCTCGCTAACGGCAAGGTCCCTGATTCGCTGCGCGGCAGCAGTCAGGCTCCGCCTCAACGAATGCCGTTTGAGGATTTTGACGTAATGCGGGTAGTTCACATAGCTAAGATAATCTCCAGAGACCTGAAGCACATAGGAGTCCCCGCCTGCTTTCTCTAGATTTCCGGTCATCCTAAGCTTGTCAATCACCGCAACGAAGTCGGTCGGCATGCCGGCATCGGCGAGTTGCTTGATAGCTGTAAACAAGATTTGGTTGCGTGGAATATAGAAGTCGCCTGCCTTGAGAACGGCACCCAGCTCCGCCGCCACCTCAGTGCCGCCCATCATGACGGACAAAATCGAACTCTCGGCGGCCTTGTCGTAAATCTCATGGTCCTTCATCCTAATTCCTCCTATTGGTGTAATTGCTCATAGATACTCAGCGCTTCCGCTTCAGTCATCGACGGAGGCCCTAACGGCTCCTCAAAACCGGCAGCGGAGACGTGACACCAGCTTCCGCAACTATTGCGGTAGACCCCGGCTCGGCTGATAACGGGCTCCGGAGCATGCACGAGCCACCGCGAGATTTCTTTACTTGTTAGGAAGGCATATGGATACAGGTATGGCTTCCGTCCCCTTGAGACGCTATCGTCCGCCTGACGCTTCACCGCATCAGCAATCTCGGCGGAGCTCCATCCCTGAATCCGAAGGCTGTCGTATTCCCGGCGAGTTTCCTTTTCTTTGGCTCCCGGGCCTTTTCTGAATAGCTTCAGAAAAGAAAGGTAATGAGCATCCTCGGTCTCGCTGCTATTAGTTTTATTAGTTGAATTAGAGGGTGTAGTAATTGCCCGCGTTTCCACACCAGTTGAGGCGCCTTCTCCACTAGCTAACTCATTTTCTTCACCAGTGCGGCAATAATCAACCGGTGTAGAAACTCTTTGTTTTCCTCCACCAGTCCGACCTGTCGCGAGATCCAATTCGCCAGACCGAGGCCAAATATACTCATAGCAGGAAGCCTGTTGTTTGCTTTTTCCAGTTTGCAGTTTGCGCAACAATGGTTCGACGCCTTCCTTTTTCAAGCTCATATACTCACCGGTCAAGGTCAAATAGTTGAGGTATTTGATGGCGGTCTTTCGGGTGATGCCGAGCGTTTTTTCGAGCTGTGAAATTGAGAGCGACGCATATTGCGCGCCATTGTCCAGCCTGCTGCCCACCACGGCGCCTTTAGCTAGGGCGATTACCGCCTTGTGCAACCCCTCCATCGTTCGCCGGTTTTTGCAATTTGCCTGAATCCAGCAAATCGCATACATCATCCAGCCGACCAGGTCATCGGTCATCAAAGGGGTATGGCACGAGCGAGAGTAGAGGATCTCGGTTTCGTCTATTTCCACAAACCGACCGGTAGGCATGAGTACAGCTATTCGTCGATGGGGACGCCGGCGAGCTTTGCGACGGCCTCCTGGCTGAACAACCAGACATGACCGACCTTCTTGCCTTGCAGGATGCCCTTGCGCGCGAGCTCAAGCACGCTGCGCTCTGACAAGCCAAGCCAAGCAGCTGCTTCGCGTGTGCGGAAAGGCCGCGCGTAGACAGCGGGACGATTCGAAGCGTTCATCTGTACCTCCATAAAATTACTCCGACTACGCTGTCTAGTTTACGACGTTAGCTTTATTTGCTAGTTTATTCCGTTTTTCAGCATAAGAGATACATAATTGCTTATTCTTTCCCGACTGCGCTGTTATACTGATTTCGTTAGCTTTATCAGGAGGACTATATGGGTAGCCATCATATCTTTATCGCAAAGGACAAGAGGCTGGGGATGCATGTCCTCATCAGGATTCAGGCGGTCGATGAGCTGGGAAGCGCCTATCCCCCGATTAACCCCGACACTTTCAATGAGCTCCTGATGGCAAGGGATGCGAAATCATTAGTCCTAGCAGCCCGCAATCTCGGGCCCATGTACACTTCGGAAGATGATCTCGCCAATCGCACCTATCTGCCCAGTCGACTTCAACAAGGCATCGAACGTGGAATAGATCTAGTTCCGTCCGATTTAAACGGCCTGCTCTCGGAGTGCTTTTTCGATCCATATGCCAATCCCGCCGAAGTTGACGGCATGGGCTATAAAGAGGTCGGCCGAACAGCGAAGAAGGCCGCTCGCGAGCTTATCGATGAGTTCGATTTCGTCAATGCCGGGAACCTCTCCTATCTGGATTCTCAGTTCCGTGCCGTCATCGAACCGCTGCATGACTGGATTTTTGCCAGGAACCTGCTTTCGATAGTCCTTCGCATCGGCGGGTTATATAGAACTGGAGCGGACCCCAAAACAATTCTTGAGACCGCTAGGTTCCGCAAGGTCGAGCCGGCAAGCCTGAAAGAGCGCTTTAACATGGGCTCCGCCACCTGCAATGCGATACCCATAGCGTTCGATCCGTTTTACCGAACCGGAAACCTGCTGGTCAACGATGTGACCTTTGACGCTCAAAAAATCTGGCCCCTCTACAACAGCCTCACTGACATCAAGAAGTCATTTACACAGGCGGTCATTGATCACCATCTAAAAGGCGACGGGAATGAGTTCGTCAAGTTTCTCACGTCGGTCGAGGCAGCACAGGCCGACGGAAGATTCGACAACAGAAAGAACCATCCGGAGGAAAACAAGTGGTGGTATCTGGTTGTCAGCTCAAACATAGGCGGCAAATCCATAGATGATCAGATGCAGATAGCGAACCGGATGCTTCAGGCGGTAGACGGAAGGCTCTTCCAGCCCCGAATCGCATATTCGGGCGTGAAGATGGCCGAAATTGCCCCGGAGCAGAAACCACGCAACATGTTGGAAGCCATGTGGTTGCTCGTCAGGAACCATCCCGACCATTACCTCTTGACGTGCAAACGCTGCATGCGAACCGTGCTGTCTGGAACCCAAGGGGGCGAGCGCTCATTCTGCAGCAATTCTTGTCGCGCGACCTGGAGCAAAGAACACCCGTCGAAATAGGAGGGTCGTTCGCAGCAAAAAGCCGGAACCTGGCTGGGCCAGGCTCCGGCTTTCAATTAATTCCCATCAAAAACCATGCGGGTAAGAATAAAGCCTATTCCGTTCCCTGGATCACGGTCAGCAGATCCTCGTAGCTGTGCACCACGTCATAACGCACGTCCTCGTCCGAGAACTCGTTGAAGAGCTTGCGGGCGCAGGCAATCTTGCCGCGCTCGATATCGCGCAGTGTGAGGCTGTCCATGCTGCCCTTGGTCTCCGCGACGAAGAACACGTGGCGCACGCTCCCCTTCTCGAAGGCGATGGCCCAGTCGGGCGCATAGTTGCCCACCGGCGTCGGGATCTTAAAGGACCTCGGCAGTTTGGCGTAGACCGCGACCTTGCCCTCAGCGGAGTCGAGGTCTCGTGCGAAATCGCGCTCGCCCTCGGAATCCCAGAACACGTAGTCCTGGATGCAGCGGCTCGTCTCCAGCGCTCGGCCGACGTTCTCGGGCATGCGCTCGGCGAAGATGTTTGAATCGTACCGCTCGTCGAGCTTATGGTACGTGATGTGGTCCACCACCATCGTCGCCTTCTCGGCCAGGATGCAACGGGAGACCTTGGCGATAAACTCCTCGGGGTTATCGCGGAACATGCGGAACTTGACGGGGGCTATGCCCTTGAGGATCGCCGCCGCGCTCCTGCGCGTGATGCGCGCAGCGGTCGCGACTTCGCCCAGCAGGTCGTACGTCACGCCAGAGGCGTCCTCGCCCACCTCGTAGTCGCGCCTCGTGGTATCGCCGAACGATTCGCCACGCTCAAGATTCTCCCGCGTCTGGGTCGAGCGCTGTGCGGCGGTCGTCATGACGTAGGACGCCTTGGCCACAAACAGTTCGCGGTTAATGCGGTAAATCGCCTTAGCCCGAAGCTCATCGTCGTCAAAATCGACGGTGTAGGAATGCTTGGAGTTGATCTTGTTCCAAAGCTCCTGGAACTCGGCACGCGCGAAGTTGGCGTTGAGCGGATTTTCGCGAACCTTGGACTCATTGCCGTTGCGGATGTAGTCGTCGAGCGCATGCTCGTCGTAGACGCTCTTCACCAGCGCCTCGATATCCTTGCGATAGGCATAGAGATGCTCAGGTAGATCATCGTCGGTGACGGAAGTAAGCCCCGATTCCTTGAACTTTTGCGTAGGCGCGCCCTCGCGATCGATAAGGCCATGCTGCACGAGCGCAAAGTAGACATCGTGCGCGTCTTCCTGCGTAAGCGCATAGGTCTTCTCCTCGTCCGCCTGCACGACAAAGCCCTTGAGGAACTCCTCCGTGACCGCTTTGGGGCGCTCGCGCATGGCATCATTGATGTCCTTCTGCAGGGACTTCGTGAAGTCTCTGTAGCTCTCGCTGGCGATGACGGTAAGCGTGTTGACGCGCTGCACCTCCTGCTCGCCCAGCGCCTCCAGGTCCTGTCGCTCGCCCTCCCGGTTCACGCACAGGCGACGGCCGCGGCCCACCTCCTGGCGCTTACCGGTCTCGGAGTCGGAATGCTTGAGCGTGCAGATCTGGAACACGTTGGGGTTGTCCCAGCCCTCGCGCAGGGCGGAGTGGCTAAAGATGAAGCGCGTGGGCTCGTCGAACGACAGCAGGCGCTCCTTGTCCTTGAGGATGAGATCGTAGGCGCTCTCGTCATCGGACTCATCGCTGTTGCGCTTGAGCTTGGAGTTAACCGAATGCCCTTTCTTGTCGATGGAGAAGTATCCCTTGTGCGTTGCATGGACGTCGATGCCGCGCAGCCATTCCAGGTAGCGGCGGCGCACCTCCCCGAGACCCGCATCGAGCGAGGCGTCGAGGTTCTGTTGCCCGCGACCGTACTCATCAATGGCGCGTACGTACTCCTCCTCAAAGATTCGGCCGTACTCGCCCAGGTCTTCCTCGCCGTCGTCATCATAGACGCGGTACTTGGCGACCTCATCGATAAAGAAGAGCGACAGGCACTTGATGCCGCGCGCAAACAGTGTCTCTTCCTTTTCCAGATGGCTCTTGATAGTCTCGCGGATCTGAACGCGGCGCATATCGCGATCGGAGGAGCCGCCGTAGACGTCGCCGCGGCAAAGCTCGATGCCGTTGAGGAACTTGACGTAGCCCAGCCGGGCATCGCTGTCCGGGACGATCTCGGACACGGTGAACCCGTCGCGGTACGCCTCGAGATCGCCGGACGCGGGATAGATGTCGTCCTGCTCGTAGAAACCCTGTGCACGCTTGGAGATAGAGCCAGAGGCGTTGAGTCTCTTGAACTCGATAACCGCCTGAGGCGGCTTGTTCTTGGAGATCTTGATGTCCTGAAGGTATAGGTAACCGTCGGTACCGCGCATGTTCTTGAGCTCGAAACCCTTGACCTCGATGCGCTTGACCAGGCGCTGGTTGAATGCGTCGAGTGCGTCCAGCACATAGACGGCGTCGTGGCGGTCGCGATGCGTCGCCGAATAGTTGAGGCACGCGATGGGGCGGAAGCGGGCGATGCCCGCCTGGGTGGCCCTGCCGCCCATCTTCTGCGGCTCGTCCAGGATGACGATGGGGTTGTTGGCGGCGATCACATCGATGGGGCGACGGCTCGCGAACTCGTCGCGCTCGGAATACATGATGCGGGCCTCCTTGGAGCGCCCGCCCTCCTTCATGGACGTGTTGAACGCCTGCATGTTGATGACCATGACGTTGATATCGGAACTCGCCGAGAACCGGTCGATGTCGCCCAGGCGAGCGCTATTGTAGACAAAGTAGCGGATGGCCTTGCCGTACTGCTCAAAAAAGTGCTGCTCGGTATTCTTGAGAGACTTGTAGACGCCCTCGCGGATGGCGACGGACGGCACCACGATGATGAACTTGGTCCAGCCATAGAGGCGGTTGAGCTCGAGCATGGTCTTGGTATAGACGTAGGTCTTGCCCGTGCCCGTCTCCATCTCCACGTCGAGGTTTACCGGGGCGGGGCCAGCAGCAAGCGACGAAGACTCGACGATGCGATTGCGGCGCTGCACCTTGTGAATGTTCTCGAGCAGCGTAGCGGAGCCAAGGGCAATTGGGGCATTCGCGTAGCCCTCGGATGCCTGAACCTGTGTCTCAAGGCCCGGCAGCACTTCAGTGCCGTCGCCGCCCACCGCGCGACCGAGATCACGCAGATAGAGCGCGGCGCCAGAATTGGGCTGACCGGCAAAGACATCGGTCACCGCGCGAGCAGCCTCAGTCTGATAAGGCTGAATTTTAAACTTGAACTGCATCCGGATCTCCTAGATCACCTTACGGATGGTGTCGGGACTGAAGGTTTTGAAGAGCTCCTCGAGGTTTGCCACGGCGGCGTCGTTGGAGAAACATGCATCGCGAAAGACGGCGTAGAGCGGTCGTTCTTTGGCGATGGCCTCCAATGCCACGGTATCGACGTCCTCGTCAAAGCAGGCGATAAGCTGGCCATCGTTGACATCGAAGCACACCTTGCCGCCGAGCTCGCGTTCTGCAATCTTTGCGGAGTACTCGATGCGGAATGCGGGCAGTACCTGGAAGAGTAGGTCGAGCGGCACAGCACCTTCGGCAGCGTTGTCGGCGAAGAGGTCGAGTTGGGCCTGGTCGTACTGATCCGGCGCAGCATACTCGTCCTTAAGGCAGGACTCATCCACGCGCAGCACGCGGAAGCCGATAGCGGGCACGGGCTTGGGCTCGGCGCCAAGCTCCAGCTGCTCGTTGGCCTTGTCCCCCTCTGCCCTGATCTTCTCGCCTGCACGGCGGATGCGCTCCTCGCCGACATTGCACAGGTTGCCCCAGCCGCCGGAGGTCTCCTCGGGCAGCTGGACGAGGATGAAGCGGCGATTGCCGCCATCCTCGGCATTCTTTCGCATGACCGCCTCTGCCGTTGTGGCGGAGCCGGAGAAGAAGTCGAGGACGAGGGAATCCTTGTCGCACGCAATGGTCAGAATGCGATCGAGCAGGCGCACGGGCTTGGGCGTGTCGAAGGGCGCCGAGCCCTCGAATAGTTTTTTAAGACCTTTTTTGGCCTCATCGGTGTGACCAACCTCTTCATGGAGCCAAAGGTTATCGCAGACACGTCCTTGCGACTCATCGAGGTAGCGCTTTCGACGCATTCCCCCGGTGCCGCCCCCGGTAAAGTACATAAGCGGCCATGAGCCCTCCTCATATCGTTTGCGAGCAATCTTCGCCGCTTCTTCATTGGGAACAGACAACACGATAGCCTTTACTCCGGGCCTAACCTCCTTAGGGGAAATGCCACACACTTTGGCCCGCTCTTCTTCGTCATGCAAATCCCTGAGCTCATAAGGAGCCCATTGGCAAAGAATGTCCAATAGGCCGGGTTGTCCGACCCGCCAACATGAAGATGTTGGCGGGTAAAAAATCTTGCCTGTAAACGGATGTTGAATGCCATAAACCATACCTTGATGCGTCACTGCACCCGGAGCGGCCGGGTTGTCCGATGACCACAGCAAGCTGTCGCCATCGGGCGACCCATAGCCTGCATTCATAGCCTCTGTTCTGGGCAAACGTTGCGGAATCCAACCAGATACCCTACAATAAACAAGGATATGCTCCGCTACAGTGGGGATTCCTTTCGAATCATTTCTTGGTGAATAGGTCTTCTGCCAAATCACATCCCCAACAAAGCAAGACGCACCAAACACCTCGTCGCATATAGCACGAAGGTTCTTGGACTCGTTGTCATCAATCGAGATAAAGATTGCCCCATCCTCGCTCAATATGTCCCTGGCCAGTATCAACCTGGGGTACACCATCGAGCACCAGTCGGAGTGGAAGCGGCCGTTGGACTCGGGGTTGGCAACCAGGCGGCCACCCTCCTCGTTGTAGTCGCCGTTCTGGGCGTCGTATTCCGCCCGCGCCTTGGAGAAATCGTCGTCATAGACGAAGTCGTGACCCGTGTTGTAGGGCGGATCGATATAGATCAGCTTTATTTTGCCGGCGTACGTTTCACGCATGATTTTGAGGGCCTCGAGGTTGTCACCCTCGATGTAGAGGTTCTCGGTCGTATCCCAGTCCTTGGACTTCTCGGGGCAAGGCCGCATGGTCTTTTTTATGGGGCGGCGGGCCTCCAGCTTGGCCTCGCGCTTGCCGGGCCAGGTGAACTGATAACGCTCGCGCGGGCCGTCAACCACCTCGCCGGAGAGGTCATCGCGTAGGGCGTCGAAATCGACCGCGAGGATTACGTTGCCGTCAGCATCTTTGGTCTCAGTCACCACATCGGGGAAGAGCGCGGCAATCTTGGCGATGTTCTCTTGCGTGAGGTCGGGGGTCTCCCGGCTGATCTTATCCATGACTGCTACTCCTCCTCAAGCCGTCTAAGCTCGGCTTGTTTCCTTTTCATCTGCGCAAACAGCTCGTTCTTTCGCGCTATCTGACGTTCTCTACGGGCCTTGGTATCAAGCGCGGAGACCTCCGCGCGCAGCCCGTCTATTTTCTCACGGCGATCGATTCTCGCCCATACGTTATGACCATCGAATTCTCCGAGTGCGACTTGGGCAAGCATGGAATCCCATACCATGTCGAGATTAAAACCGTTCAAGGCAAGACGCTCGATATCCCGCGTCTCCAGCAGGCGACCCTCCTCGCAAATCGCGATATCGCCGGATCCGCCGTCGACAATCACGGCCTTGTTGGGCGTCGCGTTGCTCACCAGGCGCACGGCGCGCTCGGGCACCCGCTCCCCTTTGGGATCGATCCGCAGCACGAGAATCTCGTGTACCGCCTTGCCGTCGGCGATATTGGTCGTCGCCGGCTTGATGGAGTTCGCGACGAAAATTGACGCCACGCCACCCGTAAGGTCGCGCCGAGTGGCGGCGTCGACATCCATATGACGGTAGAAGGCCTCTTTGGGCAGACGCCTGTCCACCTCAGTCGTGGCCGGAAGTCCTAGCATGGTTTTTTCACCACTAAGAAGCACACGAGCTCAAAGTCGTCGATGCCCTCGATGTCGTTCTCCAAAAAGCCCGTCGTCCCACCGCTGAAGAAGCTATCGATATCGGATTCGTTTTTCCCCTCGACGATGGAGCCGATCGCGCTTGCCAGTAGGTCTGTCTGGGCAGCCATGTCACGCCCGTCATCGGTCTGAGCGTTGTAAGCGCGGCACAGGTCTTCAACCGGCTCCTTGACGCCTCGGCAGATTCGCCTCATCTCGTCCAAGATGTCCTTGGGCATGGCGTAGCCATGCAGAATCGACCCATCCTCGCCAACGTACACCAGGTAGAAGGGGTGAATGGGGTTGCCGGAAAGGCGGTCGATGTTGCCGTTCGCGTTGCGCAGTACAAATATCGTGCCCGGCTCTTCGCCGGCGGCGACCGCCTCGATGCCGTATGGGACGTTTTCGATCTCGGGATGTTCCTTCCGGTACTCGACCAAGTCCATGCGGAAATCGTTGAGGCCGAGAGCGGTGATGGAGATGCCGCCCTGCGCGTCCTCCAGGTCGACGACCTCGTCCTTCATGCGCTCGAGTTGCTGGCGACGGTATTCCAGGTCGCCCTTCTCGTCCTCGTTGATATAGTCGTCGTCGCCCGTCGACGCCATGACCAACGCATGCATCTTGTTCTCCACGCGCGCCTTGAGGTTGATGTACTCGTCGAGTTCAACATCGGGCCAGAAGTTGATGAGCTGGATGCAGGCGTTCTTGGAGCCAATGCGGTCGACACGGCCAAAGCGCTGCACGATGCGCACCGGGTTCCAGTGGATGTCGTAGTTGATGACGCAGTCGCAGTCCTGCAGATTCTGACCCTCGGAGATGCAGTCGGTCGCGATGAGCACGTCGATGTCCTTGCCTTTGAGCCTCGGATACGCAACGTCGCGGTCCTTCGATACAGGGCTGAAGCAGGTGATGACTTCGTTCATGTCGTTGCGGACGCCCTCGACCGAGCAGCGGGCGCTCTGCGATCCTCCGGCGACCTCCGCCACCTCGAGCCCATAGCGCCCCTCGACGTAGGCGCCGATGCTCTCATAGAGGTAGTCCGCCGTGTCCGCGAACGCCGTAAAGATCAGCAGCTTCTTGTTACCCGAGTTAATGGGGTTCTCGACCTTGTCCGCGATAACGCGCCTGAGCTCAGCCAGTTTCGCATCGTGCTCGGCATCGATGGGGGCGATGAGCTGGCGGATGTCCTCGAGCGCCTCGAGGTCCTTGAGCATATCGCGCTCCCAGCTGATCCAGTCCATGTCCTCGAGCGAGAACCTGCTCTTGGTGCCGACCGTAAAGTCGGTGTCCCCCTCCTCATACTCAAAGGACTCGACGCCCTCGACCGACGCGCCGGACGCGCCGGCGCGATAGTCCTCAATGACCTTTAGATTGTGCCTAATGACCTCGATGATCTTGCCCAGCGTGATCCCGAAGGCGTAGACGGAGCTCTCCAGGCGCTTGAGCAGAATGGAGGACATGAGCTTGACCATTCCCTGCTCGCGGCCGCTGGTGGGAGGGCGGCCGTGCTCGTCGGCGTACTTGGGCGCTGCGCTGGGATGGAGATAGACCGTGGGCAGGTAGACCGCGAGCGTGAGCGAGGCGAGCGTGTCGGCTATCTGCGAGTAGGTGCCCGCCTCGTCCGAGGTGGCCAGACTCGGCCGCAACGATACCGGCTTGAGCCTCTTGGGAAACGGGCCGATCGCGGATACATCGTAGTAGCGCTGCACATGTCTGCGCGAGCGCGCGACGGTAACGCGGTCAAGAATCTGGAAGAAGTTGAAGTCGAGCCGGTCCGTCAGCGCCGTCGTGGTCCTATCGGCCGCGGGCAGCTCCGACCAGTCGCGAAACGCCGCCTGCGCGTCGCGGAATACCTGATCGACCGGCTTGTCGAGTCCGAGCTTTTTCGACCATGCGTCGGGGTCGCCCTGATAGGCGAGCTTGAGCTGGTTGTGCAGATCACGGAACCTGTTGTTGACGGGAGTTGCCGAAAGCATCAGGACCTTCGTCTCGACTCCGTCCCTGATGACCTTGTTGAGGAGTCTCTCAAAGCGGTTGCCCTGCGTCTCGTCCTCGACCTTGGACGAGGTGTCCGCGCCGTTGCGGAAGTTATGGGACTCGTCGATGACGACGAGGTCGTAGGCGCCCCAGTTGAACTTCTCGATGTCGTTGCCCTCAACCGTCAGTCCCTTGTCACGGGACAGATCGGTGTGGTAGAGCACGTCGTAGCGCAGGCGGTCGGCGGCGATGGGGTTATTGACGTAGTTCTTTTTGTATGTGAGCCAGTTGTCGGAAAGGCGCTTGGGGCAGAGCACGAGCACGTTGCGGTTGAGCAGCTCATAGTACTTAATGACCGCGAGGGCAGTGAACGTCTTGCCCAGGCCGACGCTGTCTGCGAGGATGCAGCCGTTGTAGGTCTGGAGCTTGTTGATGATGGCAAGCGCCGCGTCCTGCTGGAAATCGTAGAGCAGGTTCCAGACTTTGCTCTCCTTGAAGCCGGTCCCCTCTTTTGCAAGGTCATCCACCGAGACGTCCTCGAGGAACTCACTGAAGATGCGGTAGAGCGCTGCGTAGTAGACCAGCTCGGGCGGGTTCTCGCGATACATTGTGGAGATGGAGTCGATTACCGCCCGGGTGACGTCTTCAAGCTCGCCCGAATCCCAGGCGGCATTGAACTGGCACAGGTACTGGCGCGCCATGTCCCCCGGGATACCCATAGTCATGGTGAGCTGCTTGCTGGGTGTAGTGCCCAGGGCAGACGGCGGCAGGCCCTCGATGGGTTGAAATGCCGCAGGCTCGGTACCATCGACGACGAGATAGCCGCCGGCAGCGCGGTTAGTATCCCTATACGAGCGGAATTCTGCCTTCCGCCTGATCCACTCGGCGCATTCGCGAGCGACGGCCTTCTGCCTGAGCTCGTTTTTGAGCTTGATCTCGAGGTCCGTGCCGCCGATACTGCTCTCGCGGCCCATGCGCGGGATATAGTACTCGCGCTGTTGCTTTTCGGTCTTTGCCCTAAGAAACGTTGGCTCGGTATAAATAAAACGAAAGGACTCACAGCCTCTTAGCTGCTCCTTGAGTTCTCGATAGCCATAAATGGAAAACAGGGCCGCCGCGACTGAGATGCGGTCACCCCTGCCGATATGCTCAACAAGCCCGTCCTTGAGAATCTTATTCTGATTATCGTAATAATCCGGCAGCATTATTTGTCACAGCCTTTCGCGAGATGCTCGATGAGGCTCATTTTTAGCAGCGAAGTAAAGCTGACACCGTTCAGTTCAGCCGCTTCCTTAGCCATATCACGCATGTTCTTCGGAATACGGACAGTTACGGCGACGCTTTCGCCCTCGGCGAGAAAAGACTGGAACTGGCCCGCCGTAACCTCGCCGTCGATAAGATCTGAATGTTTCATCGAGCCCCTTTGGCTTGCAGATCGCAATACACGGAACTAGTCTACAGGCCAATGGATAAAAGCGCTGCCGTTATTCGGCAAAAGGAAAGGGGCCTCTCAGCCCCTCACTCACCTCTGCGATTAATACTCCCAGCTAACATCGATTTCCACGTCTATATCCTTCAAGCGAAGGGCCGCAGCGATACAATCGCGATGCCTGCCGTCGCATAGGTTATGACGCAAAGCCCAAGCATCCTCCGCCTTGCCAGAGAGCATTCTCTCTGCAAGATACCTACAGTAATTCGCCTCATTTTCCTTATTGTCCGGAGGAACATCTTTGAGGCCCATCAGTTCACGCCTGCTCAAGCTGTAAATCGAGCATTCCCCAGTGGCCAAAAACGCACAAGAGTACTCGTCATGCCCAAAAGCGGTTTCCACTTGATGCGCGGCATTGAGCTTTTTCAAAACACCTCGCGCGCCCGTCTTGCCTAGATCACGCACGAGCGACTTCAAGCAACTAGGCAACATCGCCAAACTCCTTCGAAATTAGGTAGTCGATTAAATCCTGCTTATCAAGTCGCCAAATTCCGTCATAGTTAACGCCGCCGGCTGCGTGAATTATTGCCATCGCCTTCGTCTTACCAACAAATAAAAGACTCTCAACATCTTTACGGTTGAGATAAACCTTTGGTTCGGCTTCGAGCTTTTTATACCACGCCTTCCTTTTGATCCACTTCTTTTGGCCTTCGGTTAAATCGTCCATAAGTGCCTCTTTCGGCCGTAATCGTTTTATCAAGTTCATTATAGCATCTTCGGTGTTATTCTAACTACGTAGTTTAGTTTAACTCATCAGCTTTTGTTTACTTGAAAGGACAACTATGTACGAACCACTTATCCCAACGCCGACGGGCTCCATTCAATCTCTTACCCGTTGGACACTCCCAAGCGTCAAAGAAACCACCGTAGACATCGATGGAGCCGAGTGCGACGCCCTCATCTGCAAGGCCAATGGATATGCCTACGGCCTTCCTGACGGTTTTTCCACCGGAGCAATGATGAATTTGGATCTATCGGACAATCGGGCGATAGTCGATTTTGTTGAACGCTACGGTCTGCCCGTTTCCCCCTATGCCAACCAAACAAACCATGTTGAACAGCGCTTTAAGCAAAATGATGCTTATTCGATCGATCCAGTTGGAGATGGTCTCAACCTTTGGCGCGACGGGTTTTACGATTCGCAGCGAAGCCAACAAATAGCCGAGAACCTCGGACCTTCGCCTTTTAATCATTTCAAGGATAAACGCTGCTCCGCAGGAACTGAAATCGCAAATCTTATCAAAGGAATCCGACCGAGCAACTCCCAAATCATTCTTGTTAATGACATCCGAACCACATTGGCCTTCATGCAGCTCTCCGCGCTCCTTCTATGCTCCAAGTCAGCATTTGGAAGAAGCGCATATGATGCAGTGCTGAACTACTTAGGTTCCTGTCCATCAAGAGAGGTCATCGTCGGCGTGTTCAAAACGCTTTCGTACGCAATGCAGCTCAAAGTTAGGCCTCTAGACGGCCTTAGCCCCGATATCGCCATGGAAGCAAATCGAGTCTGGATCGAAAACCAACTCGAGGACCTTGAAAAGACCTTGGCTCTCTTCATTGACCTCGCGATAAACCCAGGTGAAAAACCCAAGGAGTTGATTAATAGCCCAGTACTCCAGAAACTCCTGGTCCATAGACCCAACGAAACCGAAACGATTCCTGGTAGCCTGACACGAGCCTTTGCACTCCAGCTCGAACGGGAGCTCGCAAGCGGCCAAGAATGGTTCACATGCAGCGTCTGTGGACGACCGTACAAACACAAGCAGCAACTCATGCATGCCATTACAAATCAGGAAACCGCTGAGAAAGAGTGCCGTAAGGTCAGAAGGGGGACTCGGAAACCCAACGCATTCTGTTGCAAAGCCCATGAAGAGCTCATGAGGCGCAAGGGACGATCCGATCGGGCAGAGAACGCCGAAACTGATCAGATTCCAAGTCAATCGAGCTAAAGTGAACTCGAATCGCGTGAAGGCATTGTGAAATTTGTTTTTAATTGAAGATGCTAAAACGGCTTTTATTGCACATTTCGTTGCACAGCCCATTGCACACGGTGGGAATTAAAAAGAAAGCAGGCCAGAGAAAAACACACTCTGACCTGCTATTTCTTTCATGGAGCCAGTGACAGGAATCGAACCTGCAACCCACTGATTACAAATCAGTTGCGCTACCGTTGCGCCACACTGGCACACTTGGCGCTTTCACGCGAAGCCAGTTAAGAATAAAGGAATTGCCGACGAGGCGCAACAGGCCCTTCACCCGACCACATCTCAAAACCATTCGTCAGAACGAATAGTTTTAATTACAATTGCTATATATAAAACTATTCGTTCTGACGAAGGGTTTCGCGATGTTTACTACCAAGGAAGCAGCCGAACTGCTCGGCATCACTCCGCGCAGGGTGCAGGAGCTCATAAAAAACGAAGCACTTGAGGCCCGCAAGGCTTCTGGTGTATGGCTCATCGACAAAGACAGCGTCGACACGCGACTCCGCTCCGTGACCAAAACGGGGGGACGTCCCCGCCGCGGCCACGGTAAGAGCGAGATCGCGTTCACCCTCATGAACCGCACGTACGAAGTCGCTCAGCTGGTCTACAGCACATCGCGAAAAGACTTTACCCACATCGGTGCCGACATCGATTACGCCCACGCCCCTATTGGAGTATTTGGCCCTAATAGCCCCATATCGCTAGACTCCTTCCGCATCTGGTGGCGCGGCCGCGGTATCCCACTCGCACGCATTGGGCTAGCCTCCCTGCTTGCAGAAGCCGCAGTCGATGTTCCCGATGAACTCGTACAGCGAAATCTTGGCCTCTCCTTATCCGACCAGTATTGGATTAGGCCCCAAGACTCCGGTCTCGCGTGGGAAGATATCAATTTCTTCAATAATGCTTTTGACGACGTCTCTCTCAGCATCGCGCCCTTCGCCCCAGAGGGCAAGGCGGCTGCCGCAAAGCCCGACAACACCTCGGACGGCAATCTTCAAAAGTACTGGACATGCGAGGGTGACCGTCGAATCCTCCACAAGGCAGGTGCGCATCTAAACCAGGAACCCTATAACGAGATGGTGGCGACCGCACTTCACCGTCGCATCCTAAACACTTGCGATTATGTACCCTATTCGCTCGAAGGCGCGGGTACTTCTGCCTTGAGCACATGCAACGTCTTCTTAACTGACGAAGAAGAATATGTCCCTGCGTTCTATGTAAACCAGCATGCAAATGCAGACGAGCGACTAACCGATTACGAACGGTATGTAGCAAACTGCGAGGAGCTTGGAGCGACAGATATAAAAGGCGCCCTTGACCGCATGATCGTATGCGATGACATCATTGCTAACTACGATCGTCATTGGCGCAACTTCGGCCTCGTGCGAAACGTCAACTCACTGGTCTGCAGACCAGCCCCCATCTTCGATTCGGGCTCATCACTCTGGTGCAACATATCACTAGAGGAGCTTAGAGCGGGAGAGCACAGTTTTACCAGTGCACAATTTCATTCAAGCCCCGCCAAACAAATGTTGCTCGTCGAGGACATGGGCTGGTTTGACGGCAACAAGCTCGAGGGTTTCGTTGACGAGGCAATCGAAATCCTATCCAAAAACGACGCTCTTACAGCAAGACTGCCTTATCTAAAAGAGGCGCTAACATGGCGCCTCGAAAGAATGGTCGACATCGCTGAATGGAGTTAGCGAGGCAGCATTGCCCCGCCAACTCCCCTACCTCCCGCGCAGAGCCTTGAGCTTGGCCAGCGCCTCGGGGCTCAGGCGGCTGCCCAGGGTCATCTTGATCTGCGGAGCTTCCTCTGCCTCGTGAACGTCGTTATCGATCTGCTTGATCTCGTCCACCAGCATGCGGCTCGAGATGCGCGTAACACCTTTGCCCATAACGACGGCTTGGATCGTGCCGTCGCTCGACACCACGGAGCACGCGCGGCCTTCCTCGCGCGCCTCGATGCAGAGCTTCTGCACCACGGTGTCGGCAGAGACGCCCGTCGGCGAAAACTCGATGCGCACGCCGCGGGCCGGCAGGTTGGGACGCTCGCTGGAGATATTGCCCGCACCGTCAAACACAATCACAGCCTCGTAGCGGCCCTGGGCAAACGCGGCGACATCGTTGATGAGGGCGGTGCGCGCCATATCGTGAACGTCGCTGGAATACGGATCGTCGGAATGGTCGTATACGAGCTTTTCGTAGCGCGGCGTGCAGTGGATCACGTTGTAACCGTCGACCACCAGCAGCTCGGGCTTGTTGGAGTGCACCGTCGAGACTGGGTCGGCGATAGCCTGTGCAAACGCATTGCCGCCCACGCCGTAGGTCGCGGCCGAGACAATCGGCTTGGCCGAGCCTTCGCCAAAGCGCTTAGCCTTGGACTTGGCACGGTTCTTTTTGGACATGCGCTACTCCTCCCCCATGAGCTCGCCGGCGTTGCGGCGCAGCCACTCAAAGCACAGCGCCGTGGTCGCCTGGGCAACATTGAGGCTCTCGGTCATGCCGCGCTGGGGAAGCTTGGTCAAAAAGTCGCATTTCTCGAGCACCAGGCGCGAGATGCCGTCGCCCTCGGACCCCATGACGAGCGCCACGCGACCCTCGAAGGGAGCATCCCAGCAACTGCCTTCGGCGTGCTCGGAGGCACCGCCCACCCAAAAGCCAGTGGCCTTGAGGTCATCGAGCGCACGGGCGATATTGGGAACCTGCGCAATGGGCAGGTGCATGACGGCGCCGGCAGAGGTCTTGTAGCTGCCCACGGTCACGCCGGCGGCGCGCTTGTTGGCGATGATGACGCCCGCGGCGCCCACGACCTCGGCAGAGCGCACGATAGCGCCAAAGTTACCGTCGTCGGTCACATGGTCGAGTACGATGACGAGCGCCGGACCGTCGCCCGCGCGGTCGAGGATATCGGCGACATCGGCATAGGGGAAGTTGCCAACCTCGAGCGCAATGCCCTGGTGAGCGCCATGGCTCGACAGTGCGTCGAGCTGCGCGCGCGGCACATACTTAATGCGGACGCCCGCAGCGTTGAGGTCGTCGACCAGACGCGACAGGGCGGCATCGCGCTCCCCGCCCTCGGCAATGAGCGCGCACTTGATGGGAAAACCAGTGCGCAGCGCCTCGGCGGCAGCACGACGGCCTTCGATAAACTCGCCCTTGGGAGCCTGGACAGCGTCGCGGTTGCGATCGCGCTGCGGACGTGCGGCCTGGGTACGATCGCGCTGACCCTTGGGAGCGGCAGCGCGATCATTGCGGCGAATCGGACGCGAGCTAGGAGCAGCCTGCTTGCCGCCACGAGACACGCGCTTGCGATTGTCGGCCATAAAGCGACCTCCTTAAATAGATAACAAACAAGAATCGACCGTCCGAGCCACGGCACCTTGCCTTTCAATCGTCGGGCATGACCACCAGGTCAATGCCCTCCTCTTTCAAGGCAATCTGCCGCACCTCGAACGGTCGACAAATACTAGAGAGTCTTAATACGAGTGCCGGCGGCGGTATCCTCGATCGTCAGCCCGAGGTCCTTGAGCTGGTCGCGGATGGCATCGGCCAGATCCCAGTTCTTGGCGGCACGGGCCTCGGCGCGGGCCTCGAGAATCTTGGCAGCTGCCTCGTCCACGTCGTCACCAGTGTAGGCAACCAGGCCGGCGGCAACGCCCAGCAGGCCCAGCGGCAACTCGACCTTGGGCTCGGGAAGCTCGACGCCAAACGTATCGAGCAGCTCGATCAGCGTATCGGCGGCGGCAAGCGTGGCGGCCTTGTCGGCAGCATCGCCCGCCTGCTCCAGGTACTGGTTGCACTCGGTCACAAAGCCAAAGACGGCACCCATGGCACCAGCGGTGTTAAAGTCGTCGTCCATGCACTCCTTAAAGGTGGCACGGGTCTCGGCGGCCTTGGCGGCAAACGCCTCGGCGGCAGCCTCATCGGCGTCGGCCGTCGCGTGGCTTGCAGCCCAGCGCAGGTTCTCGACCGTACCGGCGATACGTGTGAGCGAGTTCTCGGCACCCTCTAGGCGCTCCCAGGAGAAGTCGAGCGGCGAGCGATAGCTCGTCTGCAGCATCAACAGACGCAGGGCCGCGGCAGAGTGCTGCTCGAGCACCTCGGCCAGCGTAAAGAAGTTTCCGAGCGACTTGGACATCTTCTCGCCGTCGACCAGCAGCATGCCCGTGTGCATCCAGGTGTTGGAGAAGCCCTGGTGCCAGGCGCAGGTGGCCTGGGCGCACTCGTTCTCATGATGCGGGAAGGCAAGGTCGGAGCCACCGCCGTGGATGTCAATCGGGGTGCCCAGGTAGCGATGCACCATGGCGGCGCACTCGGTGTGCCAACCGGGGCGGCCCTCGCCCCAGGGGCTCGGCCAGCTGGGCTCGCCGGGCTTAGCGGCCTTCCACAGGGCAAAGTCGAGCGGGTCGTTCTTGTCCTCGTTCTCCTCGATGCGCGCGCCAACCATAAGGTCGTCGATGTTGCGGCCCGAGACCTGACCATAGTTGGGATCGCTGCGCACGGCAAAATACACGTCGCCGTTATCGGCTGCGTAAGCGTGGCCCTGCTCGATAAGCGTCTTGATCATGGCGATCATGGGGCCGATCTCCTTGGTGGCGCGGGGGCGCACATCGGGATCGAGCACGTTGGCGGCGCGCATGACGCCGATGAACTTGTCGGAGAACTCCGTCGCGACCTCGGCAGCCGTACGGCCCTGCTCGTTGGCGCGCTTGATGATCTTGTCATCGACATCGGTGAGGTTCTGGGCAAACGTGACCTCGTAGCCGCTCGCGATGAGCCAGCGACGAATCACGTCAAAGCTGATGAACGTGCGGGCATTGCCAATGTGGATGTTGTCGTAGACCGTGGGGCCGCACACGTACATGCGGACCTTGCCGGACTCGATGGGCTGGAACTCTTCCTTTTTATGGGTAGCGCTGTTGTAGATACGCATTCGTTACTCCTTAACGATTTTCTGTAGCAGGCAGACGGCCCAGGCGCCGATTCCCTCGCCCTGGCCTTCCCAACCGAGTTTTTCGGTCGTGGTGGCGGCGACGCCCACGTTTTCGACGTCAACGCCCAGAGCATGGGCAAGGTTGGCGCGCATGGCATCGCGGTGCGGGGTGATCTTGGGCTGCTGACAGGCAATGGTGCAGTCGGCATCGACAAACTCAAAGCCCAGCTCGCGCGCATAGTCCATCACACGGGCAAGCAGCACCATCGAGTCGGCGCCCTCATAGGCAGGATCGGTGTCGGGGAACAGTTTGCCGATGTCTCCCCCGCGGCAGGCGCCCAAAATAGCGTCGGCCAGCGCGTGCGCGAGCACATCGGCATCCGAATGGCCCAGCAGACCGCGCTCGTAGGGAATGTCGACCCCGCCGATGATACATCGACGACCCTCCACCAAACGGTGGACGTCGTAGCCGTGGCCAATGCGCAGGTTACTGAACATGGGGAAGATCCTCTCCCTCGGCCATGCGGCCGAGCAGAATCGCGGTTACGGGACGCAAGTCCTCGGGTACCGTCACCTTAAGGTTGTCGCGTGGGCTCTGGACGCAGCGGACACGCCCACCCATGCGCTCGACCAGCGAAGAATCATCGGTCCCGATAAAGCCCTCGGCGATAGCTGCGGCGTGGGCGCGCTTCATGGCGTCGACGCTAAAGATCTGCGGCGTCTGTGCGGCCCAATAGAGTTCGCGCGGCGGCGTCTCGACGATGTTATCGCCATCGACGATCTTGAGCGTGTCGATTGCGGGCTGACCGCACACGACACCGTCGAGGGAGCGGTCGCTCACGAGCACATCGATAGCGTGATCGATGGCCTCGGTCGTAATGAGCGGACGAGCGCCGTCGTGAATGGCGACGTATTCAAAGCCTGCCGGTACCGCATGCACGCCGGCTCGGGTGGAATCCTGACGGGTATCGCCGGCATCGGCAAAGCTGATGGGCGTGTCATAGTCAAACGGGTCGATGGCCAGGCGGCGCATCTCGGCACGACGCTCGGCAGGGCAAACCACAACGATGTGGCCGACCTTATCGCTACGGTCAAATGCGCGGATGGACCAGCTCATGAGCGGACGACCCGCCACGTTAACGAGCTGCTTGCCGCCGGGATTTCCAAAGCGCTGGCCGCTGCCACCGGCAACGACCACGGCGCACACGGGCGCCATTATGCGTTCCCCTGTTTGGTGCCCTTCATGCGGTACAGGGAGTCCGCAAGAATGGCAGGGTTGTTGACACCAAAGTCGCCCAGGCGTTCCGGATCCTCGCTGATGTCGTCCATGAGTTCCTGCAGCGAGCCGTACTCGTCGACAATCTTCTCGGCCACGCCGTCGCGCACGACGGACACGCGCGAAAGCGTGCGCAGGCCCAGCGGCGTCATGACAGAGTCCTCATCCAGGTCGTCGTAGCCCAGAACCGCCGCCACATGCTGCGGGTCGGACAAGTCCTTGGGCGTCATACGGGCAAGCTCAGCGCGAATCTTCTCGGCGTTTGCCTCGGAGGAGTCACTCGCGTAGTCGCGGATCATCAGGTCATACTCGGTATCCATACTGGAGCCGGCGAGCTGCTCGAGCTGCATCTGCACGAGCTTGCCCTGGTTGCCCAGCTTGACAATGCAATCCTTAAGCTCGGTCTTTGCCTGCTGCATGATCTCGAAACTCGAGAAAATGCCGGTGATGTCAGCGAGCGTAACGTAGTCATCGAGCTCGAGGGCCGTCAGACGCAGCAGGGAGCGATCGAGCGACTGACGGGTAGTCTGGAGCGTGGCGACGAGCTGGTTGACCGAACTCATGATGGTGGTGACGGGCTGGATCTCGTAGCTCTTGCCGTGAACGTACACGTTAACGACGGCACGACGGGCCGAGACCGAGATCACGATGGCATCGGTGAGCACCGACATGCGAGCGGCGGTGCGGTGACGCATACCCGTCTCGCTCGTGGCAAGCGAGGGATCGGGATTGAGGTGGAAGTTGGCGCGCAGGATCTGGGTGAGGTCGCCGTCGATGACGATGGCACCGTCCATCTTGGAGAGCTCGAACAGGCGGTTCGAGGTAAACGAAATGTTGAGCGGGAAGCCGTCGTTACCGGCAGCGAGCACGTTTTCGGTGTCGCCGACGCAGATAAGGGCACCCAGGTGACCAGCAATGATCATATCGAGGGCGGTGCGGATCGGCTGGCCGGGGGCAGTCAGGCGAATAGCCTGTTCCATACGCTTTTGCAGCTCGTTCTTATCCAAGGCATCGCTCCCATCGTATACGCTCCATAAACGCTAAATAGTTTCTCACGGTTTGTCCCCGCAGCAGCCACGAAATCCGATGCTTACAGAATGAGCGAACACCGCTTAGGTAGCTCATTTGGGACGGGGCTCTTTTAGCTGCTCATGTGGTAGCATCGGGTCTCATATAAATGAGGGAGTAGTCGCGTAATCGGGCTCGCCCGCAGAGAGGGAGCCAGACTATGGGACTCGCAGAGCTCGTGTTGCTCGCCGTTGGCCTTTCGATGGACGCCTTTGCCGTTTCCATCTGCAAGGGTCTCGGCATGAAAAAGATCAACCTTAAAGTCGCCGTGGTGCTCGGCCTGTTCTTTGGCGGCTTTCAGGCCGGCATGCCCGTGATCGGATGGGCGCTCGGCAGTCAATTCATGGGCATCATCGGCCCCATCGACCATTGGATTGCCTTTATTCTGTTAGCCTTCATCGGCGGCAAGATGCTATGGGAAGCCTTTACCGAGGATGAGGATGAAGGCGACGGCAAGGACGCCGAAAAGATTGACCTGGTAGAATACCTGATCCTCGCCATCGCCACCTCAATCGACGCCCTAGCCGTAGGCATCTCGTTTGCGGCGCTCTCGGTTGACATCGTTCCCGCTGTATCGCTTATCGGCGTCACAACGTTTATCTTCTCCGTCGCCGGCGTAGCGATCGGCCACACCTTTGGCGCGCGCTACGAAAAACCCGCCACCATCGTGGGTGGCGTCGTACTCGTCCTCATCGGACTTAAGATCTTGCTTGAGCATCTGGGAATCCTCGCGATATAAAAAACGCCTCTCATAAGCTCAACGTCAATGTAGAAGTCTCATGCAAAGTTTTGCATAAGCCCTTTTCGTGCAGACTTTTGCATGTCATACTGATATGCAAAAGTCTGCACGTTAGGAGATCGCCGTGGGCACCCTTCCCATCACCACACCGCGCCAAGCTGGCATCTACGTGCGCCAGGCACGCGAGGCTCAGGGTCTCACCCGTGCAACCCTCGCTAAAAAAGCCGGTGTTTCGGAGCGCTTGCTCGCATCGCTCGAGCTAGGAGACGCCACCGGCATTCGACTCGACAAGCTGCTGACGATTTTCAATGCTCTTGGACTGGCACTCGCCGCTCAAGGGGATATCGGCGAAGCAAAAAACGAGCGACCAGTCGACGCCCCGCATGCCAATCCGCTGCCTCGCAGCATCCCCAGGCGCCATCACACTCAACGTCCTCATCATCGCAACCGTCGTAGTACCGCCATTCCGGCTCTTGCAGATGCCCCCTTTACATCCGCACTCTACGACGAGGTCTTCGCCGATTTCGCCATGTCCAATCTCGGAGTCTCGATTGCCGCAAACGCATCTAACCAAACCAAGCCCGAAGGGAAATAGCCAATGGCCAGAACATCACTTCGGACCATTATTTGCGGCGTACCTGCGGGAACGCTCACGCAAGATGAGAACGGTCTTATCAGCTTTACCTACGATCATGACTATGACGGGCCAGCCCTATCGACCAACATACCCGTATCGAATCGCACATACGGACAACAGGTCATGAATCCGTACCTGTTTGGCCTTCTACCCGACAGCGAGGACCAACGAAAAGCGATTGCCACCGAATTCGACGTTAGGCCCAACAACCCCGTTGCGCTGCTCAGCCATATCGGACTCGACTGTCCGGGCGGAGTGCAGTTTTGTGCCGAAGAAGATGCCGACGCCGTCCTGCATCGCGCCGGCGAATACCGCCCTATAGACGACCACGAAATTGCTCTCCGCCTCAAGTCGATCAGAGATGACCGCGATGCATCGTGGATGGGTCTAGATGAAAGTTGGTCACTCGGAGGCAACCAGGGCAAGTTCGCGCTCGCGTTCATAAACGAACGCTGGTGCGAATGCATGGGCTCCTCGCCTACGACGCATATTTTCAAAAATGGCGTTATCGGATTTAAACTCGAGGCTCTCAATGAGTTTGTCTGCATGAAAAGCGCCCAGCGCGCCGGTATCGCAACGGCAAACGTCGAATATCGTATGTTTGAAGACGAACCTGCCCTCATTGTTGAGCGCTATGACCGCATGAAAGTCGAAGACGGAACGATCAGGCGCCTACATCAAGAAGACCTCTGTCAGGCACTTGGGGTGATGCCCGCCCAAAAGTACACGGCTGACGGCGGCCCGACCACCCGCGACATTCAAGAGCTCCTCGTAAATACGAGCCACCATCAACTTAACCTGTATCTGTTTACGCAGATACTGTTCTTCAACGCCATTATCGGCGCACCGGATGCGCATGCGAAAAACTATTCCCTGCTCCTTGGAAACGACGGCGCAGCCATGATGGCTCGAATGTACGATGTCGCATCGGGCTTGGCGTACGAGCGCATGCGCCGCCGGGCGCGCCTTGCCATGAGCGTTGGCGGCGAAAATCGTGTGGGGCGCATCGGTCCAGGCGCTATCCGCCGATACCACGGTATGGGCGACCCCGCGCTGGAGACGGCGCTCACCGATGCCGGGCTAACCGAGAAGTTTTGCTTTGCGACCATGATGGACCTCGCCTACGAGGTACCCATTTGCATGGAGGAGGTCATGGACGAATACGCCGACCTGCCCGGCATGGCGGACCTGCGCGAGCATATGCTCGGCCCCGTCCGCGAAAACTGTCAGCGAACCCTCGACCTCATCAGGGCAGAAATGGACTAGGTGGCCGTAATTTCGCAATTATCAAACAAAAGAGAGGGGGCACCCGTTGCTAAAAGCTCGGGTGCCCCCTCTCAATATGTCATTTGCAATCCGCTAGTACGTGGCTCGGACTGCTGCTAGCGCAACCTTTACGCAGCGAGGCGCTTGAGGACGTCGATGAGCAGCTCGTAGAAGCGCTCGGCAGAAGCGAGCTCCATGCTCTCTTCCGGGGTGTGGACATCGGAGAGCGTCGGGCCCACGGCGATGGCGTCCAGGCCGTGCAGGGCCTCGGCAAACAGGCCGCACTCAAGGCCGGCGTGAATGGACTCGATGCGCAGCTCGGAGCCAAAGAGCTCGCGATAGCTCTCGACAAAGACGTCGCGGACCGGCGAATGCTCGGCATAGCTCCAGCCGGGATACTCGAACTCGAACTTGGCGTCGAAGCCCAGGACATCGGCCAGCGTCTGGAGGCGATCCTTGAACTCGTTCTGCAGCGAGGTGATCGAGGAGCGCGGGGACAGCATGATCTTGACCTCATCGTCAGAAGTGGCAACCACACCGATGTTGGAGGAAACCTCGACGGAGCCGTCGGTGGCGACGTTGCGGCGAATCACGCCGTTAGGGGCAAGACGCAGGGCGCGGATGAGGGCAAGCGCGGACTTCTGGTCCATGGCCTCGACCTCGGCGTCGTCGGCAATCTCGACGGTGCAGGTAAAGCCGGGGTCGAAGACCTCGAGCTCGGCAGTAACGTCAGCGATGATGCCCTTTGCGATCTGGGCCGCGGCCTCGGCGGCAGCGTGGTCGGCGTAGACCAGAACAGCCTTGCACTCACGGTTGATGGCGTTGTCCTTGGTGCCGCCGTTAAAGCTAACGATGGCGGGCTCGCCGGCAACCATCAGGCGGTCGATGATGCGGGCCATGATGAGGTTGCCGTTGCCGCGCTCCAGGTGGATATCGCTGCCGGAGTGACCGCCCAGCAGGCCGGAGATGTCGAGCGTGAGGGTGCTACCGGTCTTGCGCTCGCGCGCGATCGGGCAGGTGTAGGTAACGACGACGCCGCCGGCGCAGCTGACGGTGGCAACGCCCTCTTCCTCTGAGTCGAGATTAATCATGGTGCGGGCGCTAATCTGGGACTTGTCGAGCGTCTCGGCGCCGACCAGGCCAGTCTCCTCGTCGGTGGTGAACACGCACTCGAGGGCGGGGTGAACGATCGAATCGTCATCGAGAACAGTGAGCATCAGAGCGACGGCGATACCGTTGTCGGCGCCCAGAGTGGTGCCGTTAGCGGTGAGGACACCGTCCTTGACGACCAAGTCGATACCGTCGGTCGTAAAGTCGTGCTCAACGGAGCCCAACTTGTCGCACACCATATCGATGTGGCCCTGCAGCATGACGGTCGGGGCATTCTCGGCGCCGGCAGATGCGGGCTTGCGAATGATGACGTTGTAGACCTCGTCCTGATACACATCGAGACCGCGCTCCTTGGCAAACGCGACCAGGAAATCGCTGATGCCCTTCTCGTTGCCAGACCCACGGGGGATCGCGCTGACCTCCTCAAAGAAATGGAACAGCTGGGCGGGCTCGTAGCCGGTAATCTTGTAGTCCATGGTGCCTCCTTGGCGCAACTGGTTAGACAGTAAGACATGCGACTTGTATATTCCCAGACTTTGCGTGCATAAACCAGTCGAAAACGCCGAGCGCCCTCGCATCATCGGCTAACGGTGAGGAAACGCCACTTTATCAAGGTAAAGCAAGCTAGACGGGCTGCGCAGAGGGAACGTTGGACCCCCCAACCAACCTCAACGCCTGTTGAACATTAATGCATACACCATTGGTATGTTTAATAAGATTCTTGTCCTCCGTCACGACGTAATCGGCATCAATGCGATTGGCGACGCCCAGCATCAGGTCGTCCTCAAAGTCATTGTGGTGGTGCTTGAACACAAAGGAGTCGAAGACCTCGTCTGCACCGACCGGGGCGATGAGGGCTAGCTCGCGCATCTGTCGAACGCATGCCCAGGCCGTTTCGTCTGCCGCCGCAATGGCGTTATCGCTCAGTGAGCCAGTCTTTCTTCGGCACTCCTGCTTGATTGCCGCCGAGACAAGATATGAAACGTCTTTGACCGAAAGCGACGAGGCAAACAGGGCAATCCGTTCCGAGGCGTCGGCAATCTCGATCAGATGGACGACATTTGCCGTACGGTCGGACCTGCCAGAAAAATAATCCATCCATACGTTGGTATCGATTAACAGCTTGAGGACGCCTTCTGTGCTCATAGTTCCACCCACTCGGGATAGCGCTCCGCCATGGCCTCCTCATAGAGGTCGTCATAGTCTCCCGAGAACTCAGGGATGGGGATGCCGTATTTGAGGCACGAATCGCGAACGATATGGCTGCCTTGCGCGGCCCTTGACTCCATGCGCCGATGCTCCACTCCGTCAGAAACCGGAGCCGCCGCGTCTCCCTTCGAGGGCATGCGTCCGTTAACGACCAGATACTCCCAAAGTATCCGAACGGCTTGTGACGGCGTCATGCCAATATGAGTCAGGACGGCGTCTCCCGCCTCTTTGAGCTGGCGATCTATACGCACGTTCATCTGAACTGGCCGCGTGTCGAGTATTGACGTAGGCATATCAGCTCCTTTGCTATACTATATCTCGATTTTAGTATAGCACGGCAGATTGAAGCGCATTTCAATAGAAATGAGGGCGCTTCCTTATCGGAAACGCCCCCGTTATACAAGGTATGTTTAATCCCTACAGCGCGCCGGAACCGGCTTGCATCATGCCGCCGGGGCCCGAGGTCACGCCGCCGCTCACGGGCGCGGCGTTGCCGGTGCGCGGTGCCGCCGGGACGGTATCGCCACCGAGTGTGCCCGCCGGACGCGGTGCCGGGATCTCGCCCGTGCCGTGGCTAAAGACAAACTTGCCGTCAGCCACGTCGCACAGGACGGTATCGCCACTGCCCCACTCGCCGGCCAGCAGCTCCTCGGACAACGGGTCCTCGATGAGCTTTTGGATGGCGCGGCGCAGCGGACGTGCGCCGTTGGTGAGATCGGTACCCTCGGCCACGATCTTGTCGTAGGCCGCATCGGTGAGCTTGATGTTCATGCCGTTGGCAATCAGGCGCTGGCGCAGGTCGTCCACCAGCAGGTGAGCGATCTTGGTCAGGTTCTCGCCCGAAAGCTTCTGGAACACCACGATATCATCGATACGGTTGAGCAGCTCGGGGCGGAACAGGCGCTTGAGCTCGCCCATCGCACGGCCGCGAATCTCACTCGACGTGAGACCCTGCTCGCCGGTGGTGCCAAAGCCCACGCTCGCATCCTGCGCGATCTCGCGGGCGCCCACGTTGGACGTCATGATGACCACGGTGTTGCGGAAATCAACCGTCTTGCCCTGGCTATCGGTCAGGCGGCCCTCCTCCAGTACCTGCAGCAAGATGTTGAAGATATCGGGGTGTGCCTTCTCGATCTCGTCGAACAGCACGACCGAGTACGGGTGACGGCGCACGGCCTTGGTGAGCTGACCGCCCTCGTCGTGACCCACGTAACCCGGAGGGCTACCGATAAGCTTGGAGACCTCGAACTCGCTGCCAAACTCCGACATGTCGAAGCTGATGAGCGCGTCCTTGCTGCCAAAGAGATACTCGGCGAGCGTCTTGGCGAGCTCGGTCTTGCCCGTGCCGGTGGGGCCCAGGAAGATAAAGCTGCCGCCGGGGCGACGCGGGTCCTTGAGCGGCGAGCGGCTGCGGCGCACAGCCTTGGCAACGGCCTCGACGGCCTCGTCCTGACCGATGATGCGCGTCTTGAGCACGCTTTCGGCCTGCAGCAGGCGACGGCTCTCGCTCTCGGTGAGCGAAGACACCGGCACGCCCGAGGTCACGGACACGATGTCGGCAATCTGGGAGACATCGATGGTGAGCGGGCTGGCGTCGAGCTCGGCCGTCCAGGCAGCCTTGGCCTCGGCGAGCTCAATCTCGGCGGCCTTCTGCTGCTCGGTGATCTCGGCGGCCTTGTTCATGTCGTCGCTCTCGGTGGCCTCCTGTGCGGCGGCCTTAAGCTCCTCGATGCGATGTTCGGCCTCGCGCACCGGCTCGGGCGCACGGTTGGCGGCGATGCGGGCGCGAGCACCGGCCTCGTCGATGAGGTCGATGGCCTTATCGGGCAGGAAGCGATCCTGGATGTAGCGGTTGGAGAGGTTCGCGGCCGCCTCGATGGCACCCTGCGTGTAACGCACGTGGTGGTGCTCCTCGTAGCGCGGCTTGAGCGCGGTCAGGATCTTGACCGTATCCTCGACGCTCGGCTCCTCGACATCGATGGTCTGGAAACGGCGCTCAAAGGCCGGATCCTTGGTGAGGTACTTGCGGAACTCCTCGGCCGTAGTGGCACCGATGATCTGGAAAGCACCGCGCGCGAGCACGGGCTTGAGCATGGAGCTTGCATCGATGGATCCCTCGGCAGAACCAGCACCGATGATGGTGTGCATCTCGTCGATAAACAGGATGACGTCGTCGGCTTCGGTCGCCTCCTGGATCACGTTCTTGAGGCGCTCCTCAAACTCACCGCGATACTTGGCACCCGCCACGAGACCCGGCAGGTCGAGCGTCCAGATATTCTGGTCCATGAGGTTCTCGGGCACGTTGCCGGCTGCAATCTGCTGAGCCAGGCCCTCGACGATGGCCGTCTTGCCCACGCCGGGGTCGCCCAGAATGAGCGGGTTGTTCTTGGTGCGGCGCGAAAGGATCTCCATCATGCGCTGGACTTCCTTTTCGCGACCAATTACAGGGTCGAGCTCGCCGTCGCGCGCCTTCTGCGTGAGGTTGGTCGCGAACTGCTTAAGCGTATCGGTGCCACTCCCCTTTTGCTGAGAGGCATCCGAGCCGCTAAAGAACGGCAGGCCCGCACCGGGACGACCAGCACCGGCGCCGGCGAGCGGACGCTTCTTGTCCTGATCCTTGGCAGTGAGCTTTTCGATGGCCTTTTTGATAGAAGCAGACGACACACCCAGGCGCATGAGAATATCCATGGCCATGCCGTTGCCCTCTTCGACGATGCCGATGAGCAGGTGCTCGGTCGACACATACGTCTGGTTGTTCTCGCGCGCCACGCGGAAGGAGCGCTCCATCACGCTGATGACGAGCGGCGTAAAGGCAAGCTTAGCAGCCTCGGTCTCCTCACTGGGCTCCGGAACGGTGGTCTGGACTTCTTTGAGCGTGTCCATGATGTCATCGTAGGAGATATCGAGCGAGCGCAGCGCCTCGGCGGCAATGCCCTCGTCCTCCTTGGCAAGCGCGAGCAGCAAGTGCTCGGTGCCCACCTTATTTGAGTGTAGATCGAGCGCCTCTTGCTTGGCCATGGACATGACCTTGCGCGCGCGATCGGTAAAACGGTCTAACATGCTAGTTCCTCTTAGACGAGCTAGCTTTTCAAACGCAAAGCGCCACTCGTGGCGGCGCTTTGGTCTCTTTACCCATATGGAGTATATGTTAACCGCTGGGACCTTTCCCACCCGTAGCCGCGCGACAACGTCTACAAAAAAGGAATCGCTCTGGTCCGCTTGGCGGTTTGGTTTTGCGCTGCTGTCTAGCAGACGGGCTCGGCGTCCATGCTCTCGGCAACGTCATTGACGGCATCGGCAACGGGAGCGCCAGGCATGCGCACGAGCTCCATGTGCGGCTCGGCAAAGACCGTGCCCATGGGGAAGGCGCGGCGGAAGACAAAGCGAGCAACCGGACCAGCCACCAGCAGGTTCCAGGGCAGGGCCATGATAAAGTTGCGCGGAATGTTGACGAGCCACATCATCGGCAGCGCCTGCAGGTTTGCAAGCGGGGCGCCGGGCATATGGAACAGACCTTCGCACGCACCGTAGAGCGACATGATGATGACCATGGGAACGACCATGCAGGAGCTGACGGCGAGCGTCATGGCGAGCGGCGAGCTCTTGCCCGGCGTGACCAAGTACTTAAAGGCGAAACCCTTGGCGAGCGGGCTGGCGACGAACCAGTCGCAGCACATGGCAAAAACGTAGGCAACGGGGAAGCCGAGCCATGCAGCGGCAATGACCTCGCCGTTGATGGCCCCATGCTGCAGGGCAACGTTGTAGATGCTCATCCAGAGCACCATGCAAAAGCACATGATAAAGGTGAACAGCAGGCTCTCTCGTTTGTTGATAGGCATAAAGGGCATGGTCCTTTCTGTGTTACGCCGCGGCACCGCGCAACAAAAACGGGCGGGCGAGATGGAGTTACTGGGACTTCATCTCGCCCGCCCGTGGTACGCGCGTCTGCGACTACTTATGTGGTGGAACTACCCTAACACAAACGGCGCGCGCTTCGTAAGCGTTGAGTTTATGAAGATGCAGGGCACCAATAATCCCCCGACCCCATAAGTTGCGGTGGAATACGGACTGTTTTGACCCTTTAAGCAGCAATTCAGCCCCTATTTCACCGCAACTCATTTGGTGCAAAGTAACCTGTCCCCCTTGCACCAATTAGCTGGTGTGGCGCCAGCGAGGGTCGGTGAGCGTACGCGCCACACCCAGGCCAACGGGCAAAAACGCCACGATGAGCACTGCGCGCACAAACCAGCCGAGCATATTGACTGTGTCGAAGGTGCACATGTAATACATCGAGCGATACAGATACAAACCCGGCACCATAATGACAATCGAAGGCACCGTGAGAGCGATACGCGGGTAGGTGAGCTTGACTTCGGCCAAGCTTGCCAGCAGACCCGATACCAGCGCGCCGATAAACGCTGCTGCCTCGGGAGGCATTCCCGTGCTGAGGCCCAGGAAGGGAATCATCGTCGGCGCATCGACAAGGGTCAGACGCAGGGTATTGGAAACGGCGCCGATCAACCCAGCTGCCGCGGCCATCTTTACCGGGCTGTTGAACATCACCGAGAAGCCGAATACGCCAACGAAGCTCATCACCACGCGCAGGAGCGTAAGGGCAAGCGGCGAAAGGCCCAGTGGGGCAAAGTCGTCCGGCGCCAGGCCAACACACTCGGCAACCATCCAACCTACGAGGGTCGCCATCACAATAATCGATACGGCATATGAAAGGCGCTCGATACCGCTTCGCATGTCGAGCTTAGCGATGTCGAGGCCTGCCGTAATGAGCGGAAAGCCGGGAATCACAAAGAGCATGGCGCCGATATAGCCTTCTTGGTGCGACATTGCCCCCGGTATGACCTGGCCAAGGCCGAGCAATGCCAGCAGATACGAAACGCAAGCGAGCGCAACGCCCGTCGTCAGCGCGCTAAACTGGCCAAGACCCTGCTTGAGAATATGGGAGCGAGCAAAGTTGCCGACACCAGCGCCTACGAATGCGCAGGCCATCTCGATAGGGCCGCCGCCGAGCAAAAAGACGAAGGCGCCGCAAGCACAGGCTGCCGCAAGGCCCTGTTGCCAGGGAGAGTAATCGGGCTTTGAGCTCTCAACGGTCCTGAGCATCTCGTGATACTCGTGTACCGTGAAGCGACGACCATAGGTCTCGATTTCCTTGAGGAAACTCTCCATCATCCAAATGCGATGGGTATTGACTCCCGTTGTGGGCAGGCTGACAACCTCGTTAAAGCAGTGACCATCTTCGATGCAGGTGCACTCAAACGACAGGAGACTCAGGTCGACGTGAATCGTGACGCCGAGTACAGCGGCAACACGATTCATGGTATCGCGCACGCGCCAGGCACCTGTTCCGCTTGCCAGCATAAGCATGCCGGTGCGGCAAATGATGGATGATTTATCGGTGAGCGGCGCATCGACGGCAAGCTCATCGCCTGCCGTCACGATCTGGTGCCAGTCAGTTTTCATATGGAGCGCGCCGGCACGAACGCCGTGGTGCATGGGGGCTCTCGAAAGCAGCGAGTTAAGGCGCGAAGACTGTGGGAACTCCGTTGATTCGTCCTCAACCTCATCAGTCTCTTCATCGACCAGATCAAAGGAATCAAGCGGCGCTGGCTCGCGACGGTCGATCAGCTCCTCGTCCTCATCATCAAAGTAATTGAACTGATCGAGCATGTCCTCTTCGATTGCGCGCTCGCTCGCATCGTCCATCCCGGTGCTCCCTTCCTGTCGACTAACCCCCATCCTAGACAGCGACGGCTAAAGGAAACATAAAAGAGACGGCTGTCATGCGAACTATGCGCTCAAAAGCCGTTGGGTAGTCGTTTAAGAACGTCCCCAATGACTACTCCGACAACGTCGATGTATTGGCAACGCCAGCGAGCGGGTCGCATTTGAGACAAGGTGACGTGAAACGAAAGGGCGCTGACCTTCTGGTCGCGCCCTTGAAGTTGAACGTCAGATTGTCCAAATGCGGCCCGCGCAGCGTCGAGCCGTTACGCGGTTCGTAGAACCGCGTAACTAGTTAGTACATCTTTGCGCCGGCGGGGATGGAGGCGTCGAGCTGGATCAGGTTGAGGCGCTCCTCGCCCTCCTCCTCGTGGACAGCGCTGATCAGCATGCCGCAGCTGGGAATACCCATCATCTTGCGCGGAGGCAGGTTGGTGATGGCGAGCAAGGTCTTGCCGACCAGGTCCTCGGGCTCGTAATAAGCGTGAATACCGGAGAGGATGGTGCGGTCGGTACCGGTACCGTCGTCGAGCGTAAAGTTCAGCAGCTTCTTGGACTTCTTGACGGCCTCGCATGCCTTGACCTTCACAGCGCGGAAATCGCTCTTGGAGAAGGTATCAAAGTCGACGAACTCCTCAAACAGCGGCTCAACGGCGATCTTGGAGTAATCGAGCGTGGGCTTAAGCGACTTAACGAACGGGCTCGCGGCGTTGCCGGCCTCGGCAGCCTTGGCGGCAGCGGCACCGGACTGGAAACCCTTCTCGGGCTTCATGTGCGGGAACAGCAGGACATCGCGAATAGAAGCCTGGTTGGTGAGCAGCATGACCACGCGGTCGATACCAATGCCAATGCCGCCCGCGGGAGGCATACCGTACTCGAGGGCGCGCACGTAGTCCTCGTCATACTCCATGGCCTCATCGTCGCCGCCGGCCTTCTCGGCCATCTGGGCAGCAAAGCGCTCAGCCTGGTCGACCGGGGCGTTGAGCTCGGAGAATGCGTTGGCGTACTCGTGGCCGGCAATAACCAGCTCAAAGCGGTGCGTCAGGCGCGGGTCGTCCTCAAAGCGCTTGGCAAGCGGGCTGACCTCGATGGGGTAATCGCACACGAACGTGGGGTTGACGATGGTGTCCTCGCCCAGTTCATCGTAAATCTCGGCGATGATCTTGCCAGCAGTCCACTCGGGCTTGATCTCCAGGCCCTTCTCGCGCGCGGCGGCAGCAAGCTCCTCGACCGGCGTGTCGATGGTAACCTGCTTGCCGAGCACGTCGGAGACGATGTCGGTCATGGGACGGCTGGCCCACTCACCAGAAAGGTCGATGGTCTGGCCCTGGTACTCGATGACCTCGGGGTTGCCGATGGCTTTGTTAGCCGCCTTAATGACACCCTGGGCGAGCGCCTTCATGCCCTCGAGGTCGGAGAAGGCACGGTAGGCCTCCATCGTGGTGAACTCGGGGTTGTGGGTAAGGTCCATGCCCTCGTTACGGAAGATGCGGCCGATCTCGAACACGCGCTCAAAACCACCGACAATGCAGCGCTTGAGGTGCAGCTCGGTGGCAATACGCAGGTAGCACTCCTGATCGAGCGCGTTGAAGTGGGTAATGAACGGCTTGGCAGTAGCGCCGCCCTGGATGGTCTGCAGGATGGGGGTCTCGACCTCCATGTAGCCGTCGGACTCCATAAAGCGACGGAAGGTGGAGAGAATCTGCGAACGCTTACGGAAGGTCTCGCGAACGTCGTCGTTGGCGATCAGGTCGACATAGCGCTGGCGATAGCGGGTCTCCTTGTCGGAAAGACCGTGGAACTTCTCGGGCAGCGGACGAACGGCCTTGGCAAGCAGGGTCGCGCTCTTAGGAGCAACGGAAAGCTGGCCGCGCTGGGTGCGCACGACCACGCCGGTCACGCCCAGGATGTCGCCCAGGTCGAGGGCCTTGAGCGTATTCCAGGCAGCCTCGTCCATGTCGTTGATGCGGCAGAACAGCTGAATCTCGGCAGTCGCATCGCGCACGACGATGAACATGATCTTGCCCTGACCGCGCTTGGCGACCACGCGGCCGGCGATCTTCACGACGTCCTCGGTGTCCTCGCCATCGGCAAGCTCGGCGTACTTAGTCTCGATATCGGCGACGTAGTCCTCAAGCTCAGAGTGCTCGGGATAGGGGTTCTGGCCCGCCTCGAACAGGGCGGCACGCTTGGCCAGGCGGGTGGCGCGCTCGTCGTTGAGCGTCGATGCCTGATCGGCGGCGTTCTGGTTCTCTGCCATAAGTTAGCTCCTCAAACTAAAACGCTCCCCAGGATTCGGTCCCAGGGAGCGAAAACATACCTTTACGCGGGACCGTGGTCTAGCGTGCGATCTTGGCGATGGTGTAGACGCGAGTCTTGCCGGAAGGCGTAACGACCTCGACGGAGTCGCCCTCGCCGTGACCGATGATGGCGTGGCCGACCGGAGACTCGTTGGAGATCTTGTGCTCGAGCGAGTTGGTCTCGGTGGTACCGACGAGCGTGACTTCCATGACCTCGCCGTTGGGATCAATCAGCGAAACGGTGGAACCGATGGAGACGGTCAGGTCGCCCGTGGTGGCAGCAACCTGAGCGTTGGCGAGGATGGCCTGGATCTCGGCAATACGAGCGGCGTTCTGGGCCTGCTTGTCCTTAGCGGCGTCGTACTCGGAGTTCTCCGAAAGGTCGCCGAACGCGCGGGCTTCCTTGATGTCCTCGACGATCTCCTTGGCGTAATCGCCCTCACGCCAAGCGAGCTCCTCGACGAGCTTCTGGCGGCCCTCAGCGGTCAGTACGATCTGGCTTGCGTCCATACGGATATCTCCCCAACTCTGATCAAACAATCAACTGTCAACAAAACGAAAAAGACCGGCTAGCCTGCGGGCAAGCCGGTCAGGTGCTCACCCCAAAGGGATGGGACTACTCTGCGTCCGCGTCGCTGTCCTCTGCCTGCTTCTTCTTGGCAGCAGCGAGCTTGGCCTCGAGCTCAGCGATCTCCTTGTCCTCCTCGGACTGCTCGACCACGACCTCCTCGGCCTGCTTGGTCTCGGCCTTATCGTCGCCCTCCATACCCTCGCGGATATTCTTGACGGTAGAGCCGAGGGACTTGCCGAGCTTCGGCAGGTTCTTGGGTCCGAAGATAATCAGGACAACGACGAGAATAATGATGAGCTCAGGAGCCCTCAGTCCAAACATGTAGACCTCCACAATACAGCGAGACAAGCTCGAATGAGTATACCGCGGGTATCGCGGTATCACAACAATAGCTAAAAAAAGGGACCGCAAGAAGCGGTCCCTCCTCATGCTCTGGTCGGGTTGACTGGATTTGAACCAGCGACCCCTGCGTCCCGAACGCAGTGCTCTACCAAACTGAGCCACAACCCGTTAGCTCGACTATAGTAACAAAGATTTCCGTCGTGTGCTAGAGAAATTTTTACTTCTTTGGTACTTCGACGCGAACCGTGTTGGGAATGAACTGCGTCGCGCAGGACCACCAGCCGTTTTGCTGGGCAGCGTCGGCAAGCCTTTCGGCCGTGACGGCGGTGTCGCAAATGGCAAACGAGCAGGCACCCGATCCGCACACATCTACAGCAACGGTGCCGTCCTGTTTACGCAGCCAGTCGAGGACCGTTTGAATCTGCGGCTCCATCTGTGCGGAAATGACACCCAGGTTGTTATGGATGAGTGCATATGCCGTCTCGGCATCACCAGCACGCAAGGCAGAAGCTATCGCGCCGGGCTTGTCCGCAGGCACCGGGGCCTCGTCAAAACGTCGATAGGCTTCAATTGTCGAAACGCTTGCCTCGCGCGGCTTAACCAGTACGACAGGCGTCGCGGGCGGCGCGAGGTACTCAGTCGCCAGCACGTCTCCCCCACCTACGTAGAACGCAGGGCTCGCGTGCAAAAAGAACGGGACGTCAGCACCGATGCCCCGCGCAATGTCGTCGAGCGCTGGGTCGGTGCGATCAATGCCCCAGAGCTCCGCCAAGGCGACAATGACCGCGGCCGCATCCGTCGAGGGACCGCCCAAGCCGGCGCACAATGGAATGCGCTTCTCAATCGTCACGCAGATGTTTGCCTCGCAACCATAATGCTCGGCCATAGCAACCGCAGCCCGATACGCCGTATTCTTTTGCATGGGAAAATCTGATGCTGGAACCGTCTGGACGGTCAGCGCCTGCGCCGGCGTGACCGTCACGGTATCGGAAAGACCGACGGCCGCCATCAGGGAATCGACCCTGTGGTAGCCGCGGTCATCGCGCTCGGTATGAACCCCCAGGTAGAGGTTAATCTTTGCCGGCGCGGAAAGAGTCAGGGACCGATCGGTCACCGTTAATGCTCCTCGAGCTGATTGCCGAGCGGGGTAAAGATGTGCTCGCCGCTCTCGGGGTCGAACAGCTCGACCTGACCGGTGAGCACATCGATATACTGGTAGGACTGACGCGACTTGCGGCCACGACGCTCGTCAACCTCGACGATAAAGACGGCGGGGTGGACGCTCTTGATGGTGCCCATGCGCTCGACAACGCGGGTGCGGCCCATGTTGGCCTTCACCTTAACGCGATCGCCCACCATATCGGTCAGCTTCTCGTGGATGTCGTCGACGTGATTGACTTCCATCTCTTCCATGAACAGGGCCTCCAGAAGGTGCAATTCAAAAAGGGGATAATACCCCTAAGATAGACAAAACTCTAATACTATAGCACCCTGCTGCCGCCATACGCAAGTAGCAAAATAAGCCCCGTCCCAAATACGTGCCAGACGACAATCTCGCATGACCAGTTGTTACGCGGTTTGGTAAAACCGCGTAACCTAAAGGTTGTCGGTGTCCAAGACGATGGTGAATGGGCCGTCGTTGACCAGGTCGACCTTCATGTCGGCGCCAAAGATACCGTGCGCCACATGCTCAACGTCCTCGTGCACAAGCGTCAGGAAGTACTCGTAGAGCTCGTTGGCGACATCGGGGGCGCCGGCATCCGTAAACGATGGGCGGCGACCGTGGCGGCAGTCGGCGAACAGCGTGAACTGCGACACCACGAGCACCTCGCCGTCGACATCGGCAAGCGCCAAGTTGGTCTTGCCGTTCTCGTCCTCGTTGATACGCAGCCCGCGGAGCTTGCCCCACAGTTTGTCGGCCTCGGCACGCGTATCGCCATGGCCCACACCCAGCAGCACCAGGTAGCCTCGTCCAATGCGGCCCACGCACTCGCCATCGACCGTCACGCCGGCGTTGAGTACGCGCTGCACCACCGCACGCACGGCCTACTCCTCGCCCGTCAGTTTGGCAGATAGGTGCTCGAGCGCATGGAATCGATGGCTGATGGCGTTCTTCTCGTCAGCCGTCAGCTCGGCCATGGTCTTGCCCGGCGTGTCGACCGGCAGGAACAGCGGGTCATAGCCAAAGCCATGGTCGCCGCGGCCCTCGTGCGCGATAACGCCCTCGCAGGCGCCCTCGCCATAGGTAACCAGACCGTCCGTGTCGATGAGCGCGACGACGCTCATAAAGCGCGCGGTGCGATCCTCGTCCGCCACGCCTTCCAGGTTAACGAGGAGCTTGGCATTGTTGGCGGCATCGTCGCCGTGAACGCCCGCGTAGCGTGCGCTATACACACCGGGCTCACCGTCCAGCGCGTCGACGACCAGGCCCGAATCGTCGGCAATGGCCATGAGCCCCGTCTCTTCGACGGCAGCCTGCGCCTTGATGATGGCGTTCTCCAAAAACGTCGTGCCGTTTTCCTCGGGGTCCTCAAAATCGCCCAGCTGGCCGAGCGCCACAAAGCGCACCTCGGGCATGACCTTGCCCAAAATGGCCTCGATCTCGGTGAGCTTATGAGCGTTTCCGGTTGCCACGACGATGGTCGCCGCCGGGTCGAGGGTGTCGATGTCGATCTTCTCAAGTGCCATAACTGGCCTCCTTGTCTCTATAGCAATGCCGCGCCGAGGGCGACGAGGGCCTTTGCCTCTTCCCTCTCAATCAACGGCAGTCTTGTGTCTAGACGTCTCCGCAGATAAAACCTATCAAAATAAACCTGTCCCTTTTTGGTAGGTTAGGCGAGGACTTGGCGCTGGAGCTCGATGAGCTCGGCGATACCCTTGTCGCCCAGGTCGAGCAGGGCGTTGAGGCGCTTACGGTCGAAGGGCGCCTGCTCGCCGGTACCCTGGAGCTCGATCATCTCACCGGTGTCGGTGGCGACGAGGTTCATGTCGACCTCGGCATGGCTGTCCTCGGAATAATCGAGGTCAAGCAGCGTATTGCCGTCGACAACGCCCATGGAGATGGCAGCCACCTGGCCGGTAAGCGGGATGCGCTCGATCTTGCCCGCCTCGACCCACATGGCGAGGGCGTCGTGCAACGCCACCCAGGCGCCGGTGATGCTCGCTGTACGCGTGCCGCCATCGGCCTGAATCACATCGCAGTCGACGGTGACGGTGTACTCGCCGAGCGCCTTCATGTTGACGACGGTACGCAGGCTGCGACCAATGAGGCGCTCGATCTCCATGGAGCGACCCTTGCGGTTGGCATGCTCGCGCTTGCAGCGCTTGCCGGTCGACGTCGGCAGCATGGCGTATTCCGCGGTCACCCAGCCGGCCTTAGCTCCCTTTCGCCAACCCGGCACGCCCTCCTCGATAGTGGCGGCGCACAGAACGCGCGTGTCGCCGAACTCGGCCAAACACGAGCCGTGGGCGTGCTTCATGACGCCACGGGTGAGCTTAACGGGGCGCAACTCGTTGGCGGCGCGGCCGTTGGCGCGGTTGACCTGCATGTACTCCATAGAAATATCCTTTCGGCAAAAGATGTGGCGAAGGCTTTGGCGGCTGCCTTACATCTATTTCAGCTCATCGATATCGATGTGTTCGATGCTCTTGAGCGGCTGACCAAAGATAAAGCTGCCCGCCACCGCAAACTCGGCAATGTTATCGGCCGTCGTGGCAAAACGATGCTGCGGCTCGGCGGCGTCGCCCGCCAGCTGCTCGCGGCGCGTGAGGATATCGGTCAGCTCGCGCGTGGTCTCCTCGGCGGAGCTCACCACGCGCACCCCAGGCCCCAGCGCATGCCGGATAGGTCCCACCAACAGCGGAAAATGCGTACAGCCGAGTACCACGGTATCGATACCGTGGTCGCGCAGCGGCTCAACCGTGGCACCCACCAGCGCACGCACGGCAGGCGTATCGAAGATGTCCTCGTTCTCAAGCCACTGTTCCTGCAGATGTGCACCCGAGGCGAGCTCGTGTTCGACAACCTCGACAAAGCTCGAGGCAGGACAGCCGTATACATCGACACCGGCATCCAGGTCCTGAATGGCGCGCGTGTAGGCGCCCGAGCGAATAGTGAGGTTGGTGGCGAGCACGCCCACGCGACGCGAGCGGGTGCTGTTGATTGCCGCACGGGCACCCGGCGCGATCACGCCGATCACAGGAACGTCGAGCACCTGCTGGGCCAGACGCAAGGCCGCAGCTGTCGCCGTGTTGCAGGCGATGACCATAATCTTGACGTCGTGCTTCGAAAGCCAACGACCCGCCTGCAACGCAAACGAGCGCACCTCATCCTCGGTGCGGGTACCGTAGGGGCAGCGCTTGGTGTCGCCAAAGTAGTAGACGGACTCGTGCGGCAACGCCGTCGCAATCGCGCGCGCAACCGTCAGACCGCCCAAACCAGAATCGAACACGCCAATCGGGCGCGTGTCGCCTGCCGGATTCTCGATATCGGACATTACCTCACCAGTCTCTCTCGAAAAGACATGTCCAAGTGCGGCGACGCCGCGCTACGAACGCGCCGCGACCAGCAGCTCTGCCGTTGCCGCCCAGCCGTCGACAATCTTGCCTCGCGTGACGTAGGCATTATCGCAGGTATCCAGGAACTCAGGCGCGCCGGCGCTGATCAAACCGTTCTCGACCAGGCAGAACGTGCCCACGTGGTCAGCCATGTAGAAGTCGGACTCAGAATCGCCGAGCGCCAGCGTCTCCTCGCACTCGATACCCAGGTGCTCGCAGAAACGTGCGATGGCAACGCCCTTGTTGAGGCCGGCGGGATTGATGTTAAACGCGCGGCCATCCTCGACACGTTCGAGCTCGAGCGTCGTCGGCTTGGACAGATGCGTCAGGTGACCGTTGCAGGCCCAGACCAGGCCGCAGCCGGCCTCGTCCAGGATGGCCTGGACCTCGTCGTCGGGCACATCGCCGCGCATGCCGACGGTGACCTCGCGGTACTTGTAGCCAGTCGACATGTCGTTGTGGTACTCGATCTTATGCGGCCAGCGGGCGAGAATCTTCTCGCACACGCCGGTCTGCTCGATCACCTGATGCGGCGTGAGGCCGCAGGCGGGGTCGTAGGGCATATCGCCGGTCAGATACTCCCAATCGTTGGCCTTGAGATCGTACATGACCAGGCCGCCCATCTCACCAATGTAGGAGTTGAGGCCGAGCACGCGCGCGTCCTCGTGAATCATGGTACGGTTGCGGCCCGAGGTGGGAACCACCTGAATGCCAGCGCGAGCGAGCGCCACGACGGCCTCGACGAGTTTGGTCGAGGGGTTGCCGTCGTTGTCGCGCAGCACGCACGAGCCGGGTGCGAGCATGGTGGCGTCCAGGTCGGTAAAGACGTACTTGACCTTGGCCAAGCGCTCGCGCATCTCGCCCGAAAGCTCGGCAACGGTCGGCAGGGTGTTGTGGGACATGGTTACTCCGTTTACGTAGAAGGGTTTGGACTTGGACGGCATGTTTTGATTGAGGGAACACGCTTATGGTGACAGCGCATTCGGGGCGCCGCCGCCATCATGGTTCATTAGCCAAACTGGGTAACATCGATTAGGCGATTGGCCAACGAAAGGTCGCTCTCGATGGGCACGAACTCGTCACCCACGTGCATGAGCTCCTCGTCACCCTTTGCCAGTAGCAAGACAATGGTGGGAGCATCGGGGTTGACGTACTCCTCGCGCGCCGCCTTGAACGCCGCATGCACAGCGGCTTCGCGGTCGAGGATGATCTTGTTCGGCGTATCGTCGGGAACATGCTCGGCAAGCTCGCGACAGACCTTCATCGGGTCCTCGTGAGCTGGATCCTCGTTGGCAAAGATCATCAGGTCGGAATATGGTGCGGCCTCGCGCGGAAGCTGCTCGCGGCGCTCCTGCGCCTTGCCGCCGGCAGCGCCAAACAGCGCAATGACGGGGCTAGCGGGAAACGCGCGCTTCACCGACGAGAAAAGCGAACGGAACGAAAGCTGGTTGTGAGCGTAGTCAACGACGCAGATCACGCGGCCGTCCTTCGACTCCACAACCTCCATGCGGCCCGGCACGCGCAGCTTGGAGAGACCCTTCTTGATGGCATCGATACCGATGCCGATCTCGCGCGCGGCGGCGATAGCGACCAGCGCGTTTTCCACGTTAAAGTCGCCCGCGATACCCAGCAGGATCTTCTCCCCCGCCTCGGACTCGTCGGCGCACAGGCCATGCAAGTTGAACTCGATGCTAAAGCCGACCATGCGTACGTCGCTCGCCCACAGGCTTGCCTCGGGATGCTCGACGCCAACGGTCACCAAGCGCTCGGCCGCCGACGCTGCCTCCAGCACACGGTCGACCTCTTCGGTGCCCAGATTCACCACGGCGGTCTTTGCCTGGTCAAAGATCCTGAGTTTGCTCTCAAAATAATCCTCAAACGTGGGGTGTTCGATCGGCGAGATGTGATCGCGGCCGATGTTGAGGAAGCACGCCACGTCAAACGGCAGATTCTCGACGCGTTGGTACTTGAGCGCCTGGCTCGAGACCTCCATGACCATGGACTGGCGACCGGACGTGCGGCAGTTGGCGATATGGCGCCAAACCTCGGGGGCCTCGGGCGTAGTATTGGTGCTCTCATAGCACTCGATACCATCGTCGGTACTCACCGAGCCGATCATGCCGCAGGACTCGCCCGCCGCCTTGATGATGGACTGGAGCATAAAAGCGGCCGTGGTCTTACCCTTGGTGCCGGTGATGCCCACGATCTTGACGTCGTGGTCGGGACGGTCGTAGACCTCCGGCGGCAACAGGGCCATGGCCGTGCGAACACTATCAACAACCAGCATTGCAGCACCGCTCTCCTGCGCCAGCGGCTCCAGAGACTCGACCAGCGACTCCTCGCACACAAATGCGACGGCGCCCGCATCGAGCGCCATGCTCAAAAACGCGGGCTTAAAGGCAGCACCTTTGCAAAAGAACACGTCACCTGCCGAGACCGCGCGCGAATCAAACGAGCAGCCGGTCACAGCACGCTCGTCAACCTGCTCTGATGCGCACAGCTCGCCGCACACATCGAGCAGCTTGGCAAGCGTATCGACCGTGGTCACGGTCGCGGAATCCGAATGGTGCATCTTTCACCTTTCTCAGCCATTTGGCAGGGACGGTTTTTATAGTAACTGAAACGCACCCACGCAAAAAACGGCTCCCGGAGGAGCCGTTACGCGCAGGCGTTCGTTAGCCGAGGCTAGGCAGCCTGAACAGCGGGCTGGTCCTCGTCGATAAAGAAGCGCTTGTACCACACCAGGAACACGAGCGGCGTATAGATCTTGCGCTGGAAATCGCCCTTGCCCGCAAAGTGCAGATCGAGCAGGTGCATGAGCTCGTCGGTATCGAAGAACTCGCTTGCCCACGGCGCGGTGAAGTACTCCTTGACATAGTCGTACCACTTTTGCTCGCGCAGCCAGTAGACAATCGGCACCGGGAAGCCCACCTTGGGACGGGTGGCCCACTCATCGGGCAGCGACTTGTTGGCAGCATGGCGGAGTACCTGTTTGTTGCCGTTCTCATTGATGCGGTAGCGATCGGGAATGTGCTCGGCGAACTCCATGACTTTGCGGTCCAGGAAGGGCACGCGCAGCTCCAGCGAGTGCGCCATGCACATCTTGTCGGCCTTGAGCAGAATGTCGCCCGGGAGCCACATGTTCATGTCCAGGTACTGCTTCTTGACCAGCTCGGGCTGACCCTTCACGCGCGCATAGATGGGTGCAGCGAGCTCGAAGGCGCCATCGCCGGTGTTGTACTCGGGCTTGAGCACGCCGTCGACCTCGCGCTCCGGCCATACCAGAGCCTGTCCCAGGAACGACTTCTCGGGGATCTCGGCACCCTTGACCAGGAAGTTATGTCCCTTGAAGTACGGCATATGCAGCGCCAGGTTACCGAGCGCGCGACGGATGGGCAGCGGCACCATCTTTTTGTACTTGCGCACCGGGACCGTATCCTCGTAGTAGGCGTAGCCGCCAAAGAGTTCGTCGGCGCCTTCGCCCGAAAGCACGACGGTAACGTCCTTGCGGGCCATCTCGGCCAAGAACCACAGCGGCACGGAAGACAGGTTGGACTGCGGCTCGTCCATGTGATACTGGATGTCCTCGAGCGCACCGAAGAACTCGTCGGCGGTAATCATCTTGCGAACGTTCTCGACGCCGAGCTTATCGGAAAGCTCCTTAGCGTAGTTGGTCTCGTTGAAGTTCTTGTAGTCAAAGCCCACCGAGAAGGTCTTGTCGGGCATGAGGCAAGCGGCGATGTAGCTGGAGTCGACGCCACCGGAGAGGAACGACGCGACCTTGACGTCGGCGATGCGATGGGCCTCGACGCTCTCGTGCACGACCTCGTCCAGCTCGTCGACATACTCTTCGAACGGCTTCTCGACGGCAGAGTAATCGCAATCCCAGTAGCGCTCGATGTTCATCTTGCCGGTCGGGATATCGACGGTAAAGTAGTGCGCCGGCGGCAGCTTGTAGACACCCTCGAAGAAGGTCTCCTCGGTTGCCGAATACTGCAGCGTCATGTACGGACGCAGGGCCTTTTTGTTGACCGCCTTGTGGAAGTGCGGGTAGTCCAGGAAGCTCTTGATCTCGGAACCAAAAAGCACGCCCGGAGCGCCGTCGCCCGCATCGGGCATGGGATAGTAGTAAAGCGGCTTGATGCCAAAGATGTCGCGGGCGCCAAAAAGCTTGTTCTTCTTTTTGTCCCAGATGACGAAGGCGTACATACCGCGCAAGCGATCGAGTACGGCCTCGCCCCACTCCTCGTAGCCGTGCAGGAGGCTCTCGGTGTCGGCGCCGCAGTGGAACTTGTAGCCCTTGGCCTCGAGCTCGGAACGGAGTTCTTGGAAGTTGTAGATCTCGCCGTTGAAGACAATGACGACGCTACCGTCCTCGTTGGCCATGGGTTGGGCGCCAGCCTCGGTCAGGTCGAGGATCGACAGGCGGCGGAAGCCGAGGGCAACGCGGCCGTCGATAAACTGACCGCCCATGTCGGGACCGCGATGGACGATGCGGTCCATCATCTTGGTGAGCACCTCGGATTGGTTATCCGTCCCACCGACAAAACCGACAAAACCGCACATATACTATCCCCTCTGCTGTTGCTGGGCATCAAATCGAATCAGTAGCTTTTGAGTATACCCGAGGGCGTAAAGAGGGGCGGAATGTTCAGGCAATCTCAACTGAATCAGCTCCGCTGTGACACGCGCGAGTTACCTTTAATGGATATGAGGTGAATGAGGCGATTGTTTTGCTATACTCTCTCCGCACGGGCGATTGGCGCAACGGTTAGCGCAGGTGCTTTACACGCACAAGGCTGGGGGTTCGAATCCCTCATCGCCCACCACTGATTTGGAAACGGTCCTCGCAAGGGGACCGTTTTTGTTTGCGCCCGGTGCATGGGATTCGAACCCGCCAGCACGTCTGTCACAAAGGCCGTGGTCAAATAATGGCAAAAATGAGTACTGCTACTTTGCTTGCAACATATAAAAAGATAGCGTTTGCTTAAGTTACGCAACATATGTCCATTATAAGGACTAACAGTTAGATCACACTCGTGCATTCATCGCCATTTCGACTTGCTATCTGACCTTATTAGTCCAAAATTGCTGCTACCAAATCGGTAGCAGTACTCAAATTTAATGTTTTTTGACCAGCGGGTCTCCCTGCCTTAGCAAATCTACGGCAAAAACGGGCTCCAGACCGCTGAATCATGCCACATAGGGCACGCCCGCAGTCCGGAACCCGGTCCAAATTGAGTTATTGCGCTGCGTTAGCCCAAAACACTCGACAGGATCTCGATCAGACTGTCCACGTCGGCTTCCTCGCAGACGAGCGGCGGCAGGAAACGCAGCGTATGGGCACCCGTAGCGTTGATTACGGCACCAGCCCCCAATGCACGGGCCACAACGTCGTGTGCATCACCCGCAGTATCGTCCAGATCGCAGCCGAGCATCAGGCCACGACCACGCACCTCTACCACATGCGGAAGCTTAGCCAGCGCCTGCTCCATATAGGCACCCACCTTGGCAGCATGCTCGGCATAATCGCCGCGCACAAGCGCGGAGAGCGTCGCGGCACACGCCGCGATGGCCAAGCAGCTACCGCCAAAGGTCGAGCCGTGGTCACCTGGCTTAAACACGTCGGCAATCTCCTTCTTTGCCGCGACGGCACCCATGGGCACGCCGTCGGCAATGCCCTTGGCAAGGCTCATGATGTCGGGCTCCACACCATAGGTCTGGAACGCAAACGGCTTACCCGTGCGGAAGATACCGCACTGGACCTCGTCGGCGATAAGCACGGCGCCCACTTCGTGTGCCAGGTCGCGCGCTGCCGCCATAAACTCCTCGGTCATGGGGTGCACGCCACTCTCACCTTGGATCGGCTCGAGCATCACGGCGCAAATTTCACTGCCCAGCTGCTTAAAGATCGCACGCAGTTCATCGACATCGTTGGGCGTGCAGGCCACAAAGCCACCCGGCAGCGGGCGGAAGCTGTCCTGCAGCCAATCCTGCATGGTGGCGGCAATGGTCTCGAGCGTACGGCCGTGGAAGCCGCCGCGCATGCACACGATGGTGTTGCCGCCATTACCGGCACGCTTGGCGTACAGGCGCGCGAGCTTCATCGAGCCCTCGTTGGCCTCGGCGCCAGAGTTGGCAAAGAAGGTCTCCCACACCTGCTCATCCGCAGCCGGGGCACCAAGAGCAGCTGCCGTGGTCTCATCGCCGGCGGCGATGGCATCGGCAAGCACGCGCGCACCATCTACGTCGTCGTTAGCAAGCTTGGACAGTAGCGCCGCGACCTGTCCGCGCTGCTCAATGTAGAAGTAATTGGAGACATGCATGAGCTTTTTGGTCTGTGCCTCGAGCGCCGAGAGCACAGCCGGGTCGCCATGGCCTAGGCTGCACACGCCGATGCCGGCAAGAAAGTCGAGGTACTCACGGCCATCGTCGCCGGTGAGCTTCATGCCGTGACCCTCGACAAACTCGACCGGAGAGCGACCAAAGGTATGCATAACGTAATGGGATTCGAGCGATTGTTGAGTTGCAAGTGACATGGGATGCCTTTCGTTGGGCGCCGTACGGCGCAGGGCTATGGGTGCAGGGACGCGACGACCGCGGGTCGGCTAGACCGTCTGGAGCTTCTCGACCTCGTCGAGGTTCTCGGTCAGGCGTGCCGCAAAGGTCGAAAGCGAGTGCGGGTGCGTATCAAACTCGTAGGCCGTCTCGGTGGAGTGGATCACAGTACCGACGCCAGCATCGGTCAGCAGCTCCAGCAGCAGCGAGTGCGGCGTCGTGCCGTTGATGATGTGGGCTCGGAACACGCCAGCGGTAAGCGCATCGACGGCGGCGCGCAGTTTGGGGATCATGCCCTTGTCGACCTCGCCGCCGTAGAGCATCTCATTGACCTCGTCGAGCGTCAGGTTGGAGATAAGCGAATCCTTGTCGCTAAAGTCCTTGTACAGACCGTCGACATCGGTCAAAAAAATCGCCTTGTGCGCATGAAGTGCCGCCGCAACGGCGCCGGCGGCGGTATCGGCGTTGATGTTGAAGAAGCCACCGTCCTCCCCCGCCGCGACCGTGGCGATAACGGGAATGTACTCGCTATCGAGCAAACGCTCGATATAGTCGGTGTTGACGTGCGTGACCTTGCCTACGCGGCCGAGCTCTGGGTCGAGCGGCTCGGCGATAAGGGTACCGGCGTCGCTGCCGGACACGCCCACGGCTAGGTTGCCATGGTGGTTGAGCGCTGCGACCAGCTCCTGGTTGACCTTGCCGCCCAGCACCTCGCGCACAATATCCATGGTCGCCGGCGTGGTCACACGCTGGCCGTTCTTAAACTCGACGGGAATGTCGTAGTGGCTCAGCGCCTCGTTGATGGCCTTGCCGCCGCCGTGCACGATAACAGGGCGCATGCCGATAATCTTGAGCAGAACGATGTCGCTCATCACGTCACGGCGCAGCTGCTCGTCGACCATGGCGGCACCGCCGTACTTGATAACGACCGTCTTACCGGTCAGGTTCTTAATCCACGGCAGCGCCTCGAACAGCAGCTGCGTGGTAACTTCGTTGGATTCGCTCGAGCGACAATCGCGTGCGAACTTCATAGTCTGCCTCGTCTTTCTTGTAGCTATCGCGCCGTACCTCGCTGCCCGCGATTGCAGCGGGACATGCGGCACATCGGGAGTCTAGGAACGGTAGTCGCCGTTAATGGAGATGTACTCGTGCGTGAGGTCGCAGGTCCACACGGTCGTTGCCGCGGCGCCCGCGCCCAGGTCGGCCGAGATCACGATCTCGGGTGCCTCAAAGCGACGCAGCGCCTCGTCCTCGTCAAAGGGAACGGTCAGGCCATCGCGGCAGACGGGCATACCCATCATGTCGATGGACACATCTTCTTGGTTAAACTGCACGCCGCACTTGCCGAGCGCCATGGCAACGCGGCCCCAGTTGCAGTCGTGGCCGGCGATGCAGGTCTTGACGAGCGGTGAGTTGGCAACAGCACGGGCGGCGATATCGGCCTCCTCGTCGTTCGCGGCGCCGGTGACGTTAACCGTCACGAGCTTGGATGCGCCCTCGCCATCTGCGGCGATGTTGCGCGCCAGGCTCTCGCACACCTCATGCACGGCAAAGGCTAGCTCGTCAAAGGCGTCAGAGCCCTCGACAATAGGCTCGGCATCTGCGGCAGCAGCGCCGGAGGCAAGCATGATGCAGGTGTCGTTAGTCGAGGTGTCGGAATCGACCGTTACCTTGTTGAAGGTCTGTTTGACGGTCGAGAGCAGCAGGGAGTGGAGAGCCTCCGGCTCGACGGGGGCATCGGTAGAGATGACCGCGATCATGGTTGCCATGTTGGGCATGATCATGCCCGAGCCCTTGCACATACCGCCCACCGTATAGGCATTGCCTGCGTGCCCCGCGGCCTCGCTGCGGTAACACACGGCATACTCCTTGGAGTGCGTGTCGGTCGTCATGATAGCGCGGGCGGCATCGGCGCCACCGTGGGCGGAAAGCGCCTCGTAGGCAGCAGGAACGGCGGTCTCAAACGTGTCGATCGGCAGAATCTGACCAATTACGCCCGTGGAGGCGACCAAAATCTGCTGGGGCTCGCAGCCGATGACCTGCGAGGCGATGTTGCAGGTCTCGCGCGCGCAGGCAAGACCGGTCTCACCCGTGGCAGCGTTCGCGTTGCCGGAGTTGATTGAAACACCGGCGATGGTGCCATAGCCCTTATCGACACCGCCCAGATTGGCGCGGCTCACCTGCACAGGCGCCGCACAAAAGCGGTTAGTCGTAAACACGCCGGCCCCGGGACAGGGTTTATCGGGCACGACGAGCGCGTAATCCAGGCGCTCGGGATTCTTGCGGAATCCGGCATGGATGCCCGCCGCCTTAAAGCCGGCTGCCGCCGTTACGCCGCCCCCTACGGCACGGATCTTAATATCGAACTGCTCAGCATTCATCGTCTTTATGGCTCCTTATGTCAAACAAAAAAGGGGCATCGGTTGGTGCGCCATGCCAGCCACAATCATGAGACCAGCTTAAAAGTGGCGCCCCACTCGATGCCCGATTACCAAATCGCTAACAATCGAATGTGCTACACCGGGCACGCCACTGTGGGCAAGCCTCGTCGCTCGTCAAAGCCAAAGACGATGTTGGCGCACTGGACCGCCTGGCCTGCTGCGCCCTTGCACAGATTGTCGATGGCGCCCGTAGCCACCAGAACGCCCGCGCGCTTGTTGAGCGCGAGGCCAATCTGGGCGGCATTGGTGCCGACGACCGAGGCCGTCTTGGGCTGCTGGCCGGCATCGAGCACGCGCACAAAAGTGCGGCCGGCGTAGAACTGCTTGTAATGGTCGACGACGTCCTCAAGGGTCAACGTGTCGAGAGCCTGCGGCGCGAGCGGCAGCGTCACCGTGGAGAGCAGACCGCGCTTGAGCGGTGCCAGATGCGGGGTGAAGACGATGCGGTCGGCCAGGCCAAGTATCTGCTCGATCTCGGGCGTATGACGATGCTTGCCCACGCCATAGGCTTCCAGGTTCTCGTCTGCGCTGCAAAAATGGGTGCGGGCGTTACAGGACTTACCGGCACCTGTCACGCCGCTGATAGCGTCAACGACCACGGGGCCGCTCTCGGCCACCCAGCCCGCACGCACGGCAGGCGCGGCAGCAAGGCTCGTTGCGGTGGGATAGCAACCGGCGCAGGCAACCAGTACGGGCTTGCCATCGGCGTGGTCGGATGCAGCGGTCTCCAAGTCCTGGCAGAACAGCTCGGGCAGGCCAAAAGCGCGGGTCTTGAGCAGCTCGGGGCTCATGTGCTCGGCGGCATACCACGCCTCGAACACGGCCGGATCGCTCAGGCGGTAGTCGGCAGACAGGTCGAAGCAGGAAACGCCTGCGGCAAGCAGGGCGGGCACCTGCGCCATGGCGGCGGTGTGCGGCACGGCCAAAAAGACAGCGTCGCAGGATGTAAGCTCGGGAGCATCGTGCGTCGTGAAGACAAGATCGCTTACGCCGGCGAAGCTCGGGTACACCGCAGACAGCGGTTGGCCGGCATCGGCATTGGACGTGATGGCGACAAGTTCAAACTCGGGATGGCCGAGTACGAGGCGAATGAGCTCGGCACCGGCATATCCTGCCGCACCGACGATTCCAACCTTCAAAGACATATCAGACTCCTTGTCTGCGATTTATGCACCGATGCGCATTTCGCAGCGGTCGTTATGAAGTGGGTTGAAACTTTAGCACCAAAAGATGCATTTATACGCAAATCTTTTGCATATTCATGCATTGAAACAAACCAGACACATTCACGCGAAGGAATTGACAAATAACAATGGGCCCCATATCGCCCGGTGCACTTTGCGGTGCCGTTGCGATGTGGAGCCCGACATAGACGGGTATTTAAATTGTTGGGGTCGGCAGGAGAACTCTTTTAGATCTCGACCGGCACCCATTCGTCGTGGTTGCAAATGAAGGCCTCCGGCTCCTCGACGCTAAAGAAGACGAGCGTGGGATCGGCTGCGCCCTCGTAGTGCTCGCCTAGGCGCTCTAGGTGCTTCCAGCCAGCCTCGCGCATATCGGGGGCAGCCTGGTCATCCAAGCCGGCGCGCCCGCGCAAAATGAGCCAGCCATGGCCCGGCCACCAACTCGTGGCCTCAAAGCGCTGGTTTTGCAGCAGCTCCTGCCACACATCTTTGGTGTGTGCCGTCACAAACCACAGCTTGCCACCCTGAATCTGCGCAAACGAAAACGGACGCACATGCGGCTGCCCATCCACGCTCGTCGCCAGATACCACGCCGGCACCGACGTCAGATACTCCAACACCGTATTCAATCCGTCCACGTTTTCTCCTGCCACTAGCTAATTTGGAACGGGTAGTTAATGTGAGACACGCTAGAGCTCCAGGCGCTCTTCGCTGCCGTCGATATCACAGAAGCGGGCGGCGATATTGCGCACCGAGAAGAACGCAAGGCGACCGTCGTTGGCGCTCTCGTGATCTTCGCCGATGCCCACCATGTGCTTAAAGCCGGCTTGGCGCACCCGGTCGCTCACGACCGCGTCGTCCTCGAGCGCGGCCTCGCCAGTCAGCACAATCCAACACTCCCCCGGTTTCCAACCCGAAACCTCAAACTTAGGGTTCGCGCTAAGCTCGGCCCACACGTCCTTATCGCGCGAGGTGCAAAACCACAGCTTGCCATCATCGACCATGGCAAACGAGAACGGCCTCACGCGCGGCTGATGTCCGTCCGTCACGTCGATCGTGGCGAGATACCACGCCGGAATACGCCTAAGATACGAACAGGCGCGCTCGAGCTGCGCCGTGCGGTCGTTGTCGGTCATAGGGACCCCTTTCCTGCGCTCAAATCGCGCCTAAACAAGTTGAAGATTGATGACGATGACGCAGATGAGCAGCAACGCCGTCACCACCGCCGCCAACGCATCGCCGCGGCCAAATGCAAGCGCATGCAGACGCGTGCGTCCCTGCTCGCCATGATAGCAACGGGCATCCATGGCGGCAGACAACGTCTCGGCATGACGGAACACACCCGTGAACAGCGGAATCGCCACACTGCCAAGCATACGAACGCCGCCGAGCGGGCCTCCCGTCACGCGCGCACCGCGGCTTGTCTGCGCATCGGCCGTCTGCTTCATCTCGGTGGCAAACTGCGGCATAAAGCGCAGCGCGATGCCCATGATCATGCCGAGCTCGTGCGCAGGAAGTCCCACACGCGCAAACGGCGCGAGCAGGCGCTCGAAGCCCGCGGTGAGGTCGAGCGTCGGTGTGGTGAGCGTGATAGCGCTCATACCGGCCATCATCAAGGTCAGGCGGCACGCCATAAAGGCAGCGGAATGCAGCGAGCCCTCGCTTATCTGCAAAAAGCCGAGCTGCCACAGGATGCGCCCGCTCTGGTCGGAAAACAGGTTGAGCACCGCGACCACCGCGACGATCGCCAGCAGCGGCGCCATCGATGACAGGACGCGACGAGCCGGCACCCGGGACACGGCATAGATCAGGACAACGAAGATTGCGACCGGGACCAGTCCGCGGAAGCTACTGACCGTGAGCGTCGTGGTCAGAAACACAAAGCCCAAGAGCAACTTGGTTCGCGGGTCCAGGCGGTGGATTGCACTATCGCCGGGATAGTAGCTGCCAAACGAAAACGCCTCCATTAGCAGCCCTCCTCTCGCGCGACCGTCTTGGATTTAGCAATGTCCGCGACGTTAGAAGGACCGTCCGAGCGACCGATAAGCAGGTCCACCAACTCGTCTGCCAGCGACTCAACCGTATAGAGGCCGTCAAAGCGCAGCGGCACGCCCGCTTCCGCGAGCGCCAGCGCCATGCGCTGGGCAGCGGGAACACCCAAGCCAATCGACTTGAGCTCATCCGCATGCGCAAAAACCTGAGCGGGCGTACCCTCGGCAAACACCGTGCCCTCGTTCATCACGACAATACGGTCGCAGCAATTGGCAAGGTCATCCATACTGTGCGAGACCATGACGACGGTCAGGCCCCCATGGTGAAGTCGATCGATGAGCTCCAGGAAATCACTGCGCGCCGCCGGATCGAGCCCCGCCATGGGCTCATCGAGCACCAGGACCTCGGGCTCCATGGCGAGCACGCCGGCAAACGCCACGCGCCGCTGCTGCCCGCCCGAAAGCTCAAAGGGGCTCTTGTCGCCCACCGTGGCCAGGTCGAGGCCCACGCGCGCGAGCGATGACTCAACGCGGCGGGCAACCTCGGCCTGCGACAAGCCAAGGTTATGCGGACCAAATGCCACGTCCTGTGCCACGGTCTCGGCAAACAGCTGACGCTCTGGATACTGAAACACCACGCCGACCTTTGCCTTAACCGCGGCGGCGTCTTTCTTGCTTGATAGGTCGAGCCCCAGCGCGTAAACGCTCCCCTCCTGCGGGCGGATTAATCCGTTGAGGTGCTGGACCAGTGTGGATTTACCCGAACCGGTATGGCCTGCTAGCCCCAGGAACTCGCCGCGGCGCACCGTCAAAGACACGTCGCGCAGTGCCCACGGACTGCTGGGGTCGTTGCCCCAGAGAGCCTGTTTGTTCGATGCGCCCTCGGTGGCTGAGCGCTTGTGCCAACGGCGACGCTCGCGGGCGCTCAGCGAATAGCTATACGAAAGGTGCGAAATCTCGATGACAGGCTCCAGCGCGTCTGCGCCATCGATTGCAGAGGAGACGCTGTCGGGAATGCGATGATCGGATGCGAAAGGCCGCCCGGCGATGCCTGTCCTACTCCGCTCGGCATAAGCCTGCGCTATATCGGCGACCATATCCGCCTCGCGCACCCGTGCGCAAATGGGCACGCCCTTCGCGCAAAGCGCCCTGCCAAGACAGCACGATGCCGGCATATCCAGGTTCAGCCGCGCGAGTTCGTCCGCCCGCGTCAAGATCTCCTCGGGCGTACCGAGCATGGCAACGCGGCCCGCTTGGAAGACAGCAACGCGATCGGCCTCAGCGGCCTCCTCCATAAAGTGCGTAATCATCACGATGGTCATGCCGCGTTCGTGCAGCGCGTGACAGGCCTTCATAAGGCCCTTGCGCCCGCGCGGATCGAGCATCGAGGAAGCCTCGTCCAATATGAGCACGCGCGGTTCCATGGCGAGCACGCCGGCAAGCGCAACGCGCTGCTTTTGTCCGCCCGAGAGAGCGTGGGTCTCGTGGCGCTCAAAGCCCACCAGACCCACGGCCTTCAGCGGCTCGCGCACGCGCTGCGCAATCTGGGCCGATTCGACCCCTAAGTTCTCGGGACCAAACGCAACATCGTCCTCGACAAGCGTCGCCACCAGCTGATCATCGGGATTCTGGAACACCATGCCCGCAGTCGAGCGGATGTCGTAGACCAGCTCGGGATCGGACGCGTCCATGCCGTTGACGCACACCGTTCCCGCATCGGGCTGCAGCAGCGCGTTCAAATGCTTGGCAAACGTCGACTTGCCCGACCCGTTTCCGCCGAGGATGCAGAAAAACTCGCCATCCTCGATGTTCAGATCGATGCCATCGAGCGCCGATGCAGCACCGTCATAGCTAAAGGAAACGCCCCGACACTCAATCATGCGCGGCCTTTGACCTGGTCCTTTTTAGGCGTGATGAGGTTGGAGACCGCCTTGTACACCGCCAGCGTCAACACCGAGTTGAGCACGGTCTTGATGAGGTTGAACGGCAGCACGGCGGGAATCATGAGCGGGGCGATCACATTGACCGAGCCATACCAGAACCAAACGCCGATGGTCAGGTTCGCGACCATGGACAGCGCCGTAGCGGCAATGACGCCGAGCGCCAGGCCAATCACGGCACCCTTGTAGGTGTGCATCTTCTGATAGACGATAGCCGCAGGCAGAATATAGCCCAGCGTGGCAACCAAGTTCATAAGCGCGCCGACCCAGTCACCCGTGGTGAGCGCATGGATGACGATCGCCATGGCGGCAACGGCAGTGCCGGCACCAGGACCATACGCAAATCCACACACCATCGCCGGCACCAGCGACGGGTCATACGTCAAAAACGGCGCCGAGGGAAGGATGGGCAGCTGCACGTACATAAACAGGGCGCCCAAGGCGCACATCAACGCCATGGTAACGAGCTGTTTGGTGCTCCACCTATTCGTGTTCTCAAAATGGATATGCTGCGACTGTTCAGACATAAGATCACCTGCCTCTTTCATCCGGACTCTAACCGTTGGTACTGGGATCTCACCAGTTCAGCCGGCATGCGAACCAACGCACGCACGGGTCGCGGACTCATCGGCTCAGTCGCAGACACCTCGCCTGCGCCACGGCGCCCCTTTGGCACCGCCCGATTTACCACCAGTGGGGAATTTCACCCCGCCCTGAAACAGCAATTGCAAGTGTAGCACCAGTAGGCTTTCGCGCAAGTATGCCATGGGTAATTTATGGCGGGGACCAGTTACCGCAACAACCACGTTCCCCACCCGTCCCAAAGTAACGCGCCTTTCGCGGCAAAGCCGCGAAACAGCGACCGGGACACGTATCCCCATCAGCCACGACCTTCTCCGCGAGCCGACCTCAAGGCCGTAAACACTGGGGATCCGGGGGCGTGACGGGGTTTCTCTCCGGAACATTCCGCAGGACGCAAAGAGGCTCCGCAGCGCGAAGCGCGATGCGGAGCCTCTTTGCATGTCCGAGGACGTTCCGGAGAGAAACCCCGTCACGCCCCCGGATTCCCGGTGGGAGTTCTAGACCTTGTCGGCCTTAGTACATACCGCCGCCCTGCTGCCCAGCGGTGGCAGCAGCGATAGCGTCCTCAAGCTGAGTGTTCTTGGGCACATCGGAGACGGTGGCCTCGGTGATGAGGATCAGGCTGGCGACAGAAGCAGCGTTCTGCAGGGTGACGCGGCTGACCTTGACGGGGTCGAGGACGCCCATCTCAATCATGTCGCCCCACTCGCCGTTGGCAGAGTTGAGACCCTGGCCGGCGGGCAGCTCGGCAACCTTGTCGACCACGACAGCGCCCTCAAAGCCAGCGTTCTTGGCGATGGTAGCGACCGGAGCGGTCAGAGCCTTCTTGACGATGTCGACGCCGATCTTCTCCTCGGGGTCGTCGATCTCGACAGCATCGAGCGCAGGCGCGGCGTCCATGAAGGCGACGCCGCCGCCGGCGACGATACCCTCCTCGACAGCAGCGCGGGTAGCCTGCAGGGCATCCTCGACGCGATGCTTGATCTCCTTGAGCTCGGACTCGGTAGCAGCGCCGACCTTGATGACGGCAACGCCACCGGAGAGCTTGGCCAGACGCTCCTGGAGCTTCTCACGGTCGAAGTCAGAGGTGGTGTTCTCCATCTCGCCCTTGATCTGAGCGATGCGGGCGTCGATGGCCTCCTTGGAGCCAGCGCCGCCGACGACGACGGTGTTGTCCTTGGAGATGGTGACGGACTTAGCGGTACCGAGCATATCGGCGGTGATGTCAGCGACCTTCACACCCAGCTCGTCCAGAGCGGCCTGGCCACCGGTGAGGACGGCGATGTCCTCGAGGATGCGCTTGCGGCGATCGCCGTAGCCCGGGGCCTTGACGGCGCAGACGTTGAGGGCGCCACGGATCTTGTTGAGGACCAGGGTCGGCAGAGCCTCGCCGTCGATGTCCTCAGCGATGATGAGCAGGCCACGGCCAGCGCGCTGGACAGCCTCGAGAACAGGCATGATGTCCTGAACGCTGGAGATCTTCTGGTCGGTGATGAGGATGTACGGATCCTTCATCACGGCCTCCATGCGGTCGTTATCCGTGACGAAGTAAGCGGAGACATAGCCCTTGTCGAACTGCATGCCCTCGACGGTGTCGATGGTAATGTCGAACGTCTGGGAATCCTCGACGGTAATGACGCCGTCCTTGCCCACGACCTCCATGGCCTCGGCGATCTTCTCGCCGACCTCGGGGTCACCAGCGGAGATGGTGCCGACGGAAGCGATCTGCTCCTTGGTCTCGACCGGCTTGGCCTGCTTCTTCATCTCGGCGACGGCGGCGTTGACGGCCTTGTCGATGCCGCGGCGGATGGCCAGCGGGTTGGCGCCGGCGGCGACGTTACGCAGACCGTCGTTGACGATGGCCTGGGCGAGCAGGGTTGCGGTGGTGGTGCCGTCACCCACGGTGTCGTTGGTCTTGGTGGCGACCTCCTTCACCAGCTGAGCGCCCATGTTCTCGATGTTGTCCTCGAGCTCGATCTCCTTAGCGACGGAAACGCCGTCGTTGGTGATGGTCGGGGCACCGAACGTGCGCTGCAGAGCGACGTAACGGCCCTTGGGGCCCATGGTGACGGTAACGGCGTCGGCCAGAGTGTTGACGCCCTTGGCGAGCTTAGCGCGGGCATCGGTGTTGAACGTAATGTTCTTTGCCATGGTGAGTAATCCTCCAAAAGAAATGTGACTCGCGTCGCCGCTTCCGAGTCCTATGCGACGGACGCGTTCAAAGACGAATCAGAGATTCTGACGAGACTAGGCCTCGACGACGGCGTAGATGTCGTCGGCGCGCATCAGCAGATACTTCTCGCCGTCGACCTTGACCTCGTTGCCACCGAACTTACCGTAGATGACAACGTCGCCGACCTGAACGTCCATGGGGATGCGCTCGCCCTTGTCGTTGACCTTACCGGCGCCAACGGCAACGATGGTGCCGCGCTGCGGCTTCTCCTGAGCGTTGCTGGCGATGTACAGACCAGAAGCGGTCTTCTGCTCGGCCTCGTCGGGCTTGACCAGGACGCGATCTGCAAGCGGCTTCAAAGACGACATGCTTGTTTCCTCCTTTTTGGGCCGCGCGGTTGAACCGTGCGGGTTTCCCTACTTCGTTTGCGTACGCGTTGAATGGTACCCACGAATGGCGGGTTATACAACACGGAGTCAAAAAATCTTATTTTTTGGCACTTAGATTTTCTGAATGCCGGGGGATAACTTAGCAGTGGCTCCCGGGTCGGACCGGAGGGCATGAAGTTTGCTGCTCTACAGTCCTGCGCAAGACGGAAAGCACATTAAGTGCTTTCCTTTGCGTGCGGAACTCGCGACAA
>UQIS01000009.1 GCA_900541245.1 uncultured Collinsella sp.
CCCTTCCCCCCCCCCCTCCCGCCTCCCCACCCCCCACACCCCTTCTCCCCCCCCCCCCCCCCCCCCCCCCGCCGCACACTGGGAACGCCACGGTGATGTCTGCTAAACCTTGCTCGCTCAGGCTAATAACTTTGTTGGGGGTCCACTATTTGCTGGAGGGTGAACTTGCATTGGGACGGTTCGCCTTCTGCTTGTAGCTTTGCCTCATCGAAATCGAAGATCATGATGGCGCAGTTGGGGAGTTTTGTTGGGAGCTCGAAGCCCTCTGGGGCTGCGGCCTTGATAAATTGGCGGCTGGCGCTGCCGTGGCTTACTGCTAGGAGGGTTTCGGTGTCCTCGGAGTCCATGAGATTAGTGAGGGTGCCTACCATGCGTTCTTGCAGTGCGCGGCTTCCTTCTCCTCCGAAGGGGACCAGATCCTCGCCTGGATCCCAGACGTCGGTGGGCAGAGCGTCGTGCGGGCCTTCTTCGAAGGTGCCGTAGCAGCGCTCGATGATGCCTTCGCAGGGCTCGGCTGCTGCGTCCGGGCCGAGGAGCTCGCATGCGACGAGCTGAGCTGTGTCCATGGCTCGGCCTAAGGGCGAAGAGACCACTTTGTCGGGGACAACGTCGTGGCTCTTGAGCCATGCGGCTGCCATTCCCGCTTGTTTGCGGCCCAGGTCGGTCAGCGGTGAATCGCAGCGGCCCTGGACCAGCTTTTTGACGTTGAATTCTGTCTGGCCGTGGCGGAATAGATATAGACGCTTCATGCTCTCCCCTTCTGTATAACTTGCTTTATCGGCTCGGCCCTACTCGTGGGTATGGCCGACATAGTCTTCGTCGATCGTGATCTTGGCAATCGACTTGGGATATTCGGATTCGACACGTTTCGCCAACGCGCGCTTTAGGTCCCCTGCGCTCATCGCCAAATCCGAGGGTCGCACGCAGTCAAAGATCACGTTGGTGTGCGTAGGACCCGGCACACAGCGTAGGTCGTGAACCGAAAGGCGGCTATCGATCTCCTGGGCCATGGCGTGAATGCGTAAGCGCATGCTCGCCAGTTTGGGGTCGTCGGTCACGATGGGGTCGTAATGGAGCGTGACGATCATACCGTCTTCGTTTCTAAACGACTGCTCGATGTTATCAAGCGTGTCGTGACTTTCCAGCGGGCTGGCCTCGGCTGCCATCTCGGCGTGAGCGCTTGCAAACTTCCTGCCCGGGCCGTAGTCGTGAACCATCAGGTCGTGGACGCCCAAAACGCCGGGGTAGCTCATGATCTTGTCTCGAATGTGCTTGACCAGCTTAGGATCGGGCGCCTGGCCCAAAAGCGGGCTCACCGTATCTTGGATAAGTTCAAAGCCGCTCCAGCCAATATAGGCGCCAACGGCAAGGCCGACCCATGCGTCAAGATTGATGTGCGTCATCTGCGAAACAATTGCGCACGCTAACACGGCACCTGTGGCAAGGACATCGTTCTTGGAATCCTGCGCGGTCGCATGCAATGTCTCGGACTCAATGCGATCGCCGAGCTTTTGGTTGAGGGCCGCCATCCACAGCTTAACAACCATCGAAAGCGCAAGGACTGCCACCAGGGCAAGCGAGAACTCGACAGGTTCGGGGTGGATGACGCGCTCAACCGAGGACTTCACCAGCTCAACGCCAATAAGCAGCACGAGCGCCGCCACAACCAGACCCGAGAGATACTCGTAGCGGCCATGTCCGTAAGGATGCTCGGGGTCTGCTGGCTTGCCCGCCAGCTTAAAGCCAAGCACGCTCACGATGTTCGAGCTGGCATCGGACAGATTATTCATGGCGTCCGCCACAATCGAAACCGATCCCGACAGCACGCCAATTACGCCCTTCGCAGCGCATAGTGCCACATTGGCGAGAATACACACCACGCCCGTCAACGTGCCCACGCGCGCACGGTCGCCCTGCGCACGCTTAACAATCCACTCGACCATCTACATCCGCCCCCACGGTACTACCTATATATCTATTGCTATATCTATTGCTCAAACGGATTGTAGTGTAGCCACTTTGTCCCACAGATACAAAAAGGCCGCAACCCACACGGGCCACGACCTTGGAATGTGCCATGCGGGACTGCCCCTTTGTCGATCGATTTATGCGCTTGCTTCGGCCGTGCTCTTCGAGGTTTCGGGCAAATCGGCTTCGTCTTCTGCCGCCTGCCCCTTCGCCGGCACCACGCCAAAGCAGTAGCTCAGCGCCGCAGACACCGTAAATGCCACACCGCCGGCAGCACAGCACCACAGCAGGTTCGAGATGCCGCCCGTGGCAAATCCAATGACCATAAGGACGTTCGTCATGCCGATGGTATAGGCCGTAACGTGGCCCACGGCCGCAACAAGGCCTCCGACGGCGCCGCCAATGGCCATGCACGTCAGGCACCTGCCATATTTAAAGCCGCAACCGTACAGCGCCGGCTCGCTTACGCCGCCAAGCACGCCCGAGATCGAATAGCCCAGCATGAGCGCCTTCTCGTCCTTATCCGCAACGCGGAGCGACGCGCCAAAGGGCATGCCCCAAACGGCGAACGTTGCCATCGTCGCGGCGATCAGGATGCACGAATCCGTTCCCACACTCATAAACTGCGCATAGGCGAGCGATAGGACAACGTTGCTGACGCCCGCGATCTTAAGAAACTCCCAGCCTGCGGCAAGCCCCATGAGCGTGAGCAGCGACACGATGCCACCGGAATTGCCAAGCATAAACATAAGCTGGCCCAACAGCATGCCCAGATAGCTGCCCGCCGGTGCCGTAATACACAGCGAAACCGGAACCATGACAAGCATGGTCGCAAACGGAACAAACGAAAACGCCACGGCCCTAGGGATAACGCGCTTAAAGAAACACTCCACTCGCCATAGCACAGGCACCGAAAGGAGAACTGGAATAACAGTCGTCGTGTAATCGTTGACCGGCGCGGGAAGCAGACCATACACGGAAGTCATCGATGCCCCCGTCGTCGATGCGGCATCGACGAGCTTAAGCAGATCGGGCGCAATCAATACGCCGCCCAGCATCATGCCCAGCTGCTCCGAGCAACCGAGCTGGCGGGCGGCCGCCCAACCAAGATAAATGGGCAAAAAGTAGTAGCCGGCGTTATAGAGCCAACTGTAGAACAGGCGATAGATATCGGAATCGGCAGACCACAGGCCCAGCATGCCTTCGCCCATAATGACAGCGACGGTGCGGAACAACGCCGCGCAGACAATAAACGGCAGCGCCGACATCATGCTTTTGGACAGATAGTCCACCACGGCCATGGCGTTTGATGAAACCGACGTTGTAAACGAGGTGTTAGAAACTTGTAGCATGGAACGCCTTTCCCAATATGACATGCGGGCTGTCCCTTTGTCACATCGTGCGGTACTGACCGATTGCGCGGTACTTTTCGTAGCGGAGGTTTGTGAGGGTCGCGTCGTCGAGCTGCCCAAGCGTATCGAAGGCATCAAATGCCGAGGACATGACGGCACCGGCGATCTCCTCATGCGACAGGCCCCTATCGTCAACAATGCCGTCGATGATGCCGAGCGCCAACAGATCGGGGGCCGTGAGCTTAAGCGCCTCGGCGGCCTCATTCGCGCGCTCGGTATCCTTCCACAGGATCGACGCACAGGCCTCGGGGCTCACGACCGAATAGGCCGAGCTCGAGAGCATCAGGATGCGGTCGGCCACGGACAGCGCCAGCGCGCCACCAGAGCCGCCCTCGCCTGTCACCACCGAGACAATCGGCGTCTTGAGGCCGCTCATCTCTATGAGATTCTGGGCAATCGCCTCACCCTGGCCGCGTTCCTCGGCACCGATGCCGCAAAACGCGCCCGAAGTATCGACCAGGCACAGAACCGGTCGACCAAACTTTTCGGCCTGGCGCATCAGGCGACGCGCTTTGCGGTAGCCCTCGGGATGTGCCATACCAAAGTTGCGACGCATACGCTCTTTAGTCGTGGTGCCGCGCTCGACGGCGATGACCGTTACGGGGCGTCCGTCTTTCCAGCCAATGCCAGCCACCGCAGCAGCGTCGTCGCCAAAGTAGCGGTCGCCGTGCAGCTCCACAAATCCATCCAGGCCCAGCGAGATCATCTCGCCTGCCGTGGCGCGATCTGCCGAGCGGGTCTGCTTGACAATCTCGAGCGCGGGTGGTGGTGCGGCCGAGCGCTTGAACAAATGTCCCAGCTTTTTGCCGCGGCGGCCCGTATGCACAATCTCGTGCGGTGCCCCCAGGCCGGGCGCGTGCCCTTCGTGCAGCGCCAGCAGCTCGCCTACCGTGAGCGCAACCTCGCCACGCGGTACAACGGCATCGCAAAAGCCGTGCTCCAGCAAAAACTCGGAGCGCTGGAATCCCTTGGGCAGGCGCTTGTGCATGTTCTGCTCGATCACGCGCGGGCCTGCAAATGCCGTCAGGGCATCGGGCTCGGCCAGGATAATGTCGCCCTCCATAGCAAAGCTCGCGGTTACGCCTCCGGTCGTAGGGTCGGTGAGCACCGTGATATACAGACCGCCCGTCTCGCTGTGGCGCCTAACCGCCGCAGAAATCTTGGCCATCTGCATAAGCGAGGTCACGCCCTCTTGCATGCGCGCACCGCCCGAAACGGTAAAGCCGACAACTGGCAATCCCAGCTCGGTCGCACGCTCAAATGTGCGACAGATCTTCTCGCCCACCACGGAGCCCATCGAGCCCATCATAAAGTTAGCGTCCATAAAGAAGAGCGCGGTATCGCAACCGCAGATTTTGCCCCTGCCGCACACAACGGCATCGCGCTCGCCCGAACGCTCGCTCACGCCCTTGAGCTTATCGGCATAGCCGGGAAACGAGAGGAAGTCCTCCGACGCCAGATTGGCATCCCATTCCTCAAACGTGCCCTCGTCGACCGTCATGCGCATGCGCGCGCGACCGCTCACGCGAAAGTGTTTGCCGCAACGAGGGCAGACCTCGAGGTTGTCGTGTAGGCGTGCCTCATCGATCACACGGCGGCACTCCGGGCACTTGATAAACACGTGGCGCGCGGGAAACTCGGCGCACGACTCGGTTATCGGCCCCTCGAGGACATTGACCGTCTTCGCTTTTCTATTCATCAGCATAGAGATGCCCCATCAGATCGGTGTGATACATGCCCGACAAGAACTCGTCGTTTGCCAGCACGTCGAGCTGAAGCTCGCTGTTTTCACTCACGCCCTCAATCACGAGCTCGCCCAGGGCCGAGCGCATCTTGCGAATGGTGCCGTCACGCGTGGGCGCACACACGATGAGCTTGCCGAGCATGGAGTCGTAGTACGGCGGAACTGTCGCACCGGTAAACATGGCGGAATCCCAGCGCACGCGCGGACCACCCGGCACACGCAACGCGGTGACCGTTCCGCATGACGGCAGAAAGTCCGGCGTCTCGGCATTGATGCGGCACTCCATGGCGTGGTTGCGGACCGGCATGTCCTCCTGCTCAAAGGGCAGAGGCTGGCCGGCTGCCACGCGCAGCTGCCACTTGACCAGGTCGGTATCGGTCACAAACTCCGTAACCGGATGCTCCACCTGCAAGCGCGTGTTCATTTCCATAAAGTAGAAATTGCCGTCGTCCGAATACAGGAACTCGATGGTACCGGCTCCTTCGTAGCCGACGGCACGAGCCAGGTCACGCGCTGCCTTGTGCATGCGAGCACGAATGTCGTCGTGTCCGTCAAGGCACGGCGCGGGGCTCTCCTCGATTAGCTTTTGGTTGCGCCGCTGCACCGAGCACTCGCGCTCGCCGAGCGAAAACACATGGCCCTGCTTATCGGCCATAATCTGTACCTCAACGTGATGCGCCGGCGCGACGAACTTCTCCATGTAGCACTCGCCGTCGCCAAAAACGGCCTCGCCCTCGGCGCGTGCTTCAATAAAGGCCTTTGCCGCATCTTCCACGCGCTCGACCTTACGAATACCGCGACCGCCGCCGCCCGCACGCGCCTTAATAAGCACGGGGCAGCCAATGCGCTCAGCCTCGGCCGTTGCCTCCTCGGGACTTTTGAGCAAATCGCAGCCCGGCACGATGGGCACGCCCGCCGCGGCAGCCGTTCGACGTGCGGCGTCCTTGTCGCCCATGCTGTCGATCACCTTGGCCGAAGGACCAACAAACGCCAGGCCATACTTGTCGCAGTCGCGCACGAAGCTCGCCTTCTCGGAGAAAAAGCCATAGCCGGGATGAATTGCCTTAGCTCCCGACTTTACAGCACAGGTGAGCACAGCATCGTCGTTGAGGTAGCTCTCGGCAAGACGCGGACCGCCGATGCAATACGCCTCGTCGGCAAGCTGCACGTGCAGCGCGTCCGCATCGGCCGTGGAATAAACGGCGACGGTCTTGATGCCCATATCTCGGCACGCGCGGATAACACGGACCGCGACTTCGCCGCGGTTGGCGATGAGCACTTTGTCGAACATGAAGCCTTCCTTAACTTTCGTGCATGAGTGCAAAAGACATGTCGGCGCGGCAGCAAACCTCACCGTTGACGCTCGCAGTACCCGTCGCAAAGCGGAACGGCCCGCGCGCACGCGTGATGGTGCACACCAGATCCACCGTGTCGCCCGGGCGCACCGGACGCTTAAAGCGCACCTTGTCCAGACTCGTGTAGAACGGCGTCGCGCCGCGCGCCTCCTCATCGCCCATCAGCAGCACGCAGCAGTTTTGGGCGAGCATCTCGCACTGAATCACGCCGGGGACGACCGGGTTTCCCGGAAAATGCCCCTGCAAAAAGTACTCGTCGCCCGTAATCGTGATCTTGCCGTGGGCCTCATCGCCCACCAGCTCGGCCTCGTCGAGCAAAAGCATCGGCTCGCGATGCGGTAACAGTTCTTTAAGCTCTTCTTTGTTCATGGATATCACCTATCCGATCCTCATGAGGCAGCTGCCAAACTCCACGAGGTCGCCATCGGCCACGCAGATCTCGAGAACCTCGCCATCCGCCTCTGCCGTCACCTCGTTGAGAACCTTCATGGCCTCGATGATGCAAAGGGTCTCGCCAGCCTTGACCTTGGAGCCCACGTGCACAAACGGTTCGTCGCCCGGCGCCGGGGCAGCATAGAAAACGCCGACCATGGGAGCGGGCACCTCGGTGCCCTTGGGCTCCGGTGCGGCGGCAGGTGTCTGCGCGGCGGGCTCCGGTGCGGCAGGCGCGACTGTGGGAGCTGCAACTGGAGCGGCCATAGCGCTCGGCATGGGCATGGGCACGGCAACCGGCTGTGCGGCGCTCGCGCGCTCGAGTTCGACCGCGGTGCCATCGGGCTCCTCAACGCGCACGCGCGTGAGGCCGCGGTCCTCCATAACATCGGCTATCTCGGCAAGTCTTTTGGAATCCATGCTCTAGCTCCTCGTATATCTACGCAGCGCGATGGCGGCGTTGTGTCCGCCAAAGCCCAGGTTGGTCGAAAGCGCCCAGGTAAGGTCGGCGCGAACCGCGCGATTGGGCGTGTAGTCAAGATCGCAGGCGGGATCGGGCGTGTGGTAGTTAATGGTCGGCGGCACCACGCCCTGCTCGAGCGCCATGGCGCAGGCCATGACCTCTATGGCGCCCGTGGCACCGATCATGTGGCCGGTCATCGACTTAGTCGACGAGACGTGCGCGGCGCGCGCCGCGTCCTCGCCGAGCGCACGCTTAATGCCCGCCGTCTCGGACGAATCGTTGAGCTTGGTAGATGTGCCGTGGGCATTGATGTAGAGACCCTCGGAAGGCTTGACGTCGCCCTCGGTCACCGCCAGCGATATCGCGCGGGCAATGCCGGCAGCCTCGGGATCAGGGCTCGTGATGTGATAGGCATCATCGGTGTTGCCGTAGCCCACGACCTCGGCATAAATGTGCGCACCGCGCGCCTGCGCATGTTCCATGCTCTCGAGCACGAGCACGCAGGCGCCCTCGCCCATCACAAAGCCGTCGCGGTCTGCATCGAACGGACGGCAGGCCGTCGCGGGATCGGGGTTGGTGGTCAATGCGCGGCAGGACGTAAAGCCCGCAACGGCATCGGGGATAATGGCCGCCTCGGCGCCGCCCGCGAGGATCGCGTCGGCATAGCCGTGCTTGATGGCGCGGAACGCCTCGCCCACCGCATGGGCCGAGGTTGCGCACGCGGTCACCACGGGCAGGGTCGGGCCCTTTGCCTTGTGGCGGATTGCGATATTGCCCGATGCCATGTTGGGGATCATCATCGCGATCATATAGGGCGATGCGCGGCGGGGCCCACGTTCGGCAATCGTATGGACGTTGTCGACGAGCGTCGTCATGCCGCCCACGCCCGAGCCCACGTAGACGCCCAGGCGCTCGCGATCGATGGCGCCTTCGACATCAAAGCCCGCATCGTGCATGGCTTCGTCCGAAGCCGCCATCGCAAACTGAACGCAGGGGTCGAGATGCTTGGCGTCACGCTTGCCAAAGTACTCGTTGCCGTCAAAGCCCTTGACCTCGGCTGCCACCTTGACGGCAAACGCATCGGTATCGAAGTGCGTGATCGGGCCGATGCCGCACGTGCCGGCGCACATGGCCGCCCAGGTGGCAAGCGCGGTGTTGCCGAGCGGCGACACGGCACCGATACCGGTGATTGCAACTCTCTGTTCCATCATGGTCTCCTCATCCAAGCCGTTCTTCGGCCCTGGTTTCTACATCGCCATTCCGCCGTCGACGCGTACGACTTCGCCCGTAATGTAGGCAGCCGCGTCGCTCGCCAAAAAGCGCACCACGCCGGCCACTTCCTCGGGACGCGCCATGCGCCTCAGGGGAATCTGCTCCTCGCACGCCGCACGCACCTTATCCGATAGCTTTGCCGTCATATCGGTCTCGACAAACCCGGGTGCGACCACGTTCACTCGTACGCCGCGGGGCGCAAGCTCGCGCGCCACCGCCTTGGTCAGGCCGATCACGCCCGCCTTGGAGGCAGCGTAGTTGGCCTGCCCGGCATTGCCCATCAGGCCCACAACCGAGCTCATGTTGATGACGCAACCGCCGCGCTGGCGCATAAAGGTTTTGGTGAGTGCGCGCGTCGTGTTAAACGTTCCTTTAAGATTGACATCGAGCACGCGATCGAAGGCGTCATCGCCCATGCGCATGAGCAGGCCATCGCGGGTGATGCCAGCGTTGTTGACGAGCGCCCAAATGGAGCCAAAGTCGTTGAGGACCGCTTCCACGCACGCGTTGACGGCAGCGGGGTCGGCCACGTCGCATTGATATGCGCGTGCCGCGGCGCCAGCCGCCTCGCAGGCTTCGCACGTCTCGCGCGCCGCATCGACGCTGCCGGCATAGACGACGGCGATATCAAAGCCGTCCTCCGCCAGACCGACAGCGCAGGCGCGGCCGATACCGCGCGAGCCGCCCGTGACCAGTGCCACGCGACGTGAGTCGTTGCGCTCGAGCGTGCCGTTGTTCAAGTTGCCCATGTCATTCCTTTCGGGTTACAGCCCTGTGGACTATGCGAGCTCGTCGGCAATAGCTGCGACCTGCTCGGCCGTCTCGCACGAATACACACGAACGTCGCTCAACGTACGCTTGATCAGGCCGGACAGCGTTTTGCCGGGGCCGACCTCAATAAACGTGTCGATGCCCTGATCCTGCAGAGTATGCAGCGTGTCGACCCAGCGCACGGGATGGCTCACCTGGTTGGCCAAGACATCCGATGCTGCTCGCGGGTCCGCCGGATAGGGCGCCGCCGTCATGTTTGCCATGACCGGAATCAGCAGCGGAGACGGCGCGTGACCGGCTTGGATATACGTCGCCAGTCCCTCAGTCGCCTCGGCCATATAGGGGCTATGGAATGCACCCGACACCGCGACCTTCATGGCCCGGCCGCCAGCCTCTTTTACTAGGACGTCGAGCTCCTGCAGCGCCTCGGGCGCTCCGGCAACAACCGTCTGCTGTGGGCTGTTGTAGTTGACCGGCCAGCAATCCTCGCCGGCCTGTTTTGCCAAGCCCTCGACTTGCGCCGCATCGAGCTTGATGACGGCGCGCATGCCGCCCGGATGGCGCTCGGCAGCCGCGGCCATCAGCGCCGCGCGCTCGCACACGAGCTCAAAGCCCGCTCGCGTATCGAACGCCCCCGCAAAGGTGAGCGCGGCGACCTCGCCTAGCGAGAATCCCGCACAGGCGGCAGGTACCACGCCGCGCTCACGCAGGGCGGCAGCCGCTGCTAGGTCGTGAACGAACACGCACGGCTGCGTGTTCTCGGTCTGCGAGAGCTCCTCCTTGGAGGCACTCCGGCATTGCTCGCTGGTCCCCGGGCGCACCTCGTCGGCAATGGCGAACACCTCGGCGGCCGCCGGCGATGTCTCGATCAGATCGACGCCCATCGCGGGGTGTTGGGCACCCTGGCCGGCAAACAGAAACGCTACGCTACCCATGCGCACGCACCCTTCAGGACGCGCTCGGCGCCATCGACCAGATCGTCAACGATTTCACGTGCGCTCTGGCGCTCGCTAACCATGCCGGCAATCTGTCCACACAAAAACGAACCCTCTTCGTAATTACCGTCCTTGGCGGCCTTGCGAAGGGCGCCCGTGCCCATGGCCCCGAGCTCCTCGACGCTTGCGCCCGCCGCCTCGCTCTTAGCGTAGGCGTTGGTAAAGGGGCTCTTGAGGGCACGCACCGGGTGTCCCGTCGAGCGGCCGGTCGCACGCGTCGAGGTGTCGTTGGCCTTCAGGACCATCTCCTTGTACTGCTCCGATACGGTGCACTCGTCTGCGATCAGAAAGCGCGTACCCACCTGCACGCCGGCGGCGCCCAGCATAAAGGCGGCCGCCATGCCGCGGCCGTCGGCAATACCGCCGGCAGCCACGACGGGAATGTCGACCGCATCGACGACCTGCGGCACCAGTGCCATCGTCGAGGTCTCGCCAATATGGCCGCCCGATTCGGTGCCCTCGGCAACAACCGCCGTGGCCCCACGACGCGCCACGAGGCGCGCCAGCGCCACCGAGGCAACGACCGGGATGACCTTGATGCCCGCCTCGTTCCACGCCTTCATGTACTTGGTGGGATTGCCGGCACCCGTCACGACGACCGGTACTCGCTCGTCAATCACAACCTGGGCGACCTCGTCGGCGAACGGGCTCATGAGCATGACGTTGACGCCAAAGGGCTTATCCGTCCTGGCGCGCAGCTTATGAATCTGGTCGCGAAGCCAGTTGGCGTCGGCGTTCATGGCCGCGATGATGCCTAAGCCACCCGCCTCGGACACTGCGGACGCCAGCGAGGCATCGGCAATCCAGGCCATACCGCCCTGGAACACGGGCTTTTCGATGCCGAGCAGATCGCAGAGAGGAGTCTTGAGCATCTCTACTTCTCCAATGCCGCCTCGACCGTATCGGCGAACTCGCCGACCGTCTTGGGGTTCTCCTCGGTATCGAGCTGGATGCCAAACTCGTCCTCGACGGCAACGAGGATCTCGACGGTGCCCAGGCTGTCGAGTCCAATCTCCTCGAGCGTGGACTCGGGCTTCATCTCGACATCGTCAAGACCGGCGGTCTCGCGGATAACGTCGCAAACGCGCTCGAAGGTCTTCTGATCTGCCATGGTAGTTCTCCTTTGGTTGTGCCCTAGGGCGTTTTTATTTCCTATGTGCGACTACTTCCAACGAAGCAGATAGCCACCTATATCCAGACCGGCGCCAAATCCAACCAAGGCGATGGTGTCGCCTGCGTGAAGTGCACCGGCGTTTGCCAGCCGGTCGAGGGCAAGCGGAATGCATGCGCTCGAAATGTTGCCGGTCTCGCGCAACGTGCGAACCACGCGCTCGTCCGGCACGACCAGGCGCTTGACCGCCTGGCTCAGGATTCGTTCGTTAGCCTGATGGAATACAAAATGATCGATGTCTTCGACCAAAATGCCCGCATCGATCGCAAGCTTATGGACCGTGTCGCAGATGGCGTTGACGCCGAACTTGAACACGCGGCGGCCGTTCATGGACAGCACGCTCGCGCTATCTGCGGAAGCCTTAAACGGCGAGGTGCCGAGCAGACCGGGAACGCGCAAGGTCTCGACGTCGGGCGCCGTCGAAAGCTCAACGGCAAGGGGGTTGTCTCCCCCAGTCCCAATCACTGCGGCTCCTGCCCCATCGCCAAAGAGCACGCACGTGGCACGGTCGGTCCAATCGAGCGCGCGCGTCATCTGCTCGGCCGCAACGACTAGCACGCACTCGGCACGGCTGCGGGCGATATAGCCCTCGGCGACATCGAGCGCAAATACGAAGCCGGCGCAGGCCGCCGAGACATCGAAAGCAGGGCACGTCGCGCCAAGTCGCTCTGCAACGGCACACGCCTCGGCGGGAACAAGGTGGTCACCCGTCGTCGTCGAGCAGACGATCAGATCCAGCTGGCTCGCGTCGATTCCGGACACCTGGAGTGCCCGCTCGCTCGCCGCTACGGCAAGGTCGTCAAGTGACTCGGTGGTGCAGACGTGGCGGCTCTTGATACCTGTGCGGGTAAAAATCCACTCATCCGAGGTATCGAGGAACTCAGACAGCTCGTCATTGGAAACACTGCGTTCAGGAAGTGCCGAACCTGTTCCAAGAATCGTGAAACCCATCACTAACCTCCTTTGAGTTGTTGACGTGTTTACATCGACCAAGAGAGGATAACGCATTTCAGTCTTTGTTGACGTGTTAACATTAAATTGTCCAAAAGCGACAAAGGCTTCACATTGTGTCTATCTCTCGACACCATTGCGCGATTGCCTTATTAACTTAGGAGGTAGCAGCTGTTATGGATTCTCGTTTAACGATAGTCGACGTAACCGGATCGACCAACGATGACCTGCTCGAAGCAGGAAAACAGGGAGCGCCACACGGCACAGGACTTGCCGCCCGCGCGCAAACGGCAGGACGCGGCCGGCGCGGCCACAAGTGGGATTCAACCGCCGGCAACCTATTGCTTTCGATTGTCCTGCGTCCATGCGTTAATCCCGCAAAGTACTCTGGTCTTGCCGCCGTCAGCGGCCTAGCGGTGCTCGAAGCACTCGAAAAGCAGGGCCTTGCAAACGAGATTCGCCTTAAATGGCCCAACGATCTGGTCGCGCGAGGACGCAAGCTCGGCGGCATTCTGGTCGAGGCGGCACGCGATAACGAAGGCAACCCCTTTGCGGTCTGTGGCATCGGCGTTAACGTGAACTATGTGCCCGCGGAGGTTCCCGATGGCGGCCTGCCAGCAATCGGCCTGTCAGACCTCAACAAGAACGTTCCCGCCGTCGACATGCTCCTCGATGAGGTCTATCACGCAGTTATAGACGCTGTAGATGCCTGGGCAGAGCGCCTCAACGCCAAGGAAGAAGACGCCGGTCCGCTCGCGCCCGTCCACGACGAATATATCGCTCACCTCAATTGGATCGGGGAGCACGTTATCGCCCGCTCCCCCGCTGAGGACGAGCTGGCGCGTGGCATATTTAGAACGGTCGATGGCTTTGGTCGCGCATGCATCGAAACGGAAGACGGCTTTCGATCCTTCCATTTTGAGGAGGCATCGCTGCGTCCCTTGAGCGAATAGGGCGCCGCAACCACCTACTCGGCAGCATTACCCCGCAGTCCAAACCATCATTCAAAACAAAAGGGCCCCGCTGCCGTTACGACAGCGGGGCCCTTTAAGCTATGAGCGATATCGCTTAGAGCTTGATGTCGATGTCGACGCCAGCGGGGAGGTCGAGACGCATGAGCGAATCAACGGTGCCCGAGGTGGGGTCGAGGATGTCGATGAGGCGCTTGTGGGTGCGCATCTCGAACTGCTCACGGGAGTCCTTGTTCACGTGCGGCGAGCGGATAACCGTGTACAGGTTGCGCTCGGTGGGCAGGGGGACAGGACCGGAAACGCGAGCGCCGGTCTTCTGAGCGGTCTCGACGATGAGCTTCGCGGACTGATCGACGACCTCGTGATCATAGCCCTTGAGGCGAATGCGGATCTTCTGGGTAGCCAACTTAAACCTCCAAAGAGTGCGAGAGATGTTCTCGCGGATTACGTAACAGGGAGCTCGAACTTAGGCGTTCTTGCTCATGACCTCGTCCACAATGGACTTGGGCGCGGGCTCATAAGAGTCGAACTGCATCGTGTAGGATGCACGGCCCTGGGTCTGGGAGCGAAGGTCGGTAGCGTAACCGAACATCTCGCCCAGCGGCACCTTGGCACGGATGAGCTTGCTGTTCTTGCGATCCTCCATGCCCTCGATCTTGCCGCGGCGACCGGAGAGGTTGCCCATAACGTCGCCCATGTACTGCTCGGGGGTCTCGACCTCGACAGCCATGATCGGCTCGAGCAGCTGCGGATCGGACTTCTTGAGGGCGTCCTTGATAGCCATGGAACCGGCGATCTTGAAGGCGGCCTCGGAGGAGTCGACCTCGTGGTAAGAACCGTCGAACAGGGTGACCTTAACGTCGAGGACCGGGAAGCCGGCGATAACACCGGTGTTCAGGGCCTCCTGGATGCCCTTGTCGATGGACGGGATGTACTCCTTGGGCACGACGCCGCCGACGATAGCGTTGACGAACTCGTAGCCGAAGCCCTCCTCCATCTTCTCGAGCTTGATGACGGCGTGGCCGTACTGACCGCGACCGCCGGACTGACGGACGAACTTGCCCTCAGCCTTCTCGACGTCGTGACCAGCGGTCTCACGGTAGGCAACCTGGGGCTTACCAACGTTAGCGTCAACCTTGAACTCGCGGAGCAGACGGTCGACGATGATCTCGAGGTGCAGCTCGCCCATGCCGGCGATGATGGTCTGGCCGGTCTCGTGGTTGGTGGACACCTGGAAGGTCGGGTCCTCCTCGGCGAGCTTGGTCAGAGCAAGGGACATCTTGTCCTGCTCGGCCTTGGTCTTGGGCTCGATGGCAACGTCGATAACGGGCTTAGCGAACTCGATCTTCTCGAGGACGATCTCCTTGCCCTCTTCGCACAGGGTGTCACCGGTGGTGGAGTTCTTGAAGCCGACGCAAGCGACGATGTCGCCGGCAGCGGCGTCGTCACGGTCGATACGCTCGGCGGCGTTCATCTCGAGGATGCGGCCGAGGCGCTCGCGCTGACCGTTGGAAGCGTTGACCACATAGGAGCCGGACTCGGCGCGGCCGGAGTAAACGCGGACATAGGTAAGCTTACCGACGAACGGGTCGGTCATGATCTTGAAGACCAGGCCGGAGAAGGGCTCGTCGAAGGAAGGATGACGCTGGATCTCCTCGCCGGTGTCCGGATCGGTACCGGTGACGGCCTCAACGTCGAGCGGGCTGGGCAGGTAGTCGACGACAGCGTCGAGCAGCTCCTGAACGCCCTTGTTCTTGTAGGCGGAGCCCACGAAGACGAGGTTGAGCTCATTGGCCAGAACGCCCTTGCGCAGAGCGGCCTTGAGCTCCTCGACGGTGAAGTCCTCCTCCATGAGGATCTTCTCCATGAGCTCGTCGTCAAAGCTGGCAGCAGCGTCGAGGAGCTCCTCGCGCTTGGTGGCAGCGATGTCGGCGAACTCAGCCGGGATCTCGTCCATCGGCTCGGGGTAGGTCATACCCTTCTCGTCGGCCTTGAAGTCCCATGCAGTCATGGTGACCAGGTCGATGACGCCCCAGAAGTTGTCCTCGGCGCCCATCGGGACCTGAGCGGCCACGGCGTTAGCGTCGAGACGATCCTTCATGGTCTCGATAGCGTTGAAGAAGTCAGCGCCCACGCGGTCATACTTGTTGATGAAGGCGATGCGGGGGACGTTGAAGGTAGAAGCCTGACGCCAAACGGTCTCAGACTGGGGCTGAACGCCGGCAACGGCGTCGAAGACGGCGACAGCACCATCGAGGACGCGCAGGCAGCGCTCGACCTCGGCGGTGAAGTCAACGTGGCCCGGGGTGTCGATGATCTGGATGCGGTAGTCCTTACCGTCCTTGTTCCAGAAGCACGTGGTAGCAGCGGAGGTAATGGTTACGCCGCGCTCCTGCTCCTGAACCATCCAGTCCATGGTGGCAGCGCCCTCATGGACCTCACCGATCTTGTGGGTCTTACCGGTGTAGTAAAGAATACGCTCGGTCGTGGTGGTCTTACCGGCATCGATGTGAGCCATGATGCCGATGTTACGGGTATCGGAAAGCTTGTACTTAGGCTTAGCCATGTTAGTTCCTTACCTTAAACTTACCAACGATAGTGAGAGAACGCGCGGTTGGCCTCGGCCATCTTGAAGACGTCCTCACGCTTCTTGACGGAAGCGCCCAGGCCGTTGGAAGCGTCGAGGATCTCGTTGGCGAGACGCTCGGCCATGGTCTTCTCCTTGCGAGCGCGGGAGAAGTTGACGATCCAGCGGATACCCAGAGCGGTGGAACGACGGGAGTTGACCTCCATCGGGACCTGATAGGTAGCGCCACCGACACGCTTGGGCTTAACCTCGAGCGTGGGCTTGACGTTGTCCATAGCCTTCTTGAAGGTAGCGAGAGCGTCGCCACCCTCGGACTTCTCGGCAACGATCTCGAAAGCGGTGTAAACGATGCGCTCAGCGGTGGCCTTCTTGCCGTCAAGAAGGACCTTGTTGATGAGCTGAGTCACCAGGCGGTTGTTGTAAACGGCGTCAGGCTGAACCTCACGACGATTAGCTGCTGCACGACGCGGCATGTGAAATCTCCTTAAGTGTCTACCGTGCGGCGCTTAGGCGGCACACGGCGAAAGTATCAAAACGTTATCTGGCTTATTTAGCCTTGGGGCGCTTAGCACCGTACTTGGAACGGGCCTGCATACGGTTCTGGACCGGAGCAGCGTCGTAGGCGCCACGGATGACGTGATAACGGACACCAGGGAGGTCACGGACACGACCGCCGCGGACGAGCACGATGGAGTGCTCCTGCAGGTTGTGGCCCTCACCCGGGATGTAGGCAGTAACTTCGATGCCGTTGACAAGGCGAACACGGGCAACCTTACGAAGAGCCGAGTTCGGCTTCTTGGGGCTCGTGGTGAAGACACGGGTGCACACGCCGCGCTTCTGGGAGTTGTGCTGCAGAGCAGCGTTCTTGGACTTCTTGGGCACGGAACGACGGCCCTGGCGAACCAGCTGGTTAATAGTAGGCAAAGCGTACTCCTTCTCGAATGATTCCAGCTTTCTGTAAAGTGCAACGGCTTGAATCGAGGGGTCAGCATCCCCCTACGAAACACGCAGTTCGATAGGATACGTGGCGTTAGCTGTGCCGTCAACAGACCACGCCGCCGGGCGTATCCCAAAATGAGTATATTTCCGCAAAGCCTACACAAAAGGAATCCCCTTCTGTGCGCGGGGGCGGCCGCCCGGTCCGGGAATCCGACGTGCTTGTCGGGGCAACGTTCCCTTCCAAATAGGGACAGGTTTATTTTGGTCGGTTTTATCTGGGGAAACGTCACGCTCCAGCGGTAATCTGCTCTCATCTGTCGCATGGAAATCGGCGGCGTTTCCATTTAACGCAAAAGAGGCCGCTTCCCCTAGTAGGAAGCGACCCCAAATCTTACGAATAGACGATGGTAAAGGGCTCTTTCGTTTCGGTCTCCCCTGTTGATGTATACCTCACAATTTCAAGGGTTACCGAGACAACTTGATCGACATCAATCAACTTCGTTGGCACCCAGATGTTCTCTCCGCTATTGCGCCCATAAGAAAAATATAAGTTGAACAGCCCTGCGTCGTCATCTTCGATAATCTGCTCCGATCCATCCTTGTAGCTGACGGTCAGCTTATTATCAACTGCTTCATAGCCCAAATCATCGATGTGCGTCTGGATGGAAAACGGGCTAATCTCAAGAGGCGAGTCACCGGAGCGGAGTTCCTTTGTATCGACGTACGCTCCAATATTGAACTCGGGTGTCGACGCCTCAAACCGCCTCGCACTCTCACCTTCACCCTCGGTCCAATGGATATTCCAGGTGACAGCATGTTGCAAATCTCGCTCGCGATCCATAGCGGCAAAGTACATCGTGCCATTAATGACAGTATCGCTTGATGTGTCCTTATCAATTGTGCTGCGTGTGTCAGGCCATTCCTCGCCGAACTTCATATCGGGCGTGCCGATGCCCTGCTCTTCTTCACCATAGAGAACAAGTTCGCCAATCTCTGCTGCTGGCTTGTAGTAGTTAACTCCATTTGGATTGGACAACGTAAACGTCACGGCTCCGCAGCCGTTTTGGTCGATTGCCATCTCATGGATATCAAGCGTATAGCCGTTGCCCTCGACGGACAGATTAACCTCCTGGACTGCGCCTTCCAGGCTTTGGGGCGCGATGCCATCGCCAAACTCTCTGGTGTAGGTATATTTAGTTCCCGATGAGCCGCCGTTGGTCCAGGTAATGGAATCCCCGTTGCCGTGGTTTCCCCAAGCTGAGGCAAAATAGCTGGAATTGATAACTGCGTAGGCGACCCCTCCGGTCGCCAACACTCCGACAAGACACCCGATTACGGCAACATAGAGAGGCTTCGCGTGGCCCTTTCGATGAAGCGGCTCACCCGCAGCAGTATTAAGGACGCGATCTGCAAGATTGCTATCGGCTTGGATGGACTCGAAGGCCTGCTTGATTTGATTGGATTTCACGGTCGCCCTCCTCTAGGATGAACTTGAGCTTCGACCTGCCGCGAGCCAAACGCGTTCGAACGGTCGCGGCTGGTACATGCAACAACTCGGCAATCTCTGAGGTCGAAAAGCCCAGATAGTAATAGAGCACGATGGGAACGCGGAATCGCTCCGGAAGTCGCATAACGTCTGACAGGACCGCCTTGGTCTCATCCTGCGCCGCCGAAAGCGAATCGGCCAGGTTCTCAATATCCTCCACACGCCTCCATGGCTTTCGAAAGAGCGATTTGCATTCATTGATCGTGACCCGGATAAGCCATCGACGAAGATGTTCCCAACTTTCAAAATGTCCATCGCTTTTAAGCAGCTTAAGAAAGACATCCTGGGCAACATCGTCGGCGTCGGCACGATCGCGCAGGTACGTCAATGCGATTCGAAACACGACATCACGGTGATCCTCGACCGCCTGTCTAAATGCTTGTTCTTCCATAATCACCTCCCGGTGACGTTAATGGTTCTCGATGAGGCCCTCACCATAGATACGCTTTGACCGAACGGAATGTTTCAAATTCAAGCAGGAATAACCTATCAAAATGACTCTGTCCCTTATTGGCAAGGGATCAACGGAACGCAACAGGTTGAGCATACGCAAGCGAGCGGCCCCCAGAGCGTACAAGGTGGCATGAAAAAGGCAGGGCATTGACCTTTTGGTCATGCCCTGCCTTTTGAATGACAGATTGTAGCTCTGGGGGCCGCGCAGCGACGGAGGTCGCCGCCGTTCGTTAGAACGGCGGAACTAATTACTCCTCGTCGTTGTCCTTGGCCTCTTCGGCGTCGTCGGTGTCCACGAGCTGGTTGAGCAGCTCGTCGAGGGAAGCCATGTCCTCGTTGATGGCACCGTTGGCGGGAGCCTTCTTGTCGTCGATCGGGGCGCCCAGGAGCTCCTCGTCGGCGTCGGCGTGATGCGTCGGCGCGGCGGAGGTGCCCAGCAGGATGTCGTCCGGACCGTCGGGGCTAAAGACCATCTGCAGCAGCTGCGAGAGGTCTTCCTCGTCGGCAACGTCGTCGTTGTTCTCGAGGATGTAGAGCAGGTCGTGGGCCTCCAGGCCGTCACGGAGCTCCTCGATCGCCTTGGCACCGATACCATCAATGCGCAGCAGATCCTCCTCGGACTTGCCGACCAGGTCGCCGACCGTCTCGATGCCGACCTCGCTGAACTTGTTGGTCCAGCGCTGCGACACGCCCAGGTCGTCGAACAGGTACAGGCGAGCCTTCTCGGCGGAGATGGTGTGGCCGTTGCGGGTGAACGAACCGTCAGCACCACCGAACTCGTCGTAGCCGGCCCAGTCGAGCTGCTGCGGGAGCTGCTCGTCCAGGTCCTTGAGCTCCACAGGAGCCCACTCGGGCAGCGACTTGGCGTTGGGCGAAGCCGGGCCGTCGATGTCCACGTAGCCGTCGGCCGTGCGATACGTCAGCTTGGCGTTGGCGTACGGCTTGAGGCCGGTACCAGCCGGGATCTTCTTACCGACGATGACGTTGGACTTAAGGTCGAGCAGGTGGTCGACCTTGCCCTCGATGGCAGCCTCGGTAAGGACGCCGGCGGTACGGATGAACGAAGCGCTCGACAGCCAGGAGTCGATGTTGGACGCGACCTTGAGCGTACCCAGGATGACGGGCTCGGCCACGGGAGCCTGACCGCCCAGACGGGCAACGCGCTCGACCTCGTCGGCGAACTCGTAGCGGTCGACGTACTGACCGAGCAGGTACTTGGAGTCGCCGGGGTTGGTGATCTGAACGCGACGCAGCATCTGACGTGCGAGCACCTCGATGTGCTTGTCGTTCAGGTCAACGCCCTGACTGGTGTAGACGTCCTTGACGCTCTCGACGAAGGTGTGCATCGTCGACTCGATGTCGGTCAGCTTGCGCAGGTTGCGGAAGTTGACGAAGCCCTTGGTGATCTGGTCGCCGGCGCGAACCTCGCAGCCGTCCTCGATCTCGGGCATAAAGCGCACCGAAGCGGGGACGCGACGCTCGTCGAGGACACGGGTGTGATCCTCGGAGTCGGTGAGCGTCAGCACGTACTCGGACTTCTCGGGCTTAATCGAGAGGTGACCGGAGTACGGAGCCAGCTCGGCCTCGCGACCCAGAATCTTCTCGTTGACGTTGCCGACGATATCGAACATACGGCTGACCGTAGGCAGACCCTGCGTAATATCGTCGACGCCAGCGACGCCGCCGGAGTGAATGGTACGCATCGTAAGCTGCGTACCGGGCTCGCCGATGGACTGGGCAGCAATAATGCCGACGGCAGTACCGATAGCGACCGGGCGACGGGTGGAAAGATCCCAGCCGTAGCACTTCTGGCACACGCCGTACTTGGAGCGGCAGGTGAGCAGCGCGCGGAGCTTGACCTTCTTAAGGCCAGCATCGACCATCTTCTGGATGTCGGCGACCTTCTCGATGTAGCCGTCCTGCTCAAAGAGCACGGTGCCATCGGGAGCCACGACGTCCTCGATGAAGCAACGGCCGACGAGGTCGGTGTTGAGGTCGGTGGTGCCGGGGATGATGAGGTTGTAGGTGACGCCCTCGTGCGTACCGCAGTCCTCCTCGCGGACAATGACGTCCTGGGCCACGTCGACCAGACGACGGGTCAGGTAACCAGAGTCCGAGGTGTGGGATGCGGTATCGACCAGGCCCTTACGGGCGCCGTAGGTCGAAATGAAGTACTCGAGCGGCAGCAGGCCCTCGCGGAAGTTCGCCTTAATGGGAAGGTCGATCGTCTCGCCGGACATGTCTGCCATCAGGCCACGCATGCCGCCGAGCTGACGCAGCTGGGTCTTAGAACCACGGGCGCCGGAGTCGGCCATCATGTACAGCGGGTTCTCCTCGTCGAACATGTCGAGCATGAGCGCTGCAACCTTGTCGGTACAAGCGGTCCACTCGTTAACGACTTCGATGTGGCGCTCCGTCTCGTTGATGAAGCCCTCCTCGAAGTACTCGTTGATCTGGTCGACGTTGGCCTGGGCGCGATCGAGCAGCTCCTGCTTCTCGGCAGGGATGAGAGCGTCCCACACCGAGATGGTAAGGCCGGCGCGGGTAGCGTAGTGGAAGCCGGAGTACTTGATGGCGTCGAGGATCGGGCCGACCTTGGCCTCGGGGTAACGATCGCAGCAGTCGGCAACCAGCTTGGCCACATCGCCCTTGACCATCTTGTAGTTCATGAACTCATAGTCTTCGGGCAGGCACTGGCGGTTGAAGATGATGCGGCCGATAGAGGTCTCGAAGCGCGCGGTCTTGTTGCCGGTGACGTCGTAGTCGACAAACTCGTTCTTGCCGTTCTTGACGCGGAAGATACGGGTGCCGTCCTCGTTGATGACGTTGGCATCGGCAGCGGACACGCGGACTTGGATCTTGGCCTGCATGTCGACCTCGGAGCGGCAGTCATAGGCGTGCAGCGCGTCGTCGAAGCTCGAGAACACGTGGTTCTCGCCCGGCAGACCCTCGCGAACCTGGGTGAGGTAGTACACACCGATGATCATGTCCTGCGAAGGGATGTTGACCGGCTTGCCGGATGCCGGCGAGCGCAGGTTATTCGCAGAGAGCATAAGCACGCGAGCCTCGGCCTGAGCCTGGCTGGACAGCGGCACGTGGACAGACATCTGGTCGCCGTCGAAGTCGGCGTTGAAGGGCGAGCAGACCAGCGGATGCAGGTGGATAGCCTTGCCCTCGACCAGCACCGGCTCAAAGGCCTGGATGGACAGACGGTGCAGGGTCGGTGCACGGTTGAGCAGCACGACGCGGCCGTCGATGACCTCTTCGAGGATGTCCCACACAAAGGTGGCACCACGGTCGATAGCGCGCTTGGCGCCCTTGATGTTCTCGACCTTGCCGAGCTCGACCAGGCGCTTCATGACGAAGGGCTTGAAGAGCTCCAGCGCCATGGTCTTGGGCAGACCGCACTGGTGCAGCAGCAGCTTGGGGTCGGTAACGATGACCGAACGGCCGGAGTAGTCGACACGCTTACCCAGCAGGTTCTGACGGAAACGACCCTGCTTGCCCTTGAGGGCCTCGGCGAGCGACTTGAGCGGGCGACCGCCACGGCCAGAGACCGGGCGACCACGACGGCCGTTGTCGAACAGGGCGTCCACGGACTCCTGGAGCATGCGCTTCTCGTTGTTCACGATGATCGCGGGGGCGTCCAGGTCGAGCAGGCGCTTGAGTCGGTTGTTACGGTTGATCACGCGACGGTACAGGTCGTTGAGGTCGGACGCGGCGAAGCGGCCGCCGTCGAGCTGGACCATCGGGCGCAGATCGGGCGGAATGACCGGGATGACATCCAGGATCATGTTCGCGGGGCTGTTGCCGCCCTTCAGGAAGGCGTCAACGACCTCGAGGCGCTTGACGGCCTTCTCGCGCTTCTGCTTCTGGGAATCCTCGTCGGCGATGATGGCCTTGAGCTTCTCGGCCTCTGAAGGAAGGTCGATGGCAGCGAGCAGGTCGCGGACGGCCTCGGCACCCATGCCACCCTTGAAGTACATGGAGTAGTAACGGGTCATCTCGCGGAACAGCGGCTCATCGGAAATGAGGTCGCGCTCGCTGAGCTTCATGAAGGCGTTGAAGGCGTCCGTGCGGAGCTGCTTCTCGTCCTTGCACTCTTCCTCGATGTCGACGATGCCAGAGGCGATCTCCTCGGGGGTCAGCGGCTCCTCGTCGGAGAACTCGTCAAAGTTCTCGGGGTTGCCCTGCTCCTTGAGGGACTCGATCTGGCGGGCGCACTCGGCATCGATCTCTTCCAGATCGGCGGCGAGCTCCTCGCGCAGGTCGTCGGCGTCGGCCTCGCGGGCCTCATAGTCGACCTCGGTGATGATGTAGCTGGCAAAGTACAGAACCTTCTCGAGGTCCTTGGACTTGATGTCGAGCATACGGCTCATCGGGAAGCTCGTGGGGCTCTTGAAGTACCAGATGTGGGACACGGGAGCGGCGAGCTCGATGTGGCCCATGCGGTCGCGACGCACCTTGGCCGAGGTGACCTCGACGCCGCAGCGCTCGCAGACGATGCCCTTAAAGCGGATGCCCTTGTACTTGCCGCAGGAGCACTCCCAGTCCTTGGCGGGACCGAAGATCTTCTCGCAGAACAGGCCGTCCTTCTCGGGCTTGAGGGTACGGTAATTGATGGTCTCCGGCTTCTTGACCTCACCGTGCGACCAGGAACGGATCTGGTCGGCGGAGGCAAGGGAGATCTTTACCGAGTCAAAATCAGTAGCTTCGAAATCTGCCACAGTCAACTACTCCTTATCAGTGGTCGTGGCGGCGACAGCCTCGGGCGCCTCGTCGGTCTCGGCATCCTCGGCCTCGACGTCGGCGTCAACGCCGGCGAGCGCAGCCAGGTCGTCGAGAGCAGAGGTCTCCTCGGCGGTCACAGGGGCGGAGGCGTCCTCGTCAGCATCGTGCATGGGCTCGATGTCCAGTGCGAGGGAGCGAATCTCCTTGACGAGAACCTTGAAGGACTCGGGGATACCCGGGACAGGAACGTTCTCGCCCTTGACGATGGACTCGTAGGTCTTGACGCGGCCCACGGTATCGTCGGACTTGACGGTCAGGATCTCCTGCAGGACGTTGGAAGCACCGTAAGCGTACAGTGCCCAAACTTCCATCTCGCCGAAACGCTGGCCGCCGAACTGAGCCTTGCCGCCCAGCGGCTGCTGGGTAACCAGGCTGTAAGGGCCGGTCGAACGGGCGTGGATCTTGTCGTCGACCATGTGGCCGAGCTTGAGGATGTAGGACGTACCCACGGTAATGGGCTCGCGGAACTCCTCGCCGGTGCGGCCGTCGAACAGGCGGGTCTTGCCGCGCTCGTCAAGCTGGGTGACGAACTCGGGGCGCATGTGATCGCCAAAGGCAGCGGTGGCCTTGTTGAGCATGGTCTTGTTAGCACGACGAATGACCTCGGCGATCTCGTCCTCCTTGGCGCCGTCGAAGACAGGCGTCGCGGTGAAGAACGGACCGGGGACGTACTTGTCGGAGTCGGCCTGCTCGGTATCCCAACCGCAGGCAGCAGCCCAGCCAAGGTGGCACTCGAGCAGCTGACCGACGTTCATACGCGAAGGAACGCCCAGCGGGTTGAGGATGACGTCGATCGGGGTACCGTCAGCCATGTAGGGCATGTCCTCGACCGGCAGAACGTTACAAATAACACCCTTGTTGCCGTGGCGGCCGGCGATCTTATCGCCCTGCTGAATCTTACGACGCTGGGCGACGTAGACGCGCACCTGCTCGTTGACGCCGGGAGCCAGGTCGTCGCCGTTCTCGCGGCTAAAGCGGACGACGTCGATGACGCGGCCATAAGCGCCGTGAGGCATCTTAAGGGAGGTGTCGCGGACGTCGTGGGCCTTGGCACCGAAGATGGCGCGCAGCAGGCGCTCCTCGGCGGTCAGAGCGCTCTCGCCCTTAGGCGTGACCTTGCCGACCAGGATGTCGCCAGGGCCGACCTCGGCGCCGATGCGGATGATGCCGTCCTCGTCGAGGTTGGCAAGCATGTCCTCGGAGAGGTTCGGGATCTCGCGGGTGATCTCCTCGGGACCGAGCTTGGTGTCGCGGGCGTCGATCTCGTGACGGGTGATGTTGATGGTCGTCAGCAGGTCCTCGGCCACCTGGCGCTCGGACACGACGATACCGTCCTCGTAGTTAAAGCCTTCCCACGGCATGTAGGCCACGGTGAGGTTCTGACCCAGTGCGAGCTCGCCGTGATCGGTCGAAGGACCGTCGGCCAGAGGCTCGCCCTGCTCAACGGTGTCACCGACGCGCACGAGCGGACGGTGGTTGATGCAGGTGGACTGGTTGGAGCGCTGGTACTTGGCCAGGTGATACTCGTCCATGCCGCCGGCATGCTTGACGATAATCTTGGCGGCGTCGGCAAAGATGACCTCGCCGGCGTTCTTGGCCAGGGTGACCTCGCCGGAGTCCAGAGCAGCGCGACGCTCCATGCCGGTACCGACATAGGGAGCGGCGGGGTGAACCAGCGGCACGGCCTGACGCTGCATGTTAGCGCCCATCAGCGTACGCTTGGCGTCGTCGTGCTCAAGGAACGGGATCAGCGTGGCTGCGACGGAGAGCATCTGACGCGGCGAGACGTCCATGTAGTCGACGTCCTCGACGGGCACGTCGGCGGGAGCGCCGAAGGAGCCGTCGAAGTCGCGGGTACGGGCGATCACGGTGTGTGGACGGACGATCTTACCCTCGGCATCGGTCGTGATGAACTCGTTGGTCTTGGGATCGAGCGGCGTGTTGGCCGGCGCGATGACGTGCTTCTCTTCCTCGTCAGCGGTCATCCAGTCGATCTGATCGGTGGCAACGCCGTTCTCGACGCGACGGAACGGGGCCTCGATGAAGCCATACTCGTTGACGCGGGCGTAGAGGGCGAGCGAGCCGATCAGGCCGATGTTGGGGCCTTCGGGGGTCTCGATCGGGCACATGCGGCTGTAGTGCGAATTGTGAACGTCGCGGACGGCCGTCGGCACGTTGGTGCGGCGGCTGGAGCCGGACTTGTGGCCGGCAAGACCACCAGGGCCGAGTGCGGACAGACGGCGCTTGTGGGTCAGACCGGTCAGGGGGTTCGCCTGGTCCATGAACTGCGAGAGCTGAGAGGAGCCGAAGAACTCCTTGATGGAGGCCACGATCGGGCGGATGTTGATGAGCGACTGCGGGGTGATCTCGTCGATGTCCTGGGAGCTCATGCGCTCACGGACGACGCGCTCCATACGGCTCATGCCGATACGGAACTGGTTGGCGACGAGCTCGCCGACGGTACGGATGCGGCGGTTGCCAAAGTGGTCGATGTCGTCGACCTTGAAGCCCTGCTCGCCGGCAGCGAGGGACAGGAGGTAGCGCAGCGTCGCGACGATATCCTCGTCGGTGAGCACCGTGACCTCTTCCTCGGTGGTGAGGTTGAGCTTCTTGTTGACCTTGTAACGACCGACGCGGGCCAGGTCGTAGCGCTGCGGGTTGAAGAGCAGACCCTCGAGCAGGCTGCGGGAAGCGTCCACGGTGGGAGGCTCGCCCGGGCGCAGACGACGGTAGATCTCGATGAGGGCGTCCTCGCGGGTGAGGGCGGTGTCGCGCTCCAGGGTGCGCTTGATCACATCGGAGTTGCCGAGTAGCTCGATAATGTCGTCGTTGGTGACGGCGATGCCAAGGGCGCGCAGGAACATCGTGGCGCTCTGCTTGCGCTTACGGTCGATGGAGACCATGAGCTGGTCGCGCTTGTCGACCTCAAACTCAAGCCAGGCACCGCGGGACGGAATGATCTGGGCCTTGTAGATCTGCTTGCCCGAATCCATCTCGGAGCTGTAGTACACGCCCGGGGAGCGGACGAGCTGCGAGACGACGATACGCTCGGTACCGTTGATGATGAAGGTGCCCTGATCGGTCATCATGGGGAAGTCGCCCATAAAGACGAGCTGCTCCTTGATCTCGCCGGTCTCCTTGTTGGTGAGACGGACGTCGGTCAGAAGCGGAGCCTGATAGGTCATATCCTTCTCGCGGCACTCCTCGACGGTGTGCGCGGGGTCGCCGAACTGATGCTCGCCGAAGGTAACCTCGAGAACATGGTTCTGGCTCTGGATGGGGCTGGATTCCTTGAACGCCTCACGAAGGCCCTCGTCCTTAAAACGCTCAAAGGATTCCCTTTGAACAGAGATAAGGTTGGGGAGCTCCATGGCCTCCGGGATTTTCCCGAAGCTGACGCGCTTGCGCTCAGTGGCAGTGTATGCGTAGGTCACCAGGTTTTTCCTCCTTCACGGAAATGCTCGGTGGGTTGGCGAGGCATAGCTTCGCCAGTTATCGCAACATAATAGTTTATCAGGTAGCGACCGTTGGGCAAGAAAAGCCTTGACGCGATTGAGTTTTTGGAGTAGCAAAGTTTTTCGACAGAAAACACGCAGGTAGATGTATGTGTATCGAACATATGTTCATATATTTTCTGTGAACAGAGAGCCGGAAATCGCAGCTCTTATAAAAAACGGGCGCGAACCGAGGTCCGCGCCCGTAAATGTCGATGTCCGAAGGCTTACTTGCGCATCAATCCGCCGCGCTCGTCGATGGCGTCCCAGAAGGCGCCGGCAAAGCGGGGATCGCTTGCAGCCATGAGGGCGTTGGTGGCCATCCAGCCAGAGGGAGTGCCGGTGTCGTAGCCCGACAGCGGGTCGATGACGACGGCATACATGGCCTCGCGGTCGAGCGAACGGGCCATGGCGTCGGTGAGCTGGATCTCGCCGCCCTTGCCGGCCTGCTGATCTGCCAGCAGGTCCATGACCAGCGGGCTCAGCAGATAGCGGCCGACGATGTACAGGTTGGACGGAGCAGCCTCGGGAGCGGGCTTCTCGACCAGACCGCCGATACGCCAGACAGCGCCCGGCTCTGCATCGGCAACGTCCTCGGCGCCCTCGAGCGAACCGACGCGCTCGCCGGCGATAACGCCGTAGCGGCTGACTTCCTCGGGCGAGCAAGCAGCGACGGCGATAACCGAAGCGCCACCGTGCTCCTTGGAAACGGCGAGCATCTTGTCGCAGATGTCGCGGTTAGGCACAACGTAGTCGCCCAGAAGAACCAGGAAGTTCTCCCCTGCCACGGCGTCGGCAGCAGAGCGGATAGCATGGCCGAGGCCCTTGGGCTCGTACTGATAACGGAAGTCGACCGGCATACCGCCAGCGTGGGCGACGGCATCGGCATAGGCGTTCTTGCCGCGCTCGCGCAGCAGGTTCTCGAGCGAGCGATCGGGCTGGAAGTAGTTCAGCAGCTCGGGCTTGCCGGGAGAAGTAACGATGATGGCATCGTCGACCTCCTCGGGGTCGAGCGCCTCCTCAACGACATACTGAATGACGGGCTTGTCGAGCACCGGCAGCATCTCTTTGGGCGTGCACTTAGTGCCAGGCAGAAAACGCGTGCCAAGACCGGCGGCGGGGATGATTGCCTTCATGTTATTCAAAGATCCTTTCGCAGGCGCAAAAGCGCCCCATGCGTGCGGCACACAGCCGCAGACCAAATTGCGATACCTAAGCATCTTACCGCTGGAACTATATGTCGCTACAAGGCAGAGACAATTCTTCAGCAGGTCAACGCAAATTATTGCTCGAATGGTGCAATTTTATTGCCCAACGGCAGGGTGCCCGATACGACGCAAATCACAGAACATGGCAGTTTGAGCTACCGATGTCGAGGGACCGAAAAACAAAAAAGACGGGGCTCGCAATGCGAACCCCGTCTGCAAAGAAATCTGGCGAGAAAGCCTGATTACTTGAGGGTGACAGCAGCGCCAGCAGCCTCGAGCTTCTCCTTGGCAGCCTCGGCGTCCTCCTTCTTGGCACCCTCGAGAACAGCCTTGGGAGCGCCCTCGACGACCTCCTTGGCCTCCTTCAGGCCAAGGTTGGTGAGCTCACGGACGGCCTTGATGACCTGGATCTTGTTGTCGCCGAAGCCCTCGAGCACGACGTCAAACTCGGTCTTCTCCTCGGCCTCAGCAGCGCCAGCAGCGGGAGCGGCGACAACAGCGGCAGGAGCAGCGGCGGAAACGCCGAAGGTGTCCTCGATAGCCTTGACGAGCTCGGAAGCCTCGAGAAGGGTCATTTCCTTAAGAGCATCGATGATCTCATCGGTGGTAAGCTTAGCCATTTCTAAGTCCTTTCGGTTTCCGTGTCTGTGCACGGAGATCAGTTAAAACACAGCGCGAATGCGCCAGGGGTGCGGCGTTGCCGCCGCGGGTGAAAACAGCAACTAGGCTGCCTTCTGCTCGGAGACCTGCTGGATCGAACGAGCGAGACCAGAGGAAACGCCGTTGACGCAGACAGCGATGTCGCGAGCGAAACCGGAGATGAGACCGGCGATCTGGCCGAGAAGCTGATCCTTGGTGGGCAGCTCGGCGATAGCCTTAACATCATCAGCGGAAACGGCCTTGCCGTCGGAGATACCGCCCTTGATCTCAAGGACGCCCTTGGACTTAGCGGAGAAGTCCTTAAGGGCCTTAGCGGCCTCGACCGGCTCGGACTCGTAGAACACATAAGCGACGGGGCCGGCGAGGATCTCGTCGAGCTCGGGCTGCTCCTGGTTCTTGAGAGCGATCTTGACCAGGTTGTTCTTGTAGACCTTCATCTCGGCGCCGCACTCGCGAAGCTGATGACGCAGCTCCTGAGCCTGCTTAACCGTCAGACCGTTGTAGTTGACGACGAACAGACCGGCGTTCTCGGCGATACGGGACTCGATCTCTGCAACCTTGTCGATTTTGTACTGCTGGGGCATGAATTACACCTCCTCGAATTCTTTCCGGGCACGGTCCGCCACAAGGACGTGACGGGGGCATGTCCAAAAAGAAAGCCCCCGCGCTGCATGAGCGACGGGGGCGAGAAGACATATCTACTCGACCACCTCGGCTGGCGGGAAGTCCCATTAAGCTCGCGGGTAAGACCCGTTTGCGCCGGCTGTCTCTGGCAGCGGATTCGTGCGTGAACCGAAAGTATTATGGCGGGGACCCCGGCGTCGGTCAACGGACACGAGGATTCGTACACAAACCCTGCATACGCTCCGGTCCGAGGGGCCGGGTTGAGATTTTCGCTCGGTCAAGTCCTGGCTCGCACGAAGAGCACATTAAGTGCTCTTCGGCTCGTGCGGAATCTACGAAAATCTCAACCCGGCCCCTCGGACCGGAGCTGCGGTAACTTTGCTACGAATCCTCGTGTCCGTTGAGCGACGCGCCCCACGCATAACCCTTATGTCGGTGGGCTGATGTGTTGCATCCCTGAGGGCTACAAGGTTGAAATGAAGGTGGATAGGCGGTGGAGGCCTTCGTCCAAATCTTGGTCGGAAACGCAGTAGCTTAGGCGGATGTGGCCTTCGGTTCCGAAACAGTCGCCCGGGACTAGGGCTACGTTTGCCTCTTTGATGGCTTTGATGCAGAAGTCTTCGCTGGTTAGGCCGAACTTTTTGATGCTCGGGAAAGTGTAGAAGGCTCCTGCGGGCTCTACTACGTCGAGGCCCATGGCGTCTAAGGCCGCGAGTACGCGTTCGCGACGGGCTCGGTAGACTTCGAGCATGGGGGTTGGGTCGACGGTCAGGGCTCGGGCTGCGGCGTCCATCTCGAAGGAGACGGCGCTCGATACTAAGTATTGGTGAGCCTTGGCGATCTCGGCGATGACGGGTGCCGCTGCCGCGAGCCAGCCCAGGCGCCAGCCGGTCATGGACCAGGGCTTGGAGAAGCTCTCGATGATGACCGTCTGTTCACGCAGCTCCGGGTGACGCTGGGCAAAGCGCTCGTAGCCGTCCACGTAGACCAGGCGGTTGTATACGTCGTCGCAGACCACGTAGATGCCCGCCTGCTCTGCCACGCGCGCCACGGCGTCGAGCGAAGCCGCGTTGAGGATGCAACCCGTAGGATTGTTGGGCGTGCAGATGACGATGGCCTTGGTCGCCGGCGTCACGCAAGCACGAAGTGCGTCCTCGTCAATCTGGAATTGCGCAGGCTCCGTATCCAAAAAGACCGCCTTGGCGTGGTTGGCCACGACGATGCTCTCGTACAGGCCAAAGGCAGGCGTGGGGATGATGACCTCGTCGCCGGGGTTGAGCATAGCCATGAATGTTGCCGACAGTGCCTCGGTCGCACCGTCGGTCAGGATGACCTCATCGGCGGAAAACGTAAGGCCCGCGTCCCCCATGTAGGCAGATAACGCCTCACGCAGGGCGGGGCGCCCGTTGTTGGGCGGATAGTGCGTGTCACCGCGGTCCAGTGCGGCGGTCACCTCGGCGCTAATCACATCGGGCGTGGGAAAATCGGGCTCGCCAAGCGCAAGCGCGATGCACCCCGGGTGCTGGGCGGCGAGCGCGTTGATTCGGCGGATACCGGAGGGCTTGAGCGTGGCAAGCGAGGTATTCATGGGCAGTCGCATGGCGTTCCTTTCGTAAGGGTTGCACTAGGATAGCGCGGCGGGGCGCCGCCGGACGGTGTAACCTAAACGGAAACCAACCGGAAAGGAGGCAGCATGGAGCCGACCGCGCGCAGCGATGTACCAAAAACGCTGCAAACCATTGCGTATATCAGCATTCCCAATAGTGCCGATCTTGAGTTTTTGCTCTGGGACCTGCAGGATGCCATCGCCGCCTATGCACAGCTTTCCGGCACCGCACTCCCCCGCCCGGTCGACTTGAAGGCAAATGACGCCGGCAGCGTTGCCGATGGCATCGTGCTGGCCATTGAAGATGTGGCTGACGATGAGACGTTGACAGCCATCGAGCAGGCGCTTGAGCGCTTTGGCGGTACGGGAACGCGCGTCTATGCCGCGATTCGAGCCGCACAAGAGAGCACTGAGCAGGCGCGTGGGACCGCCGTTCGCCTGCACAAGGCATGTGAGCGCCATGACCAATTGTGGTGTGGCGGCGTTGCCATCTGCGCCGGCAGCGGCATCGCAGCGCTTCGTCGCTCCCCGCGCATGGGCCTCTTGCGCCGACCGTTTTCGGAAGCGATGGACAAGCTCGTGGGCGCTGTGCGCATGGGCTGCTCCGTCAAGCATGCACAGCGACTTGGCGGCGGCAATGCCGCCAACGTCGACGCCGACGGCATGGTTTGCGCCGAGCCAGCCGTGCCCGCGCCGATCTGGCGAGGCGTTCTGAAACGTCTGGGCGCCCACGCTCAAACAAAAATCTAAATTAAATAACAGCCCAGTCAACGGCTTCGTGCCAACGCTCGACAAGACGCTCCAGGCGCCAGGCGGCATTGGCGGGACTTGTCGAGGGCAGGACGATGGCAGGCAGCCCCGTCCGATCTTGCAAGTAGCGTTTGTAGAGTCGCCCTGCCGTGCCGCCGTTACAGGCAACGACCTCAATCGGCGCGGCATCGGTAATGCGCTCGATATGTGCCGGCACAACGTTGCGGATGCTCGCGTCGCTCGAGCCCTTAATGTCGCAGCTCTCGACCACATCCCACAGGGCCACGCCGCCGTTCAGCAGCATGGCCCGCTTGGCGGCAATGGAGGCATCGAGCGTCGCGGGCTCACCGCTTGCCAAAGGATCGCCCTCGTTGGGCGGCACAGGCATACCGAGGCACGTGGCCATCACACGCCAAAAGCGATTCTGAGGGTTGCCGTAATAAAAGGCATTGGCGCGCGAAAGCACCGAGGGAAACGACCCGAGCACCAAAACGCGCGAGTGCTCGTCAAACACGGGCTCAAACCCATGCTCAATATGTTGATAGCCCTCGTCAGACACGGCCATGGGCTAGGCTCTCAACAGATAGCGCACCTCGTAGGGTGCAAGCTCAAGGGTACCCGTCAGCTCGACCGTGGGCGCATCGTCGGCAAGCAGGTCGACGAAGGAGCCGTTGAGTTCGCCGGCGCCAAAGGTGTAAGGCTCACCCACGGCATTCACCGCCACGAGCACCGCCGCGTCGTCGCAGGCGCGCTCGAACAGCAGCTGCTTGTTCTGGATCACCACGTTGCGATAGGCACCGTAGTTGAGAGCACGGGCAGCCGCGTCGTCGGCCGAGCGAAGGTGCGCAAGCTGCGTGATGAACGCCGTCAGCTCGTTGGGCGCAGGCTCATTGAGCGCAGGTCGCAGCGCCCAGTCGCCATCGGGGCCGCCCTTTTCGCCAGCAATTCCCCACTCGCTGCCATAGTAGACGCACGGGATGCCCGGCATGCCAAAGAGCATGCCATAGGCGGGACGCAGGCAGGATTTGTCGGTGAGGATACTTGCCAGGCGCGGCACATCGTGGTTGTCGACAAACGAAAGCAGATGTTTGCCGCGGTAGATGCACCAAGGGTCGCCGCCAAACTGACGGTGCAGCGAATGGGCGATCTCGAACATGTTGACCGAGTTAAAGCTGGAATACAGGCCCTTGTAGCACTCGTAATTAGTGCACGAGTCGAGCATCTCGTCGTTGACGATCTGATTGTAGTCGCCGTGGAGCGTCTCGCCGATGAGCACAAAGCCGGGCTTGAGCTCACGGGTAAAGGAGTGTAGGCGGCGCATAAAGTCGCGGTCGAGCATGTAGGCGACGTCCAGGCGCAGGCCGTCGACGCCAAAGACGTCGGCCCAACGGCGCACAGACTCGAGCAGGTAATCGACCACAGCGGGATTTTGCAGGTTGAGCTTCACAAGCTCAAAATGACCCTCCCAGCCCTCGTACCAAAAGCCGTCGCCATAGCAGGAGTCGCCGTCAAAACTGATGTGAAACCAATCCTTGTACGGCGAATCCCACTTGCGCTCCTGCACATCGCGGAAGGCCCAAAAGCCGCGACCGACGTGGTTGAAGACGGCATCGAGCACCACGCGGATGCCATGGGCGTGCAGCGTGTCGCATACGGCGGCAAAGTCGGCATCCCCGCCCAGGCGACGGTCTATATGGCGCAGGCTGCGCGTGTCGTAGCCGTGACTATCGGACTCGAGCGGCGGGTTGATGAGCACAGCGCCAACGCCGAGTTTTTGCAGGCAGTCGGCCCATTGGGCAATCTTCATGATAGGAGCATCGGGGTTGGGTTCGACATCGGCGGCCTGGGCGAGCTCATCCTCGGCAACGGGGGCGGCGTTTTCGCGCGGAGCTCCGCAAAAGCCCAGCGGATAGATCTGATAGAACGTCGTCTCGTATGCCCACATAGCAACCTCCCGGTAAGCTCAACACAACGACATCCATTGTATGCCCAGCTTGTATCCCCTCCCCCAAAATAAGTTGCGGTGGAATAGTTCCTGCTTGGGCCTTCAAAGGCCTTAAACAGGAACTATTCCACCGCAACTGATGAGAGGACGTGGCTAGGCGACGGGCTTGGCGCGGCGGATGGCTGGGAACATCACCGTGATGGCGAGGATAACGCCCACGACGGCAATCGCCCCGCCCACAAAGCCGATCCAGGCGATACCGGGACCCGAAACCACGGCTCCGCCGATCGCGGTACCCGTGCCGATACCGAGGTTGAACAGGCCCGAGAAGATCGACATGGCGACGGCCGACGAATCTGCCGGCGTGTGCTTGATGAGCTCGGCCTGAAACGCCACGTTAAAGGCCGTGGCGCAGCAACCCCACAGTGCGCACACAGCGAGAACCGCAGCGAGTGACGATGCGGCCGGACCCATGAGCAGCAGAGCCACCGGCACGCCGGAGAGCGTGATAGCCAAGAACGGGAAGCGATGCCCATCGAACAGGCGGCCAAACAGCCAGCTTCCGAGCAAACCAGAGCAGCCAAACGCCGTCAACGTCATGGTAATGGCGCCCGCATCGACGTGCGCGACCTGCGCCAGGAAGGGCTCGATATAGCTGTAGCTTGCGTAATAGCCGGTCGCCATGAAGACCGTGACTGCGTAGAGCGCGATGAGGAACGGATTCTTGAGCAGCTCGGGCAGCTGCTTGAGCGTAAAACGCTCGCCCGCTGGCATGGCAGGGAACACCGTGGCCTGGTAGACGACCGCGACAGCAGACAGCGCTCCGACCACGGCAAACGTCATGCGCCAGCCCACGGCCAAGCCAATGGCGCGACCGAGCGGCAGGCCAAAGATCTGTGCGATGGAAGAGCCCGTGGCGATCATGCTGATAGCGAGCGCCCCGTGGCGTGTGCCAACCAGGCGCGACGCCATGATCGAGGCGACCGACCAGAACACGGCGTGCGCGCAGGCAACCACCAGGCGCGCGCAGACTAAGATGGGATAGGTCGGTGCCAAGGCGGACAGGAACTGGCCCAGCGAGAACACGGCGAGCACGCCCAGCAGCATCCGCTTGAACTCGAAACGCGAAGCGAACACCATGAGCGGCAACGACAGCAGCATGACGCCCCAGGCATAGACCGAGATCATGATGCCCGCCTGGGCCTCGGTGAGCGAGAACGACGCGGCGATATCAGTCAAAAGGCCGATGGGCATAAACTCCGACGTGTTGAACACGAACGCACAGCAGGTGAGCCCGACGAGCGGGAGCCACTGCCTGAGCGTGATGCCGTCTTGCCTTGCCTGACTCATATATAACGTCTCCAATCATTTTGAGCGGAGGCGATTATATAGCAACGGCCCCGCATCCGTCAGCAACAGATGCGGGTCCGAAAACAATTCGATACACAGAGGTTGCGCCGTCAATTCATAACTAAGCCAACCCCAGCAACATGCCCGCCGAATGCACGACAAACGCCACGACCCAGGCGACCGTCACCTGAAACGCGAATACGGCCACGGCATAGCGTGCGCCCAACTCGCTCTTGACGGCGCCGATGGACGCCACGCAAGGCGGGTACAGCAGCGTAAAGACCAGGAACACGTAGGCGGTAAACGGCGAAAACATGGCTGACAGTGCCGCGGGCGACGTTGCGCCCAAAAGCACCGTGAGCGTCGAGATGACGCTCTCCTTGGCAATGAGCCCCGTGACGAGCGCCGTCGAGGCGCGCCAGTCGCCAAAGCCGAGCGGGGCCAACACCGGCGCGATGATGCTACCCAGACCGGCAAGCAGGCTTTGCGACTGGTCGGCGACCACGTTAAAGCGGATGTCGAACGTCTGAAGGAACCAGATGACCACGGTCGCGGCAAAGATAATGGTAAAGGCCTTAGTGATGAAGTCCTTGGCCTTATCCCATGCCAGCATCACTGTCGTCTTGACGCTCGGCAGGCGGTAATTGGGGAGCTCCATGATAAACGGCACCGGGTCGCCCTTAAATGCCGTGCGGTTGAGCACCAAAGCCGCGACGCAGCCGACCACGATACCGATCAGATAGAGCGAGACCATGGCGGGAACCGTCGCCTGCGGGAAAAACGCCCCGCACAGCAAGCCGTAAACCGGCAGCTTGGCTGAGCAGCTCATAAACGGCGTGAGCATGACCGTCATCTTGCGGTCGTGCTCGGATGGGAGCGTACGGGTCGACATGATAGCCGGCACGGTGCAGCCAAAACCGACGAGCATGGGCACGAAACTGCGGCCCGACAGGCCAAAGCGACGCAACACCTTATCCATGACAAAGGCCACGCGCGCCATGTATCCGGAGTCTTCCAGAATGGAGAGGAACAAAAAGAGCACGACGATAATCGGCAGGAAGGTCAGCACACTGCCCACGCCCGTAAGCACGCCGTCGACAGCCAGCGAGCGCACCACGTCGTTGGTACCGAACGCCTTGAGGCCCGCATCGGCCGAGGCGATGATGGCAGCGATACCGTCCTCCATGAGTCCCTGCAACGCCGCGCCGATCACGCCAAACGTCAGCCAAAAGACGAGGCCCATGATCACCAGAAACGCCGGAATGGCTGTGTAACGACCTGTCAGGATGCGGTCAATCTTGACGGAGCGCACGTGCTCGCGGCTCTCGTGCGGCTTGACGACGCAACGCCCGCACAAGTCGCCGATAAAGCTAAAACGCATATCGGCCAGTGCAGATAGGCGGTCGGTGCCGGCCTCGCCCTCCATCTGGGTGATGATGTGCTCGATAGCGTCGAGCTCATTGCGATCCAGGTGAAGCGCCTCGGTTACCAGCTCATCGCCCTCGACCAGCTTGGTCGCCGCAAAGCGCACCGGGATGTGCGCCGTCACGGCATGGTCCTCGATCAGGTTAGCAATACCGTGGATGCAGCGATGCAGCGCACCGCCGTCCGGACCGTCGGGCGCGCAAAAGTCCAGGCGACCAGGGCGCTCGCGGAACCGCGCCACGTGCAGGGCGTGGTCCACCAGCTCGCCGATGCCCTCGTTGCGGGCAGCGCTAATGGGGACAACGGGCACGCCCAACAGGCTCTCGAGCAAGTTGACGTCTACGGCGCCGCCGTTGGCGGTCACCTCGTCCATCATGTTGAGCGCGATGACCATAGGACGATCAAGCTCCATGAGCTGCAGTGTCAGGTACAGGTTGCGCTCGATGTTGGTGGCGTCAATGATGTCGATGATGGCGTCGGGGTTTTCGTCAAGGATGAATTGACGGCTCACGATCTCTTCGCCCGTGTACGGCGACAGCGAATAGATGCCAGGCAGGTCGGTAACGCTTGCCTCGGGGTGGTTGCGGATGGTGCCATCTTTGCGGTCGACCGTCACGCCGGGAAAGTTACCGACGTGCTGGTTGGAGCCCGTCAGCTGGTTGAATAACGTGGTCTTGCCGCAGTTTTGGTTGCCGGCGAGGGCAAAGTGCAGCGGCGCGCCCTCGGGCACGGCCGTCTTTGCCGCACGGGGCGAATACGTCCCCTCGCCCAGGGCCGGATGCTCCGTCGTGCCGATTGCGGCGTTAGCGCGCGGACCCGTATCGGTGTCGTGAATACCCACGAGCTCGATGCGAGCGGCATCGTCCTTGCGCAGTGTCAACTCGTAGCCACGCAGGCGGATCTCGAGCGGATCGCCCATGGGGGCGTACTTCATCATGGTGACTTCGGTGCCCGGCGTTAGACCCATGTCCAAAATATGCTGTCGGAGTGCCTGATCGTCCGATGCCACCGATGCGACAACGGCGTCCTTTCCAATCTCGAGTGTATCGAGCTTCACGTCCGTGTTCCTCCCCCGGCGCCCACAGGGCGTTGCATTTTGTTTATCTTGGCTAACCGTTTGCCATGGCTAACCATTTAACCACGCATGATAGCGCGAACATACGACGATGTTCAATCAACAGATTGTTGCAAGGACCGTCCCCAAGTGCCGCATCTGGGCCATAGCAACGCCGATGTCTTGGAACCGACAGACACTATGACCCAATCCGAGGGCACTAAAAAGACAGGAGCCCCCGCTCGTGACCGCGGGTCGGGGCTGCGGCAATGATGTCGAAGTGCCATAGGCGCAGCCGCGCCGCAACGAGGTTGGGAGGCTCCCATGCCAAATTATTCTACCGCGTTCGGGATGGACGTCCACCTGAGGTCGACCACCGTCTGCGCCCTCGACGCGGACACCGGCGAGGCCGTGACGAGGAGGTTCCCCGGCAACCCCTGGGGCGAGATCGCCGGGTGGATGGATGGGTTCCCCGGGCCGTCGCTCGCGGCCTACGAGAGCGGCTACCTCGGCTTCGCCCCGCAGCGGGAGCTCGCCGGGCTCGGCGTCGAGTGCGTCGTCGCCGCGGTCTCGAAGATCCCCAGGTCGGCCGCCGACTCGGCCTCCAAGAACGACAGGAACGACGCCGCCAGGATGGCCAAGGCGATACTCGCCCACGACATCTCCCCCGTATGGGTCCCCTCCCCCGAGGTCGAGGGCATCAGGGACCTCGCCGGCGCCTACGACGGGGCGACCGCGCGCCTGGCGACCGCCAAGCAGCGGCTGCTCGCCTTCCTCGCAAGGCGGGGGTTCGTCTACGGCGGCACCACGCCCGCCGGCAACCCGAGGAAGTACTGGACCTACGACTTCCTGAGGTGGCTCGACAAGGTCAGGCCTGAGGACGATGGCGGGGTTCGGGCGCTCGCCGCCCTGAGGAACGAGGTCGAGGCCGCGGCGGAGGCCCGGGCGGACCTGCTCTCCGAGTACAGGGCGGCCGTGGATGCCAGCCCGATCGCCGCGGAGGTGGCCGCCCTCCAGTCGATCAAGGGCTGCGCCTTCGCGCTGGCCGCGGCCTTCTCGGCCGAGGTCGGCGACTTCACGAGGTTCCGTTCCGGAAGGCAGGTCACGGCCTATTTCGGCCTCGCGCCGAGTCAGAGGTCGAGTGGCGACTCCGTGCGGCTCGGAGGCGTCAGCGGTGCGGGCAACGCGCTCGTGAGGAAGCTGGCCGTTGAGGGCTCATGGTGCTACGCCGCGGCGCGGCACCAGCCGAAGCTCATGCCGAGGGACACGGGCGTGCCCCTCGAGATAAGGGTGCACGGGAGGAAGGGGTCCGAGCGGCTCCTGCGGCGGCGCGAGGAGATGCTCGCCCGCGGCATGCCCGCGGCGAAGGCCAACGCGGCCACCGCGGCCGAGCTCGTGAGGTGGCTCTGGGCCCTCGGCATGATGTGCCGGGAGGGCGCGGAATAGACACAGCCCCCGTCCCGGCGAGCCGGGCGGCCTTCGGGGATACCCCCTATTTCGCTGTGCGCGCGGAGCCCTCCGCATGCGCCTCGACAGACTTGGGGAACCCCGCCGAAGGAATGGAGTGCGGGCCGACAGAACGGTATCCGCGGATATGAGACTGAGCCGAAGGCGTCGATGACATGCCGGGGGCGGACCGGGACGGGTTAACGGCAGGCCCCGCCGACCGATTGCAAGCGGTCGGCGGGGCCATTGTGGCTCTTGACAGCGGATTGGGTCATATGAGCGAAAGCCCGCCAGAGCGAGCAAGGTGCCTTCAAGCGAGGTGGCATTGACCTTCTGGTCATGCCACCGAAGCTGAAAGGCAGATTGCCGCTCTGGCGGGCTTGCAGCGTCAAATGGTTACGGCGTTTGGTAAAACGCCGTAACTAAAACCCGTGGCGCTCCAGAAAGCGGAAGGCTAGGCGGATCCAGGGACGGACCGCCACCTGCTTGTCCTCGTTGTCGACCGCGGTGTTGGCGTTGCCGAGCGAAAGGCCGTGGCCGCCCTGGTCAAAAACGTGCATCTCGCATGCAACGCCCTCCTCGGCCATGCGCTGCGCAAACGGGTAGACCTGCGCGATCGGCGCCGTCTTGTCGTCGGACACGCCCCACACAAAGGTCGGCGGCATCTGACGCGAAACATGCGTGGTGGGGCAGATGTCGGCCAGATGCTCGTCAGTTGCCTCGCCGCCCGTCACCATCGACAGGTAGTCGTTGAGCAAATCGCGTCCCGTCTTGCCGCCCGTCTTGGGCACGCGCAAGTCAATGCGCGGATCGCGCGTCTGCATGTCGCGCACATAGGCAAAGTCGAGCAATGGATAGCCCAGCACCACGGCATCGGGACGAATGTCGTCCGGACGCGCCCCGGCAAGTGCCGCAAAGGGGCCGGTCTTCCACTGTGTTGCCAGCGAGGCGCAAATCATGCCGCCAGCAGAAAAGCCCACGACGCACACGCGCTTAGGATCGACATGCCACTCGTCGGCGTTGGCGCGCACCGTGGCGACCATCTTGGCAAGATCTGCCTGGGGGTGCGGAAAGCTCACGTCACCCGTAGAACTCGTGACATAGTTGAGCACAAAGGCCTGGTAGCCGCGATCCAAAAATGCAAACGCCACCGGGTCCTGCTCGTGCGGAGCGATATGCGTAAACCCGCCTCCGCCGCAGATGATCACCGCGAGGCGGCGGCCATTCGGTTTATCGGGCAGCGGCTCGGCACCCAAATACGTAAACGTCGCCGGATAATCCTCGGTCGGCTCCTCGCCCCACAGCGCATGGTTCTCGACAATCATATGTGCTCCCTTCGCGCAAATTATGCGCCCTTGTTTTTCGCCTTCAAGCGTACCCCACTTGAACCCGTGGCGCAGAAACTCTCCGGCAATAAGTTTCCCTCCAACTGATATATCACATAATCCCAGCTCAGAGGTATCGCGAGCAGCGTAGAATAGGGGGCGTTGACCAAGCCGCGAAACACATATGAAACGTTTCCGGCAAACCAAACGCGCGATATGCGCCTATTTAAGTTGGAGGCAACTATGGGTCTGCTCGATTCGCTTAAGTCCACCTTCACCTCGACCGGCGAGGCGTCCGTTCCGCCCGCAGCAAGCTTCGCCACCCGCGAAGGCGTCATCTATGCCCCCGTCAACGGCGTGCTCGTCAACCTGAACGAGGTTCCCGACGAGACGATCGCCTCGGGCATGCTTGGCCAGGGCTATGGCATCGAGCCCATTACCGGCACCATCTATGCGCCCGCCAACGGCCGCATCGGCGCCACCACCGTCACCAACCACTCCATCGGCATGATTACCGAGGACGGCCTGCGCGTGTTCATCCATGTTGGCCTGGGCACCGTGGAAATGAACGGCAAGGGTTTTGCCCGCTTTGTCGAGATGGGCGATGTGGTCAAGGCAGGCCAGCCGCTCATCAGCTTCGACCGCGAGGCCATTAAGGCCGCTGGTCACGAGGACATCGTGACCGTCATCGTCTCCGAGCTCGATCGTCTTAAGAGCATCGACCATGTCGGCGAGTCTGGAACGCTTATCGGCGGCAACCCGCTCGTCAAGCTTGGCGACCCGCTGCTGGTTGCCAAGACCAAGTAGCCAGGCCCCGCGCCACACAGCCAAAAGGCACCTCGTCAAGTGCCCGCGACCATTTGGCCGCGGGCGCTTTTCGTTTGAAAAACCATCCCGCCAATGCCTTATCTGTATAGCCCAAATGAGCCGAGCTGCTAGAATATCGAACTGTATGGATAACCATCATTCAACCGTTATGGGAGGATACGTGAACCGCACCAAAATCGCGCAGCTCTATGCCGATGCCGAGTCGCTCGGCGGCCAGACCGTCACCGTCGCCGGCTGGGTCAAGTCCGTCCGCGACATGAAGAACTTTGGCTTTGTTACGCTCAACGACGGCAGCTGCTTCCGCGACCTGCAGGTCGTCATGAACCGCGAGGCACTCGACAACTACGACGAGATCGCCCATCAAAACGTCTCGGCCGCACTCATTTGCACCGGCACCGTCAAGCTGACCCCCGATGCGCCCCAGCCTTTCGAGCTTTCTGCCACCTCCATCGAGGTCGAGGGCACGAGCGCCCCGGATTACCCGCTGCAGAAGAAGCGCGCAACCGTCGAGTTCCTGCGCACCCAGCAGCACCTGCGCCCGCGCACCAACCTGTTCCGCGCCGTGTTCCGCATCCGCTCTGTCGCGGCTGCCGCCATCCACCGCTTCTTCCAGGAGCAGGGCTTTGTCTACGTCAACACCCCCATCATCACCACGAGTGACTGCGAGGGCGCCGGCGAGATGTTCCGCGTGACCACGCTCGACCCCAAAAATCCGCCCCTCACCGAGTCCGGCGAGGTCGACTGGAGCCAGGACTTCTTTGGCAAGCATGCGAGCCTCACCGTGTCCGGTCAGCTCAATGCCGAGAACTTTGCCATGGCCTTTGGCGACGTGTACACCTTTGGCCCCACCTTCCGTGCCGAGAACTCCAACACCACGCGCCACGCCGCCGAGTTTTGGATGATCGAGCCCGAGATGGCCTTTGCCGACCTCAACGACTATATGGACAACGCCGAGGCCATGCTCAAGTACGTCCTTAAGTACGTTATGGCCACCTGCCCCGACGAGCTCAACATGCTCAACAAGTTTGTGGACAAGGGTCTGCTCGAGCGCCTGGACCATGTCGCCAACTCCGACTTTGCCCGCGTTACCTACACCGAGGCCGTCGAGATCCTGGAGCAGGCAGTCGCTGCTGGCCACCAGTTTGATTACCCCGTCAGCTGGGGCATCGACCTGCAGCCCGAGCACGCGCGCTTCCTGACCGAGGAGCACTTTAAGCGCCCGACCTTCGTGACCGACTACCCGGCCGAGATCAAGGCGTTCTACATGCGCATGAACGAGGACGGCAAGACCGTCGCCGCCGCCGACTGCCTGGTTCCCGGTATCGGCGAGATTATCGGCGGCTCCCAGCGCGAGGAGCGCCTGGATCTGCTCGAGGCCCGCATCAAGGACCTGGGCATGAATCCCGAGCAGTACAAGTACTACCTTGACCTGCGCCGCTACGGTTCCTGCAAGCACGCCGGCTACGGTCTGGGCTTCGAGCGCTTGGTCATGTATCTGACCGGCGTGGGCAACATCCGCGACGCCCTGCCGCACCCGCGCACCGTGGGCAACGCCGACTTCTAATTGTCGAACGCTAGCTCGCGTCGCCACACGCCAACGCTCATCGTACAAGCGTCTCTCGACATCGGTCGAGAGACGCTTTTTTCAACAGCATCCGTCAAGATTTTGGCAAGGTTTTGGTCAGTTGAGCAGGGCTGTTGAAAACTCGACCCGCCGTTTGCCGACGACTACCGACCGCCCAGAGCGCTCTGCGCCCCTGGGAAAGCCCCACGTCCTAGGCTCCATACCGTCGCCACCCAAAACGGAAAGGACGTGGGCACGATGACCGAAGCCGCTGTTGAAACCTACGACACCACGACGAGAGGCGCCGCCTCGATGGCAGCCTATCGCGCCGTTCGCATCCTGCAGCTCTTGAGCGAAAACACCGGCGAGGACAAGGCCATGCTTTCCGATGAGTTGATCCGGCGCCTCGCCCATCCCGACGACCCCGCCCGCATGCCCATCTCGGCGGCGCGGCGCAGCATCTACACCGCCATCTCCGCACTTCGCCACGCCGGATATGAGATTGAATACAAGCGCGGCGTGGGGTATCGGCTCTTGACCCGTCCACTCACCGACGAGGAGATCATCCGGCTTCACGGCATGGTCATGCGCAACCGCTCCACGCCTATCGCTATTCGCAAGAGCATGGCGCAGCACTTAGTTGCCATGGCGAGTGCCGACGTTCGCGGCTACCTCGATACACCCGAACCCGTTCCGAGCGCAGGCAGCAAGGCTACCAAGGCAACACGCACGCCCATCAAGCGTATCGACACGTGCGAGCTCGTCGAGCAGGCCATCGACCACGGAACCACGGTGAGTTTTGATATTTCGAGCGTCACGGCACGTGGCGAAACCGAAGCAGCGCGGATGACACTCCGTCCTTTTGCCATCAAGCAACGAGACGGCATCTCTTATTTGCTGGGAACGGTCTATGACGCCCGAGGCGCCGATGACACGTTGCGTACCGTAGAGATTGGCCGAATGAGAAACGTCACCACACGTCTCCTCGACGGCAAGAAGCTCTTCGCCGCCCTGGACGAGGACGACGCCTCCTCCGCCGCATAAGACCCTCCGCCGCCCATTCGACTACCCGTACCGCCCATCCGATTCTGTATTAAAAAACCCGCCAGGCTGTTGTAAAAATGGACATCAGCGCTACTATAGTTCCACTTGCACTTTGTCCCAGTGCAGTGTTTCCAGCCATTTTTATACTGGGGGTAATGATATGAAGGACATCACCATCAGCCGCAGGAGCCTTCTGGTCTCCGCCGGCCTGCTCGCGCTCGCCCCGCTCGCCGGATGCGGCGGCAACTCTGGTTCCGGCTCCGCTGCCGCCGGTTCCGACTACACCATCGGCGTTCTGCAGCTCACCGAGCACTCCGCGCTCGATGCCGCCAACGACGGCTTTGTCAAGGCCATCAAGAAGAGCGGCCTTAAGGTCAAGATCGACCAGAAGAACGCCCAGAACGACCAGTCCACGTGTAAGTCCATTGCCGACAAGTTTGTGGGCGACAACGTCAACCTGATTTATGCCATCGCCACGCCCGCCGCGCAGGCTGCCGCCGGCGCCACGGCCGATATCCCCATCGTGGGCTGCGCCATCACCGACTATGCCGCCTCCGGCCTGGTCCAAGACAACGACAAGCCCGGCACCAACGTCACGGGCGCTTCCGACCTCACCCCGGTCGCCGAGCAGCTCGAGATGATGCAGAAGGTCCTGCCCGACGTTAAAAAGGTCGGCCTGCTCTACTGCACCGCCGAGTCCAACTCCGACGTCCAGATCAAGGCCGCCAAGAAGGAGCTCGACAAGCTGGGCCTCGAGTACACCGATTTCACCGTCTCGAGCTCCAACGAGATTCAGTCCGTCGTCGAGTCTGCCGTGGGCAAGGTCGACGCGCTGTACTCCCCCACCGACAACACCATCGCCGCGGGTGCCTCGCAGGTCGGCCAGATCTGCAAGGAAAACAAGCTTCCCTTCGTGACCGGCGAGGAGGGTATGTGCATGGCCGGCGGCCTGTTCACCCTCTCCATCAATTACGAGGACCTAGGCTATGCCGCGGGCGAGATGGCCGTCAAGATCCTGAAGGGCGAGGCCAAGCCCGAGGACATGCCGATCAAACACCTCTCGAGCAAGGACCTGGTCGTCGTCAAGAACGACGAAATGGCCGAGGCCCTGGGCATCGACCTTTCCGCTCTGGACGCGTAATGCTATACGCGGCATGCGTCTAGAGCCCGTGCTCGCGCTTTAGCTGCGTTATTCAATATCTGAGCCACAGGGGCGGGCGCTGTAGACCGGCGTCCGCCCTGCTTGTTTCAGGTAAAACAAAACGTCTGTCCGCAGCTCTTTTATGCATTGTTACCGCTATTATGGTGAATCACGTGTCCACCCTATCCTAGGAGGTATGAAGCATGCTCATTGCATTGCAGGGCGCCGTTTCGCAGGGCGTCCTCTGGGGCATTATGGTGCTTGGCGTGTTTATCACGTTCCGCCTGCTCGACATCCCCGATATGACCTGCGACGGCAGCTTTGCCCTCGGCGGCTGCGTCTGCGCTGTGCTCATCGTCAATAACAACGTCGACCCGCTGCTCGCCGTGCTGGCCGGTATGTGCGCCGGCGCCATCGCGGGTGCCGTCACGGGCATTTTGACCACCGTCTTTGAGATTCCCGCGATCCTCGCCGGAATCCTCACCCAGATCAGTCTGTGGTCCATCAACCTGCGCATCATGGGCAAGTCCAATACGCCCATTCTTGCCAAGGGCACCGTGTTCTCGGCCGTCAGCAATATGACCGGTCTGCCGCAGTCCACCGTTGCCATCATCTTGGGCATCCTGCTCGCCGTGGCTATCGTTGCCATCCTGTATTGGTTCTTTGGCACCGAGATCGGCTCGGCGCTGCGCGCCACCGGCAACAACGAGTACATGATCCGCGCTCTGGGCGTCAACACCAACTCCACCAAGATGATCGCCCTCGTGCTCTCCAACGCCCTCATCGGCCTCTCTGGCGCGCTTATCTGCCAGAGCCAAAAGTATGCCGACATTGGCATGGGTACCGGCGCTATCGTTATCGGTCTTGCCGCCATCGTCATCGGTGAGGTGCTCGGCCGTCTGCTGCCCGGCGGCCTCACGCAGTTTAGCGTCCGTCTTGCCTCCGCCGTCTTTGGCTCCGTGGTGTACTTCCTTATCCGCGCCATCGTGCTGCAGTTGGGTATGGACGCCAACGACATGAAGCTGCTCTCCGCCGTGATCGTCGCCGTGGCCCTGTGCGTGCCCGTGGTTTGGGAGCGCTATAAGCTCCGCAGCTCCTACACGAAGGGGGATGAGGCAGATGCTTAAGCTCTCGCACGTCAAGAAGACCTTTAACAAGGGCACCGTCACCGAGAAGCGCGCGCTCACCGGCGTCGACCTCACCCTAAATGACGGCGACTTTGTAACCGTGATCGGCGGCAACGGCGCCGGCAAGTCCACGCTGCTCAACATGATCGCCGGCGTGTACCCGCTCGATTCGGGCGTTATTGAGCTCGACGGCACCGACATCTCGCGCCTGAGCGAGTCGCAGCGCGCCAAGTACCTGGGCCGCGTGTTTCAGGACCCCATGCGCGGTACCGCTGCCGACATGCAAATCGCCGAGAACCTGGCCCTCGCCAAGCGTCGCGGCCAGCGTCGCGGCCTTTCGTGGGGCGTCACCAAGGCCGAGAAAGATGAGTACGTTGAGCTGCTCAAGCGTCTGGACCTTGGTCTGGATACGCGCCTCAACGCTAAGGTCGGCCTGCTCTCGGGTGGCCAGCGCCAGGCACTCACCCTGCTGATGGCCACGCTCACCAGGCCGCGCCTGCTGCTGCTCGACGAGCACACCGCGGCCCTCGACCCCAAGACGGCCTCTAAGGTGCTTAACCTGACCGAGGAGATCGTCGACGAGAACCACCTGACCACGCTCATGGTCACGCACAACATGAACGACGCCATCCGTCTGGGCAACCGTCTGATCATGATGCACGAGGGCCATGTGATCTACGACGTGGCGGGCGATGAGAAGAAGTCGCTCACCGTAGCCGACCTGCTGCAGAAGTTCGAGGAGGTCTCGGGAGGCGAGCTCGCCAACGACCGCATGCTGCTGAGCTAAAACCTGCCAAAAAGGGACAGGTTTATTTTGGTAGGTTTTATCTGTGCAAACGTCAAAACCGCCGCAAAGGGACAGACGCCCTTGCGGCGGTTTTCGCATATTATGTCGATAATCCAGCGTCAGCAGGAACTACTGGTTAAGGACTAAGGAAACTGCCACGAGAAGCTCTCTTCCCCGTCTCGCCTTGACCGCCGCACTCCTTGCCGGCGTGCTCGCCGGCGCCCCAGCTTACGCCACCGCGGCCACCCCATCTCAAGTTATCGGCCCGTCCGATGTGATCGGACGGGCTTCTTGATGGGTATCATGGTTGGACGATCATTAGGAGGTTTTCCCTACATGGAATTGTTTGAGCCGATTCTTCATTTCTTTGAGCAACGGTGGGTCCACAACATCATCTGGGCCGTCATCTTGGCGATAGGCACCGCCGTCGCCGCCAAGGTCGTATCCAAGACCCTGAACCATCTGCTTAACCGAGACGATAACCCACTTCCGGCATCAAGTATCTTCATCAACATCGCGCGCGCCGTCATCTGGATGATTGGCGGCAGCTTTATCCTCGACAACTGCTTTGGCATTAACGCAAACGCGCTCGTCGCCGCTCTTGGCGTCGGCGGCATCGCCATCTCGCTCGGCTTTCAGGACACGCTGTCAAACCTTATCGGCGGCATGCAAGTGACCTTTATGGGCATCATCAAACCCGGCGACAATATCGAGGTCGGCGGCGTATCCGGCGTGGTCCAAGACATCACTTGGCGTCATACAACGATTGAGGATGCCTGTGGACAGACCATCATTGTGCCCAACTCCAACATCTCCAAGAACACGCTCGTGCATTTGATGCCCTTTGGACGCGTGGCCGTGCCCGTTGCCGTAAAGGACACGTCTAAGTGGGCTTCCCTTGACGTGCTGGCAGACGAGCTCACGAGCGCAACCAAAACGGCCGTCTCGCCCATCTCGGGCTTTGACAAAGAGCCCTACGTGCTCTTTAGCGAAATCGGCGACTTTGGCATCAAAGGAAAGATCATCTTTATCGTCAGCGACGACAGCACCACTTTCACCGCTGCCGACGCCTGCATCCGCGCCATCGCCCCCATCATCGCCTAAACCACCGCAAAGGGGTCAGGCATCTTTGTAGTGGTTTTCATTCGTGGTACCATGGTTCATATAGTTGTTTAAACGACTAAGGGAGCAACATTATGGAAGAGGCCTATCGTCAAGCACGCAAGCGCGGCGAGCAAGGACGTCGACGCGCCATTAGCCAAAGCGAGCATCCATACCTTACGGACCTCGATAGCTTGGTTGCTCAGCTCCCCTTAGGTCAGCGAGAGAATGTCGGCCTGCGGGATATTCCGCTCGAAATGGTCGTCGGCACGGTCACCAAGGGCCGTCAGTCCGCCTTTTCGTGTAACTTTATGCCCCTGCTTCCGTTTAGCACCGAGTTCGCCCGCAAGTGGTCCAACCTCTACGACATCCAGGTGACCGAGGGCTATCGCGACCCCGTCATCGTCACCGAGTTCATGCATCGGTTCTATGTCCAAGAAGGCAACAAACGCGTCAGTGTCCTCAAATTCCTAGACGCCCCGACGGTTTCGGCCAAGGTCACCCGTCTCTACCCCGGCACATGGGATTCCGTCGAAAGCCGCCTGTACGGCGAGTTCTGCGCGTTTTGGCGCGTCTGCCCCCTATACGAGATTGAGTTCTCGCGTGAGGGAAGCTACGAAACGCTCGCGAAGATGCTCGGTCAGAACCTTATCGAAAAATGGCCGCAGAAAAAGGTCGACTACCTGCGCCACACTTTCCTGCTCTTTAAGCGTGCCCACCTTCGCGCAGGCGGCGATCACCTGGACATTACGCCCGCCGACGCCATGCTCGTCTACCTCAATGTGTACAACCAGGACCGCCTGCTGGATACGCCAACGGATATCGTCGTAAACCGCCTGTGCAAGATCTGGCGCGAGCTGGTCATTGCCGGCAAAAATGACGAGGACAAGGTCGATCTTGTCGAAGCACCGAGCGTCGACGAGGAGGAGACGCCCGCCAAGTCCACCTCTGGCGTGCTCAACTTCTTTATGGGCAAGACCGTCTACTCGACGGCCAACCCCCTGCGCATCGCCTTTATCCATGAGTTCCCCTGTGCGACGTCGAGCTGGGACAGCCTGCACGACCAAGGGCGTCAGTATCTCGATGAGCACTTTGGCGGTATCGTGCGCACCGAGGCGTTCGAGGACTGTCACGATCCGGATGTGTTCTACGCCGCCGTGGAAACGGCTGTCAAACATGGAGCAAACGTCATCTTCTCGACCTCGCACCGCCTGATGAAATACACGCTCAGGGCTGCCGTTGAGTATCCCCGGGTTCGGTTCCTCAACTGCTCTATCGGCCTTCCCCATCAAAGCGTCCGTTCGTACTTTGGCAAGATGTACGAGGCCAAGTTTCTGCTGGGCGCCCTTGCGGCCAGCATGGCGGACAACCACCGCATCGGTTACCACGCGTCGGTCTTCGCCTCGGGCGCACTCAGCGAGATCAACGCCTTTGCGATTGGCGCCTCGCTGCTCGACCCGCGCGCGCAGGTCATCCTCACCTGGGGCGATGTTCCCGCCGGTGGTCTTGCCGAAGCCATGTGCCGCGAAGGCGTAAGCGTCATGACCGGCGCTGACATGTCAAAGTCGCTCGAAGACCCAACGGCCTACGGGCTTCACCGCTTGGTCGACGGCAAAGTCACCGGCATCGCCATGCCCGTATGGAACTGGGGCCGTTACTACGAGCTCATCGTTCGCAGCCTTCTTCACGGCACGTGGGACGAGACCAGCGACGACAACCAAGTGCGCGCTGTCAACTACTGGTATGGCATGAGCTCCGGCGTTATCGACATCCGTTACGCTCCGGGCCTACCCTACCAAACGCGCAAACTCGTGCAGTTGCTCCGCAACGGCATTGTTGAGGGATCCATCAACCCCTTTGGCGGCGAGCTCCACAGCCAGAACGGCGTGGTACAGATCGAAGGCTTCCCTCCGCTGCCGAGCACGCAGATTGTCGAGATGAATTGGCTGGCGGACAACGTGGTAGGCACCATTCCGCAGCTCGACGATGAGCCGAAAGTCCCTGCCCTATGAAAATCCTTGCCATAGCCGATACCGAAGAACGATGCCTTTGGGAGTGCTTTCGCAAGGAACGCTTTGAGGGAGTCGACCTGATTTTGTCCGCTGGCGATCTGGACCCGGACTATCTTGAGTTTTTGGTTACGGTCATCAACAAACCGCTCATCTACGTGCGCGGCAATCACGATGACCGCTACGCACGTCATGCACCGGGTGGATGTATCTGCGTAGAGGACAGCGTGTACACGTACCGAGGGATTCGCATTGCGGGCCTTGGCGGGTCCATGCGTTATCGCGACGGCGCCAACATGTACACCGAACGCGAGATGTCCAAGCGCATGCGTAAGCTGTCGCGTAAGGTTAGGATGGTCGGCGGGTGCGACATTCTGCTTACCCATGCACCCGCCGCCGGTATGGGTGATCTGGACGATCTGCCGCATCGAGGATTCGAGTGTTTTAACACAGCACTCGAATCCTGGAATCCCGACTACATGGTGCACGGGCATGTGCACCAAAGCTACGGTTGCGATTTTCAGCGCGAGCGTCAGCATGTGTGTGGAACGACGATCATCAACGCCTGCGGCTATACGCAGTTTGAGCTCGACCAGACGCACTACCCCATCCGCGGCTGGCAAGCAGCTTGGCTCAACTCACAAACCATGCGCCGCGAGCTCAAACGCCACGAAGCCATCGAGTCTTCAACAGCCAGAACACCCTGGTAACCACCATAAAGGGGACACTGTCCCCTTTATGGTGCTTTTGACGCGATAGCAAGAAACCCGGTCCTGCACAAGGCAGAACCGGGTTTCTTTAGCAATGCTTGCTGTACTCAGGCAGTAACTAGCAGTTACTCAGCCAGGAAGTCACGCTGGACAGCGGGATCGACCTTGACGCCAGGGCCCATGGTGGAAGACACGGAGATGGACTTGACGTACTTGCCCTTAGCAGAAGAGGGCTTGACGCGCAGAATCTCGGTGTACAGGGCAGCGTAGTTCTCGACGAGCTGCTGCTCAGAGAAGGACTTCTTGCCCAGGGGCACGTGGCAGATGCCGTAGCGGTCGGCGCGGTACTCAACGCGGCCAGCCTTGAGCTCGGAGACCATCTTGGCGACGTCCATGGTCACGGTGCCGAGCTTGGGGTTCGGCATGAGGCCACGGGGACCAAGGATCTTACCGATGCGGCCAACCTTGGCCATCATGTTCGGCGTAGCGATAGCGGCGTCGAAGTTGATCTCGCCCTTCTGAATCTGGGCGACGAGCTCGTCGGAACCGATGATGTCGGCGCCGGCAGCCTCAGCCTCACGGGCCTTCTCGCCCTCGGCGAAGACGGCAACACAAACGGTCTTGCCGGTGCCGTGGGGCAGGGAGATGGAACCACGGATGTTCTGGTCAGCCTTACGAGTATCGATGCCCAGACGGAAGTGAGCCTCGACGGTCTCGTCGAACTTGGCGGTGTCGAGCTCCTTGATGAGCTTGGCAGCCTGAAGGGGGGTGTAGAGCGTGGCGCGGTCGATCTTCTCGGCAGCGGCGTTATAGCTCTTACCATGCTTAGCCATGTGCATTACCTCCTGTGGTTAAACGGGCGTGAGCCCTCCCACATCGTATCGTGTGCCCTATTGCACACATTTAACGGGCGCCCCGGTCGGAGCACCCGCCGTTACCATAAGAAATCGCTACTCAGCGATGGTGACGCCCATGGAACGGGCGGTACCGGCGATGATCTTCTTGGCGGCGTCAATGTCGTTGGCATTGAGGTCCGGCATCTTGATCTCGGCGATCTTGGTGAGCTGCTCCTGGGAGAGCTGACCAACCTTGTCAGCCTGGGGCTTAGCGGAACCAGACTTGAGGTTCAGCTCCTTCTTGATAAGGTGAGCCGCCGGCGGGGTCTTGGTGATGAAGGAGAAGGACTTGTCCTCGTAGACAGAGATCTCAACGGGGATGATGTCACCCTTCTTGTCCTGCGTCTCGGCGTTAAAGGCCTGGCAGAACTGCATGATGTTCACGCCAGCAGCGCCCAGGGCGGGGCCGACGGGAGGAGCGGGGTTTGCTGCACCAGCAGGAATCTGGAGCTTAATGACGTTGGCAACCTTCTTCTCAGCCATGGTCATTCCTTTCGAATCACGAGTGTGAAGTACTTGCTATATCGTAAGCACGCACGTGTTAGAAGCACTCCTGAGATGAGCAGTCACAGAAGAAGCACGCTCGCGCGAACGGACGAAAACTTAAGCGATGACAGCGACCTGGTTAAAGTCGAGCTCGACCGGCGTCTCGCGGCCAAAGATCATCAGCGTGACCTTGAGCTTGCCAGCCTCGGTGTTAACCTCGGAGACCTTGCCATCAAAGTCGGTAAGCGGGCCATCGGTGACGCGGACGGACGTACCGACCTCAATATCAACCGAGGTGCGCTTGGGCGAATCGCCCTTACCGGGACGACGAGTCATCTTGTTGTACTCGTCGCGGGAAAGCGGAGCGGGCTTGCCGTTGCCGCCTAGGAAACCGGTGACGCCAGGCGTGTTACGAACACACGTCCAAGCATCGTCATCCATCTCCATGCGGACCAGGACATAACCCGGGAAGATCTTGGAATCCTTGGTCTCACGCTTGCCACCCTCTTTAATCTCGGTGACGCGCTCCATAGGAATCTCGATATCAAAGATACGGTCCTGCATGCCCATAGTCTCGATGCGATGCTCGAGATCGGACTTAACGCGGTTCTCGTATCCAGAGTAAGTGTGAACGACGTACCAACGCTTAGACATGGTTTAGCCCCTCAATCCAGAGAACAGAGCAAGAGCCTCGCCAAAGCCAGCATCGAGCAGAGCGATGACGACGCCGACGACGATCAGAGAAGCGCAAACAACAACCGAGTAGTTCACGAGCTCCTTCTTATCGGGCCACGTGACACGCTTCATCTCGGACTTGACCGAAGCGAAATACTTCTTGGTGCGGGCGAAGAAACCAGGCTTCTCGTTCTTCTTGGACTTCGCAGCCTTCTCGTTCTTCTTGGCAACGGCCTTCTTGGCCTCAACCTTGGAGTTGGCGGCAGCTTTGTTGGCAGGCGCCGGCTGCTGAGCCTTCTTCTTGTTCTTCTTGTTGGCCATTTGGGTTACCTCCGCGCAATGCGCTTATACATGAGTAAACCGTAAGCCCCCAAGTGGGAGCTTACGGAATAATGACTGGCACGCCAGGAAGGACTCGAACCCTCAACACTCGGTTTTGGAGACCGAAGCTCTACCAATTGAACTACTGGCGTATGTGACTAGAGACTAGCGAGTCTCTTTGTGCAGCGTGTGGTGACGGCACCAGGGGCAATACTTCTTGATCTCCATACGATCAGGCATGGTCGACTTGTTCTTGGTGGTCGTATAGTTGCGGCGCTTGCACTCAGTGCACGCAAGAGTAACTAGAGTACGCATGTATCCTGAACCTTTCATTTCCGCCCCGTACGGGCACGAGTTGTTACTTTATCAGCTCCACGTAAGTGCTGTCAATGAAAACCTCGAGTCAATTGGTTCTCGGTGGATCCATTCATATTTGGAACACATCAATGAAGCCATCGAGAGCTAATCGACGGTGCATCCAGGACCATTATCGATCCTCTCGACACCAGCAACGGCTCAATATCCATTGCAGAAAAGAACCCGGCACCCATATAAGTGCCGGGTTCTCTAAGTCAGCTATATCAAAGAGCTAATTTACTCAATGATCGTGGAGACGATGCCCGAACCGACGGTGTGGCCACCCTCGCGGATAGCGAAGCGCAGGCCCTCCTCCATGGCGATCGGGTGGATGAGGTCGCCCTCGATGGTGATGTGGTCACCAGGCATAGCCATCTCGGTGCCCTCGGGGAGCTTGACCGTACCGGTAACGTCGGTGGTACGGAAGTAGAACTGAGGACGATAACCATCGAAGAACGGGGTGTGACGGCCGCCCTCCTCCTTGGTCAGAACGTAGATCTCGCCGGTGAACTTGGTGTGCGGGGTAACCGAACCGGGCTTGCAGAGAACCTGGCCGCGCTCGATGTCCTCACGCTTGATGCCGCGGAGCAGCAGACCGACGTTGTCGCCAGCCTCGCAGAAGTCCATGGACTTACGGAACATCTCGATACCGGTAACGACGGTGTTCTGGGTATCCTTGATGCCGACGATCTCGACGGGCTCGTTGAGCTTGAGCTCACCGCGCTCGACACGGCCAGTAGCAACGGTACCACGGCCGGAGATGGTCATAACGTCCTCAACGGCCATCAGGAACGGGAGGTCGTTGTTACGAGCAGGCGTCGGGATGTACTCGTCGACGGCCTTCATGAGCTCGCGAATGGCGTCCATCCACTTGGCGTCGCCCTCGAGAGCGCCCAGAGCGGAGCCACGGATGACGGGGATGTCGTCGCCGGGGAAATCGTACTCGGAGAGGAGCTCACGGGTCTCCATCTCGACGAGGTCGATGAGCTCGTCATCGTCGACCATGTCGCACTTGTTCAGGAAGACGACGATGTAGGGAACGCCGACCTGACGGGCGAGCAGGATGTGCTCGCGGGTCTGAGCCATGGGGCCGTCGGTAGCAGCGATGACCAGGATAGCGCCGTCCATCTGAGCAGCGCCGGAGATCATGTTCTTGACGTAGTCAGCGTGGCCCGGGCAGTCAACGTGAGCGTAGTGACGGGCAGCGGTCTCGTACTCAACGTGGGAGACGGAAATCGTAATGCCGCGCTCGCGCTCCTCGGGAGCCTTGTCGATGTTCTCGAACGCAGTGAAGTCAGCCTTGCAGCCCTCGGTCTCGGAGAGAACCTTGGTGATGGCAGCGGTCAGCGTGGTCTTGCCGTGGTCGACGTGACCAATGGTGCCGATGTTAACATGCGGCTTAGTGCGCTCAAACTTCTCTTTGGCCATAAAGCCCTCCTCTTAACAGGTCGTCCCCGGACGGGACTTTGCCTTTATACCATAGTGGCTTCTCAACATACTATTGAGAAGCCACCGTGTTACCTATGGTAGCGGTGACTGGATTCGAACCAGTGACGCCACGGGTATGAACCGTGTGCTCTAACCAACTGAGCTACACCGCCGGATGGAGCCTGCAACCAGACTTGAACTGGTGACCTCTTCGTTACCAACGAAGTGCTCTACCGACTGAGCTATACAGGCACTTGACGGGTGGGAGCTATAGGATTCGAACCTATGTAGGCAGAGCCAACGGGTTTACAGCCCGTCCCCATTAACCACTCGGGCAAACTCCCAATCGTTCAAGTATCCGCAGGTCCTTTGGTCTTTTGGACCGCCGCCCCCGCGAACGAAGAAGATAATACGATGCCACCTTGGGGGCTGTCAACGAAAACCTCTAGATACACGGTGCCGGGCGTATCTATATAGCCGTGACCTGCGGTTTTATTGAGTTTGGATATGAAGGACAGTGGTTTTGGATACTGAGGTGACGTTTCCCAAGGTAACACTTTGCTGTAGTGGAGTACACCTTCAGTATCGAACTTCGATACCAGCTTATTTGCACCTATATATAGGTCGAGATCGGGGCTGCCCAGACAGAAGATTGCTCTTCCCAGGCAAAATCGAGCGTGGATTTTCTTCCGTTTGAAATCGAGCGTGGATAATCTCCCACTTTGCCGTGCCATCGAATCCAAAGTGGCAGATTATCCACGCTCATTCACTAGGCGGAAGATTTTCCACGCTCGTGTGTCCGATAATCCACGCTCGATGACGATGACCAACCTCGCCCCGGCCTATGTCTCGACCTGTAACAGTAAGAGGGTTATTCCTCCCCTATCTGTTACAGATCGAGATGTTTCGCAGAGACCCCCGCTTACGCCTCATTCTGTAACAGTAAGAACGGTTTCAGCCTCTTCGTGTTACAGATCGAGATATTATCGGCCAACCCTTGGCATTGTCTCAATCTGTAACTATAAGGAGGGTTTTCAGCCCACCCGTGTTACAGATCGAGACAAACCTGAAGCTTGGTGGGAGTCAAACCCGCTTACATGTCGACATAAATAGAAACGGGCCCTGTCCCAATTGGAGACAGAGCCCGAAACTCTCATGGAGCCAGTGACAGGAATCGAACCTGCAACCCACTGATTACA
>UQIS01000010.1 GCA_900541245.1 uncultured Collinsella sp.
CGTCATCGCCAACGGCGTCCTGAACCAGCGGTGCTGCGATATCCCGCTGAAAGAAGAGGACGGTTGGGTGGACATCGGCGCGGTGGTGCGCCTGGCACCCATCAAGGACGTCAAGACCATGATCTATGCGTTCTTTGAGCTGCACGAGCGCCTGCCCAAGGTGCGCCTGCACATCATGGGCGGCGTGGACGACGAGGAATACGGCGCCGAGTGCCATGCACTCGTCGACACCCTGGGCGTGCGTGATCTGATCTTTACCGGCCGCGTCAACGTGGTCGAGTACATGGAAAAGCTCGACTTTACCATTTTGACGAGCATCTCCGAGGGCCAGCCGCTTAGCGTGCTGGAGTCGCTTGCGGCGCGTCGTCCCTGCGTGACGACCGAGGTCGGCTGCTGCCGCGAGCTGCTCGAGGGCGCTCCGGGCGACGACTTTGGCGTGGCGGGTTTTGTGACGCCGCCCATGTATCGCAAGGGCTTGGCCGATGCCATGGAGCGCATGTGCACAAGCCGCGCCCGCCGCATTGAGATGGGGGAGCGCGGCCAGCGTCGTGTTGCCACGTTCTTTTTGCACGAGCAGATGCTCGCAAACTATCGCGCGCTGTACGACGAGACGACGCGTGCGTTTGACCTGCCCAGAGAGGGGGAGTAGCCAGTGGCCGGAATCGGTTTTGAGCTCAAGCGCCTGTTTAGGCGCAAGGGTCTGTTTGCCACGATGCGCGCCTATGGCTACGCCGGCATTGTGTGCACGGGCCCCATGCTGCTGGGCGTGCTGCTCCAGGTGGGTATTTTGGTGCTGTGCGGTCTGTGGGGTGTGGGCCGTGCCAACCAGGATTTGCTGGTGTGCATGGTGACCTATACGCTGCTGGCGTCGCTTACGCTCACGAGCTTTTTCTCCATGCCTGTCACCCGCTTTTTGGCCGACATACTCTTTGCCGAGCGCGAAGAGGAGGTCTTGCCCTCGTTTTGGGGCTCCAACGCCATCATGCTGGTTGCGGGCACGGTGCTCTACGGCGTATTTTTGCTGTTCTCGGGCGCCACGCTGCTGCAGGGGCTGCTGTGCCTGTGGCTGTTCAACATTATGATCGTCAACTGGAACGGAATGAGCTATCTCACGGCCATCAAGGATTACCGTGGTATCCTGTGCAGCTTTGCGGTCGCCAATGGCGTGGCGTGCCTGTTCGCTCTGGCCGTGCTGGCGCTGGGGCTGCCGCCGGTCGAGGGGCTGTTGGCATCAATCGCCCTGGGCTACGGCGTCATGCTCGCCTGGGATGTGGTGCTGCTGTACCGGTATTTTCCTCAGAGCGACCGCAGCCCCTGGCTCTTTTTGCAGTGGCTCGATCAGTTTATGCCGCTGGCGCTCACGGGCCTGTTTACCAACCTGGGGCTCTTTGCGCACCTGGTGATTATTTGGGCCGGTCCCATTGGCGTGCAGGTCAAGGGCTTGTTTTATGGTGCGCCCTACCACGATGTGCCTGCGCTCATCGCGTTTTTGACGATACTGGTCACGACCGTCAACTTTGTTGTCTCGGTCGAGGTCAACTTCTATCCGCGCTACCGCGACTACTACAGCCTGTTTAACGACGGCGGCGGAGTGGGCGATATTGTGGTTGCCGAGGAGGAAATGCTCGCCACGCTCAACCGGGAGCTGTGGTTTTGTGCGCTCAAGCAGCTGTTTGTGACCGCGGCGGTCATTTCGCTCGAGACCACGGTGCTCTCGGCCCTGCCGCTGGGCTTTAACAGCCTTATGCACGGGTATTTTCGCACGCTGTGCGTGGGCTATGGTCTGTATGCCGTGGGCAATACGGTGATGCTCATCTTGCTGTACTTTACCGACTACAAGGGAGCCGTGCTAGCCTCGGGCCTGTTTGCCGGTGTGGCAGGGCTGGCGACCGCCGTGTCGTTGCTTTTACCGCAGCAGTTTTACGGCTTTGGCTTTTTGTTGGGTGCGGCGGTGTTTTTTATCGTGGCGCTGCTCCGGCTCGATACCTATACCGCCAACTTGCCGTATCGTATCCTGAGTCAACAGCCCATGGTGGCGACCGACAAGACGGGTCGCTTTACACAACTGGGCCGCTTGCTCGATCGTGCCGGGCAGCGCTATGAGGAAGGCCGCCATAAGGGTGAGCCGCATGGTTGGTTTGAGCGTACGGTGGTCCGTGTGTATCGCAACCATTGGGGAGGTTCTGATGACCGATAGGATGATGTCTCGCCGTCGCCTGATTGAGGCGGCTGCCGGTGCGCTGTTGCTTTCGGGCTGCTCGGTGCAGGAAGACTCCTCGACCAAAAAGGTCAAAAAGCAGGACAAGATTAAAAAGGCCGAGTCCTCGGACGGTACCAAGCACCTCCGCGACAAGGACGAGCTCTACGAGGTCTATGATGACTCGGGCATTGTGACCATGTACCTGACGGTCTCGCGCGGCAACAGCTCCGAGAACACCGATCATAGCTGGGCCGAGATCAATACGTACTCGGTCTACGACTACGCCGACATGGGCGTGGCGCGCTATCAGGTTATGGGCCTGCTGCAGGCGGGCGACGAAGACGGCCCGGTGGCCGGCGAGGTTGGCTATGGCGAGGAAGCGCCCAATGCTACCGTGCAGGTGCGCGGCCAGACGTCGAGCGGTTATACGCAGAAGAATTACAAGGTAGAGCTCAAAAAGGGCAAGGGTACCTGGCGCCAACAGCGCGCGATTGCGCTTAACAAGCACATGGGCGAGGGCATGCGTTTTCGCAACAAGATGGCCTACGACCTTATCCGCGGGATTCCCCAGATGATGGGCCTGCGCACGCAGTTTGTGCATTTGTGGGTGTGCGACCAGACCGAAAAGTCCAACGATACCTTTGAGGACTACGGCTTGTTTACGCAGGTTGAGCAGCTCAATAAAACGGCGCTTAAGGCGCACGGCTTGGATAAGAACGGGCATTTGTACAAGGTGAACAGCTTCGATTTCTATCGCTACGAGGAAACTATTAAGCTTGCCGACGATCCCGACTACAACCAGGCTACCTTTGAGGGCATGCTCGAGATTAAGGGCGACTCGGACCACACCAAGCTCATCGAGATGCTCGATGCGCTCAACGACGAATCGCAAAAGATCGATGACGTGCTCGACACCTACTTTGATACCGAGAATCTGGTCTATTGGTTGGCGTTTCAGATCCTGACGGGCAACTGCGATACGCAGAACCGTAACTGCTATCTGTACAGCCCGCTCAACTCAAATACTTGGTACTTTTTAGATTGGGATAACGACGGCATGCTGCGTAAGCTTGAGTTGAGCCTGAAGGGGTTCTCGGACTACGCGAGCTGGGAGCGCGGCGTAAGCAACTACTGGGGCAACGTGCTGTTCAACCGCGCGTTGCGCAGCAAGTCGTTCCGCAGCGAACTCGACCGTGCTGTCAAGGACCTCCGCTCGTATTTGACCGATGCGCGCCTGAGCAAGATGATCAAGCACTACCGCGAGGTGACTGAATCCCTGGTCTTTGCTTCGCCCGATATCGATAATCTGCCTGTCACCAAGGATCAATATGAGCAGATTGCCGCGGCGATTCCTTCTGAGATCGAGGAGAACTATAAGAGCTATTGCGAGAGCTATAAAAAGCCCATGCCGTTCTACATTGGTGTGCCGCAGATCGATAACGGTAAGCTGCGCTTGAACTGGGATGCCGCGTACGACTTTGAGGCGCGCGATATTCGCTATACCGTCGAGCTTGCGCGCGACTATGCCATAAGCGACGTGCTTTTTAAGGCCGAGGACGTGCTGCTTCCCGAGGTGACCTGCGATGCGCCCGATACCGGCCAGTATTTTGTGCGCGTGCGTGCTACCAACTCCGACGACTATACGCAAGATGCGTTTGACTATTACGTTACCGACGACGGCAAGCAGTACGGCATGAAGTGTTTTTACGTGCAGGACGGCGGTAAGGTCGTGGAGGATACGTATGAGGAGGGCTAGCGCGCTGCTTGAGCGCCTGGCGGCACCTCCTGCGCGTACCACGCAGGAGCGTTACCGCCACGAGCTCAAATATCTCATTAACGAGGGTGAGCACACAGCGCTTGCCTGTCGCATGGCGCCGGTGTTTAAGCTGGACAAGCATGCGCAGGCGGGCGGTTACACCATTCGCAGCCTGTACTTTGACGACTACTGTAACTCGGCCTACGAGGAAAAAGACGCCGGTATTCTCATGCGCAAAAAGTATCGCGTGCGCATCTATAACGGCGGCGATAAGGTGATTAAGCTCGAGCGCAAAAAGAAGTACGGTAGCTGGATCTACAATGAGGACGCGCCGCTCACGCGCGGCGAGTTTGAGCAGATCCTGGCCGGAGACTACGACTTTTTGCTGAGGAGCCCCTATCCGCTCTGTCGCGAGTTCTACATCGAGTGCATCTGCAACGTGATGCGCCCACGGACCATCGTGGACTACGAGCGCGAGCCGTGGGTGATGGATGAGGGTACCGTGCGCATCACGTTTGACATGAACGTGCGTGCCGCGGTGGGAAGCTACGATATCTTTGACGCGACGCTGCCCGCGCTGCCGGTCCTGGAGCCCGGCAAGCTGGTGATGGAGGGCAAGTTTACGGAGTTTTGCCCGCAGCTGGTGCGCGATATGGTGCCGCCGGGCGCGGCCGAGCTTACGGCGGTCTCCAAGTACTGCCTGTGTTACGAAAAGACCGCCTACCTGCGCGGATTTAATTACTGGGAATCGGATTTTGAGAACCGAGGGGATATTTAGACCATGAGCACCAGGGACTTTTTTAAGAACTCCGTCTTGGAGGCGTTTGGCCAGGTCGACCCTGCCAAGATTGGCCTGTCGCTGCTCGTGGCGCTCGCCATGGGCATCCTGATCTATTACGTGTACAAGCGCTTTTTTACCGGCGTGGTGTATTCGCGTAGCTTTGCCGTGACGCTCGTGGGCATGTGCGTGCTCACCTGCATGGTCACGCTTGCGATCTCGACCAACGTGGTTATCTCGCTTGGTATGGTCGGTGCTCTGTCTATCGTCCGCTATCGTACGGCGGTCAAGGACCCGCTCGACCTGCTGTATCTGTTTTGGGCCATTACCACGGGCATTACGGCAGGTGCCGGCATGTATGCGCTCGTGGGGCTCACGGCAGTGGTGATCGTGGTGATGATTGCCGGCTTTGCGAGCCACCAGGACAAGGCGCGCGTGTACATGATGGTCATCCACTACACGGGCCAGACCACTGGCGACGATATCGTGCGTGCATTTGGGCGCACCAAGTTCACCGTCAAGTCCAAGACGATGCGCGGCGACAAAGTCGAGATGGCCGTCGAGCTGTTCTCGGACGGTGTGGATATGCCCTATGCCGACGCCATCCGTGCGCTCGATGGCGTTGAAGACCTCACACTCATCCAGTACAACGGCGAATATCACGGGTAGCTTGGTTCCGGCGTTCTAACGAACGCCGGACCGCTCGATGCTGCGCGGGCATCTGCCGGGCGATCTGCCGCTCAAACCGTCGCTCGCGTACGTGAAGCACGCGTCGCTCCTCTTTCGCGGCACCTCGCCACGGCAGCTGCTCGCTCGCTGACGTTTGCTCGACCTGGGCTGTTGAAACGATCCATGCGGTCCGTCTCATTTACTCAATTTGCTGGGATGGGTTGGGTATCATGGTGAAAGCGATTTCAACGACAGGGGTGCTCGTGGTAAAGATGAAAGATGTGGCCGAGCTGGCCGGCGTTTCGAGCGCCGCCGTCTCGCGCTACCTCAACGGTGGCTACATATCGGCGGATAAGGCCGAGCGCATTAAGAAGGCGATTGAGCTGACAGGATACGTGCGGTCCAGCCAAGCTCGCGCGCTGCGCACCGGTTCCACCAAGCTCATCGGCGTTATCGTGCCCAAGATCAACTCGGAGTCCGTGAGCCGCATTACTGCCGGCATTGGCCAGGTGCTCGGTCGCCGTGGCTACCAGATGCTGCTTGCCAACACCGACAATGCGGCCGATCGTGAGCTCGAATACCTCGATTTATTCCAAAACCACCCAGTCGATGGCATTGTGCTGGTGGCAACTATGATTACCGACGAGCACCGTCGGGCGATTGAATCGTGCCGCGTGCCCATCGTGCTGATCGGCCAGAATGTTGAGGGCGCGGCGTGCGTCTATCACGACGATTACGAGGCCGCCTTTGAGCTGGGCCATGCACTTGCGGGTCGCGTGGACGGCAAGATTGCCTATATTGGAGTTACCGAAGAGGACCGCGCCGCTGGTTATGACCGCCGTCGCGGTTTTGAGGCCGGCTTGCGCGCCGCGGGTAACCCACTCGATGCCGCCTTGATTCGTTTGGGCTCGTTTACGCTCGACTCGGGCTATGGTGCGGCGCGTGAACTGCTTTCCGTAGCTCCCGATGTTTCGTTTATCGCCTGCGCGACCGACACCATGGCGGCGGGCGCGCTGCGTGCTATCGATGAGGTTCGCGGCATGGGCGAGGGCATACACCGCGTGAGCGGTTTTGGCGACAACGCGTTTTTGCGTGCGCTGACGGGCGGCATTCCCACCGTGCATTATGGCTACCTGACCAGTGGCGTCGAGGCGACCAATATGTTGCTCAACACGCTCGATGGCGTGGAGGGGGAGAGCGGTCTCAAGACACTCAAGCTCGGCCATCAGCTTATGAATGCCTAGGTCTTGGGTACGGCTGCCTGCCGCTGAGTCGCCTGGTTTTTCCGTAAAACTACCATTCGCCGGCTTTTTCCTACCGTTTACCGCTATATGAAAACGATTGCAGACATATGAAACTGAAATCGATTACAGTGTAAGTGTCAAAGATGGCCGGGTGCAAATGCGCCCGTTGGAGGAAAGGGAAGTCATGGACTACCGCAAATCAGCCCAAGAGGTGCTCGACAACATCGGTGGCGCCGACAACGTTGTTTCGGCCGCGCACTGCGCCACTCGCCTGCGCCTGGTGATTGCCGATAACACTAAGGTTAACAAGGAGGCCATCGAGAATGTCGATGGCGCTAAGGGCGTCTTTGAGGCCCAGGGCCAGCTGCAGATTATTTTTGGCACCGGCACCGTCAACAAGGTCTACGAGGAGTTCATCGCGCTCAGTGGCGTCGAGGCTGCCACCAAGGCCGAGGTCAAGGAGGCCGCGGCGCAGCAGCAGAACATCTTTATGCGTGCCATTAAGGTGCTCGGCGACGTCTTTGTCCCCATCATCCCTGCCATCGTGGCTTCGGGCCTGCTGCTGGGCATTATGAGCGCCCTCAACTTTATGGCTTCCAACGGCTTTATCGCGCTCGACACCAATAACTTTATCTATAAGATCGCCGACCTGGTCTCGGGAACGTCCTTTGGCATTCTGCAGATCCTGATCGGCTACTCCGCCGCCAAGGCCTTTGGCGCCAACCCGTACCTGGGTGCTGTCGTCGGCGGTGCGTTCATCAACTCCTCGCTGCAGAGCGCCTACACGGTTGCCTCCGAGGGCGTTCAGACCATGGTCACCGTCATCCCCGGCGTGTACAGCTTTGAGTGGGTCGGCTATCAGGGCCACGTGATCCCCATCGTTATCGCCTGCGCCATTCTGGCCTTCCTCGAGAAGCGCCTGCACAAGATCGTTCCCGAGATGTTCGACCTCTTTGTGACCCCGCTCGTCTCGGTGTTCGTAACCGTGCTCGTGACGCTCGTTGCCGTCGGCCCCATCTTTGTCTGGGCCGAGAACGCCATCCTCGGTCTGATCCAGGCCCTGCTGACCTTGCCCTTCGGCATCGGTTCCTTTATCGTCGGCCTGTTCTATGCCCCCACGGTCGTTACCGGTATCCACCAGATGTACACCGCCATCGACCTGGGTCAGCTCGCCCAGTACGGTGTGACCTACTGGCTGCCCATCGCCAGCGCTGCCAACATCGCTCAGGGTGGCGCCGCGCTTGCCGTTGCCTTTAAGACCCGCGATGCCAAGATCAAGGGTTTGGCACTTCCTTCGGCCCTGTCCGCCTTCATGGGTATTACCGAGCCGGCCATCTTTGGTGTGAACCTGCGCTTCTTTAAGCCCTTCATCGCCGGCTGCATCGGTGGCGGTTGCGGCGCCCTGGTCTGCGCGCTCACCTCGCTTGCCGCTTCCGGTACGGGCGTTACGGGTATCTTCGGTATCCTGCTGTGCCTGGCCCAGCCCGTGCAGTACGCGATCATGTTTGCGGTCGCCGCGCTGGTTTCCTTTGGCGTCTCGTTTGTCCTGTACAAGGACGAGCCCAAGGTCTCCGAGCAGGCCTAAGAGCTTTTGATTGAAGGGTGCCCGCGGGTTGTATGCTCGCGGGCGTTTCCCGTATCTGGTGTCGATCTCTGGCGCCTTGTTACTTTCGATCCGTTAGGACTTTGATATGTCTAATGCACTTGGCCGCGACCTTGCAAAGCTGGTCGCCGCTGTTGACGCTGCCGCCTCTGAGTGCGGCCATGGCGCGTATGGCCAGCGCTTTCATATTATGCCGCCGGCGGGCTGGCTCAACGACCCCAACGGTCTTTGCCAGGCAGGCGGCGTGTTCCACGCTTATTTTCAATATGCGCCCTTTGATGTCGAGGGTGGCGTTAAGGTCTGGGGTCATGCGATGAGTCGCGATCTTATGACGTGGGACTACGTTGGCGCCCCGCTGCTGCCCGACGAGCCGTTCGATTGCCACGGTGTGTATTCGGGCTCCGCGCTTGCCGAGGACGGTCGCATTCGCGTACTTTATACGGGCAACGTGAAGCTTTCCGATGCGGAGGGCACGTATGACTACGTCAATACCGGCCGCCGCGCCGATACCGTTTATGTCGAGAGCGTTGATGGCCTTGCCGGTCGGGAGTTCAGCCAAAAGCGTGTGGTGCTGACTTCCGAGGATTATCCCGAAGATTTGACCTGCCACGTGCGCGATCCCAAGGTGTGGCGTGACGCGGACGGGCGTTATCACATGGTGCTGGGCGCTCGTCGTCGCGTGGATGGTCCGCATGTCGAGAGCCGTTTTTGCGCCATGCACGGCGAGGGTGCCGGGCGCGACGTGGGTGAGATCTTGGTGTATGGCTCGGCCGACATGCTGAGCTGGGAGCTCGAGAACCGTGTGTCTACGCCCGGGCGTTTTGGCTTTATGTGGGAGTGCCATGGCTATATTGAGCTCGATGCGAATGGCGATACCGCTGCATTTTTGTCGTTCTCGCCCCAGGGGCTCGAGGGCGGCCGTTGGGACCGCGGCAACGTATACGCCGCTGGCTACATGCCTGTAACGGGCGACATTACGGGTGGCGACAGTGCCTATGAGCTGGGCGAGTTCAGCCTGTGGGATGCCGGTTTTGACTTCTATGCTCCGCAGGAGTTCACGGCCGAGGACGGTCGCCACATCCTGATCGGCTGGATGGGCATGCCCGATGAGCCGACCTATGGCAACGACCCCACTGTGGTGAGCGGCTGGCAGCACTGCATGACGGTGCCGCGCGAGCTTACGGCCGGTGACGCCGGCGTGGTGCTGCAGCAGCCGGCGCGCGAGATCGAGCACCATTATGCCTCGGTGTGTGTGGGGGAGGGCTCGTTGGAGGTTGCCGGCGATACCTGCTTTGACGTTGTTGTCGACGGTGTCGACGGCGCGTTTACCGCGATCGTTGATGGCGAGCTAAGGCTGGCGTTTATGCCTGCCGAGGGCGAACTGACCTCGCGCTTTGAGATGCGATTTACCGATGAGAGCCGCGCTTCTGCCGGCTGCGGTCGTACCGTGCGTTGGGAGCCCGTCGACGAGGTTCGTAACGTGCGCATTGTCGGCGATGTTTCGTCGGTTGAGGTTTTTGTGAACGATGGCGTGCTCGTGTTTTCGACGCGTATCTATCCCGAGGCCTATGGCGTGACCGTTGATGCTCCGGGCGCGAACGTGACCTATCACACGCTCAGCATCTAGGCGATTGGTCGCCTGTCGGCGCTATACTGCAGCCGTTGCCCACGATGCGGGGAACATCCGCATCGTGGGTTTTTGCTTGTGAAGGGACGGTGCTGCGTGGACGTGCAACAGCTAGAAGAGGCCTGGGCTTTGAGGACCGGCGCGCGTGAGGTGCATCTTTTTGCTGCCCGGCACGTGCCGGCAGCGCTTTCGCTGCTGGGTATTGTGCGTCCCGGTGACCGCCTGGTGGCCTTTGCGGACGACTTTGCCGATGCGTTTGCGCGCGGCTTTGATGGCTTCGACGTTGTGCTCGTGGGCTCACCGTCGGTTGCGGCGTTTACTGCCGCGTCCGAGGATTTTGATGCTTCGTTTGATGCCGAGGGACCGCATCTGTGGTGGTTCGTCAACTCTATCGGCGGGTTTGGTCTTCGTGTGCCCGACCTTCGTGCTCTGGGCCGCGCGGCTCGTGAGGCCCACGCGCTGCTGGTTGTGGACAACACCGTGGCGTCGGCTTTTGGCTGCAATCCGCTGCGGCTGGGTGCCGTGCTGTCACTTGAGGCGCTCGACCGTGTGTGCGCCGGTAAGGCTCCGCGCAAGCTCGTTGCCGCTTCGATGGCGCGCTCGCAGCTCAAGCGCCATCGTATGGATGCCGCGGCTGAGTGCGCGCATGCCCTGCTTGAGGGCCGTGGCTTGGTTAAGCTTGATTTGTCTGCTGACGAGGCCGGTGTGCTGGAGCGCGGGCTGGACTCGCTCGATACCCGCATGCAGGCGCATTTCGACCGCGCCCGTGCGCTGGCCGAGTACTTGGCTGCGAACGAGATGGTGCGCAACTTGCGCTATCCCGGGCTGAGCTCGCATCCCGACCATGCGGTTGCAACGGGAATCCTCGAGCACGGCTTTGGTCCGGCAGTTGAGTTTGACCTTATCGAGCGCAGTGCGGATGATCTGTTCGATACTTTGCCGGGGGAGTTTCGCACATCGCCCGCCGGCGGCGCAACGACGCGCCTTTCGGCCCCACGCGGCAAGCAGGGGAGCACCGTCCGCCTCTTCGCCGGCACCGACAACCCCCTGGTTGTAGCGGCCACCCTAGACAACGCCCTTCGATGATTATTCTGGGACGGGGATTAAAAAATCATTAGGTACACAATGATTTTTTAATCCCCGTCCCAGAATAATCATCTATGGTGACCGACCAGCTAAAAAAGCCCCGTCCCAAATTGGCTATTCTTTGATGCTGGCGATGAGGTCGTTGGCCTTTGTGGCAATTACTTGGTTGATTTCTGCCTGTAGCTCCTCGTAGACCGCTATGGCTCGCTCGCCGGCGGGGGTGAGCGAGCTCCCGCGGGCTCCGTCGCGCTCGATGAGTTTGCAGCCCAGCTGACCTTCGGCCTCGTTCACGATGCGCCAGGCCTTGGAATACGCCATGCCCATGCTCTTGGCGGCGCGGTTGAGCGAGTGCTCGCGGGCGATACCCTGCAGTAGCAAGACGCAGCCGTGGCCGAAGACGCCCGGCAAATCCTTGTCGCACGCTTGAATGACCAACTTTGCCGTCGTCTTGTACTTCATACGCTCCACGTCTCCCCGCTAAAGTGTTTGCTGGGCAAACGCAAAGCCTGCGTCAAACCCTCGTGTGCTCTTCTTAAATCATGCATTGTAGCAGTCAAAGTGCGTTAAGATACTTCCCCAGTATTGGGCGCCCAAGGTTGGGCTGGGTCCTATGAGGCCTGCAGCCGACCGGTCGCATGGAAAAAGGAGAAACATGGCTACGTTCTTTCCCGGTGAGTCCCACACGTTTTCGGAGTATCTGCTGGTTCCTGGTTACTCGTCCTCGCAGTGCATCCCCAACAACGTCTCTCTTAAGACGCCGCTGACCCGCTTTAAGCGCGGTGAGAAGCCGGCAATCACCCTGAACATCCCCATGGTTTCCGCCATCATGCAGTCCGTCTCGGGCGTCGACATGGGTGTCGCGCTCGCTACCGAGGGTGGCCTGTCCTTCATTTACGGTTCCCAGAGCGCCGAGTCCGAGGCCGCTATGGTCAAGGCCGTCAAGGATCACAAGGCCGGCTTCGTTCAGTCCGATTCCACCCTGACCCCCGACATGACCATGGAGCAGGTCATCGAGCTCAAGGAGAAGACCGGTCACTCCACTATGCCGGTCACCGACGACGGAACTCCCAAGGGTAAGCTCCTGGGCATCGTCACCAGCCGTGACTATCGCCCCAGCCGCGATGACCACCAGACGAAGGTCTCCGAGTTCATGACCCCGCGTGAGCAGCTCATCGTGGGCGACAAGAACATCAGCCTCAAGGTCGCTAACGACGTCATCTGGGACAACAAGCTCAACGCCCTGCCTATCGTCGACGACAACGATCACCTCATGGGGATCGTCTTCCGCAAGGATTACGACAGCCACAAGACTAACCCCAACGAGCTGCTTGACGGCGACAAGCGCTACATGGTCGGCGCCGGTATCAACACCCGCGACTATGCCGAGCGCGTGCCGCTGCTCATCGAGGCCGGTGCCGATGTCCTGTGCATCGACTCCTCCGAGGGCTTCAGCGAGTGGCAGAAGCGCACCATCGAGTGGATTCGCGCCAACTACGGCGAGGACGTCAAGGTCGGTGCCGGTAACGTCGTCGACGCCGAGGGCTTCCGATTCCTGGCCGACTGCGGTGCCGACTTCATCAAGGTCGGTATCGGCGGCGGCTCCATCTGCATTACCCGTGAGACCAAGGGTATCGGCCGCGGTCAGGCCACCGCGCTGATCGATGTCTGCCGCGCTCGTGACGAGTACTACGAGGAGACCGGCGTCTACGTGCCCGTGTGCTCCGACGGCGGCATCGTTTACGACTACCACATGACGCTCGCCCTTGCCATGGGTGCCGACTTTATGATGCTGGGCCGCTACTTCGCCCGCTTCGACGAGAGCCCGACCGAGCGCGTCAACGTTAACGGCCAGTACATGAAGGAGTACTGGGGCGAGGGTTCTGCGCGTGCCCGCAACTGGCAGCGTTACGACCTGGGCGGCGCCGCGAAGCTCAGCTTCGTCGAGGGCGTCGACTCTTACGTTCCCTACGCAGGTTCCCTCAAGGACGGCGTGGGCGGCACGCTCTACAAGGTCAAGTCCACGATGTGCAACTGCGGTGCCCTCTCGATCCCCGAGCTCCAGGAAAAGGCACGCCTGACCCTGGTAAGCTCCACCTCCATCGTCGAAGGCGGCGCCCACGACGTAGTCGTGAAGGATTCTCAGCAGAGCGTTTCCTATCGATAAGGTAAGAGCTGCATATCAAAGGTTGATTCTCAGCCACGTTATTTAGATAAAGCGAGATGCCCGCAAGTCGCAGGCATCTCGCTTGTTGTATTTGCTATCATCAGTCAAGTTAACCTTAGGGTCGGTCGGCTTGGCTTTGTTCACTACAAGTTCTGCACGCAAAGAAGAGCACTTAATGTGTTCTTCGTCTTGCGCAGGACTGTCCGCAGTAGCGAATAAAGCTAAGCCGACCGACCCCAGCTAAGATTAAAGGAGCTGATATGTGCGATTGCACAGATCATAAGGACGAGATCCCTGCCTACGACGCGCAGGCCATTGAGTCCCGGTGGATGAAGGCCTGGGAGGATTCCAACCTCTTTGCCGTCGACACCGACGACAGCAAGCCCAAGAAGTACGTGCTCGAGATGTTCCCGTATCCGTCGGGCGACCTGCACATGGGCCACGCGCGCAACTACACTATCGGCGATGCCATGGCCCGTCAGGCCCGCATGCGTGGCTACGACGTGCTGCACCCCATCGGCTTTGACGCCTTTGGCCTGCCTGCCGAGAACGCCGCTATTAAGCACAACACGCAGGCTGCCGCCTGGACGTATAAGAACATGGACCAGGCGCTCGCCACGATGAAGCGCATGGGCTTCTCCTACGATCTGGATCGCATGGTCAAGACCTGCAGCCCCGACTACTACCGCTGGGGCCAGTGGATCTTTGAGAAGATGTGGGAAAAGGGCCTGGTCTACCGTAAGAAGAACCCGGTCAACTGGTGCCCCACCTGCAAGACCGTTCTGGCCAACGAGCAGGTTACCGAGGGCAAGTGCTGGCGCTGCGGCACCGAGCCCGAGAAGCGCGACCTTGAGCAGTGGTACTACAAGATTACCGAGTACTCTCAGGAGCTGCTCGACGACCTGGAGAAGCTCCCCGGCTGGCCCGAGCGCGTCAAGCAGATGCAGGCCAACTGGATCGGTCGCTCCGAGGGCGCCGAGGTCGACTTTACCCTTTGCGACCAGGATGGCGAGCCCATCGAGGGCGACGAGGGCAAGATCACCGTCTTCACCACGCGTGCCGATACGCTCTTTGGCGTTTCCTTCTTTGTCCTGGCTCCCGAGTACGCCGGCCTGCACGAGCTCGTCGAGGGCACGGAGTACGAGGAGGCCGTCACCAAGATTGTCGAGGACTCCAAGCATATCTCTGCCGTCGAGCGTGCCCAGGGCACCCTCGAGAAGCACGGTGCCTTCACGGGCCGCTATGTGGTAAACCCCGTCAACGGTGAGAAGGTCCCCGTGTGGGTTGCCGATTATGTCGTTGCCGACTACGGTACCGGTGCCGTCATGGCCGTTCCCTGTGGCGACCAGCGCGACTTTGAGTTTGCCCGTAAGTACGACCTGCCGATCGTGCCGATTATCCTGGACGATGACGATCGCGCTGCCGTCGAGGCCAGCGGCGAGACCATCGATACCTTCCATGCCGAGACCGTCGACTGGGATTGCGCTCACGCTGCCGAGGGCACGCTCGTCCAGTCCGGCAAGTACACTGGCATGCGCGGCGGCAAGCACTCCGAGGGCGAGGCTGCGATCGTTGCCGACCTCGAGGCCATGGGCTGCGGTCGTCGTAAGGTCGAGTTCCGTCTGCGCGACTGGCTCATTTCCCGCCAGCGCTATTGGGGCAACCCCATCCCGGCCATCCACTGCGAGCACTGTGGCATTGTGCCCGTGCCCGAGGATCAGCTGCCGGTGACGCTGCCCGAGAACCTGGACCTGGGCGCCGGCGAAACCCTCGCCGAGTGCAAGGAGTTCTACGAGACCACCTGCCCGGTCTGCGGCCGCCCGGCCAAGCGCGAGACCGATACCATGGACACCTTCACCTGCTCCAGCTGGTATTACCTGCGCTATACCGATCCGCACAACACCGAGCTGCCCTTCTCCCGCGAGGCCGCCGACCGTTGGATGCCCGTCGATAACTACATCGGCGGCATCGAGCACGCCATTCTGCACCTGCTCTACAGCCGCTTCTTTACCAAGGCACTGCGCGACCTGGGCCTGCTGAGTGTGGACGAGCCCTTCACCAACCTGCTGTGTCAGGGCATGGTCAAGGACGAGAACGGCGACACCATGTCCAAGTCCAAGGGTAATGTCGTACCCCCGAGCTCGGTCATCGAGCCCTACGGCGCCGACACCATGCGTTTGGCGATCCTGTTTATCGCTCCGCCCGAGAAGGACTTCGACTGGGATCCCAAGGCCGTTGAGGGCGCCAACCGCTTCATCAAGCGCGCCTGGCGTATCGTTTGGCAGCTCGTCCAGTCCGGTGACGCCAACGTGGCCTTCGACAAGTCCGCGCTCGACGAGGTTGCGATGAGGCTCTATCGCGAGCGTCACCGCACCATCGCCAAGTGCACCGAGGACTTCGATCGCGGCCAGTTCAACACCGCCATCTCGGCCGTCATGGAGCTCGTCAACGCGGCGAGCGCCTACCTCAACGCCACCGAGGGTACCGCCCGCGACAAGGCGCTGTGCTACGGCGTGGCTAAGGATATCGTGAGCGTCCTTGCCCCCATCTGCCCGTTCTGGGCCGACGAGCTGTGGCACGAGGCACTCGGCTGCGAGGGCAACGCCTACACCGCCGCCTGGCCCGAGTTCGACCTGGCCGAGTCCGTTGAGGACACGGTGCAGATCGTCGTCCAGGTGCTCGGCAAGGTTCGCGGCCGCATCGATGTGGCCCGCGACGCCTCCAACGAGGAGATGCAGACTGCCGCCGAGGAAGCCGTTGCCAAGTGGCTTGAGGGCAAGACGGTCGTCAAGGCCATCTGCGTGCCCGGCAAGCTGGTCAACCTGGTGGTCAAGTAAGCGCTGCGCGCATAGCTGACTCGTAAAAGACGAGGGGCGATTCCGTTGGGGTCGCCCCTCGTTTTTTGTTGTGTGCCCTGCTTAGTCGGTGCGTCGTACCGTCTTCTATGGGATGTGTACCAGGTCCCTAAAGTAAACGTTGCCCGTTGCCTCTTCGAACATCCAGATGTTGAGGTAGATGTCGTTGAGGTCGTTGTTCACATCAAAGTCCGGGTCGTCGTAGGTGCCCACAAAGGTGAGCATGGCGCGCGTTTCCTCGCCCGCTGCGACCTGCTGACGCATGTGCACATCGCGGACCACGCCGTTGACGTAGGCATAGGAGTCCACATCGCCAAACATCATGTCGACACCGGTGTTGTTGGTCACCGTAAAGACGAGCGCGGCGTCGCCGTAGCCATCCGTGTCCTTGCCCACGCAGGTAACATGGACGTTCTCGTCTGCCTCAAGGTCGATGGGGAACTGTTCTTGGGAATCGGGACCCAGGCCCTGGGGATCGACGATGTCTTCGTTAATTTTGTCGAAGCTCTCCGATGGCGTCGTTTTCTCGATGGCTTTGGTGCTGCCAGGGTTCGGTTCGCATGTTCCGGTTTTGCCATTCGCGTTGCCGCAGCCCAAGAGGGCCAACGAGCACGTTGCGATGGCGAGCGCAGTCATGCAGAGGGTGCCTAGGCGTTTCATGGGTGCCTCCTTGCCGTAGAGGATTTGGAAAGGTTCGTCGTTGCGCGACTTGCTGGCTGGCTTGTTGCAGAATGCCCCTTAGCGTAAGTCTGATCGATAGGGGCTCGGGGAGGAATGCCCTTGGGGTCCGAACGGGCCTGTGGAATGGGACGCATGGCCCGTTTTGGGGCTGTTGAGGGTGCGCCGCATGGGGTTCCTCGACCAATTGTCCTATTCTTGTGGAGAAGCTGTGCGCACGCTGACCTGCAGATTCGTACTGTGCTTGCACGTTTCCGCAGCTATTGGTATAGTTTGCTTGCAAATGAAGTTGTAATTGAAAGAAGTGGGGTTTCGGCCCCGCTTCTTTTTTGTATGGATGGAGGTGCCGCAATGGTCAAGACCAAGACCGAGCAGGCGATCATCGACGCGCTCGAGGCCGTCGCTCCCCAGCACGATGTCGACATCGTCGACGTCGAGCTCGTGGGTGCCACCAAGGCCCCCTGCGTGCGCGTGCGTATCGAGGGTGCCGAGGGTCAGAGCCTGTCGCTCAACGACGTCACGGCCAACACCAAGTGGGTCGGCGATGTGATTGAGGAGCTCGACCCCATCTCTTCGAGCTATACGCTCGAGGTGTCGAGCCCGGGTATGGCGCGCCCGCTGCGCCGCCCGAGTGACTTTGCCCGCTTTGTGGGCGAGAACTGTGAGGTTACCTCCACCGCCACCGAGGGCCGTCGCAAGTACGCCGGCAAGATTGCCGCCGCCACCGAGACGAACGTGACCCTCGAGCTCGAGGACGGCGAGTCCGTTACCCTCGATTTCTCTGATGTTAAAAAGTGCAAGTTGAAGCCCACCTACGACTTCAAGCCCGCGAAGGAAGGAAAGTAAGATGGCAGCATCCGACATGATGTCCGCCCTGATGGAGCTTTGCCAGGAGAAGCACATCGACCAGCTCTACCTGATCGACCGCCTGGAGCAGTCGCTCGCCAAGAGCTATGCCGAGATCCTGCATCTTGAGTGGGGCGCCAAGGTGACCATCGACCGCACTACCGGCAAGATCTACGTCTACCGCCTGGAGCCGATCGACGATTCCATGGACGAGGAGGGCAACTTCACCGAGTTCGAGGAGATCGACGTCACCCCCAAGAACACGAGCCGTATTGCCGCCCAGCACGCCAAGGCCGAGATCAACGCCATCGTGCGCAACTCCGCCCGCGAGCAGATCTACGATTAGCGCTCCGGCCGCATCGGTGACCTCATCAGCGGTACCGTGCTGCAGTCCACGCCCGACTTCACGATCGTCAAGATCCGCGAGGGCGTCGAGGCCGAGCTTCCGCACTTCGACCAGCGCCGTTACGAGAACGAGCGCAACGAGCGTCCGATGGGCGAGCGCTACCTGCACAACCAGCACATCAAGGCCGTGATCATCGACGTTCGCGACCCCAACTCCAACCTGCAGCCGGTTCGTGGCGAGCACAGCCGTCCGCCGATTGTCATCTCCCGTACCCACCCCGAGCTCATGCGTCGTCTGTTTGAGCAGGAGGTGCCCGAGATCTATGAGGGCACCGTCCAGATCAAGTCGATCGCCCGTGAGCCCGGTCAGCGCTCCAAGGTCGCCGTCCACTCGCTCGACGACCGTCTGGATCCCGTGGGCGCCTGCGTCGGTCCCAAGGGCAGCCGTGTTCGCGCTGTCGTGGGCGAGCTCCGCGGCGAGCGCGTCGACGTCATCCTGTGGGATGCAGATCCTGCCGTCTACGTCGCCAACGCCCTTTCGCCCGCCAAGGTCACCCGCGTCCTCATCGACGAGGAGAAGGCCTACGCCGGCGTCATCGTGCCCGACGACCAGCTGTCCCTCGCCATTGGCAAGGAGGGCCAGAACGCCCGCCTCGCTGCGCGCCTGACCGGTTGGCACATCGACATCAAGTCCGAGACGCTTGCCGCCGACATCCTCAAGAACGTTCCCGTTCACGAGGAGCCCGCCGCCGACCTGATCGGTGACGAGGAGGACGAGGACGTCCGCCGCTGCGAGTACGTGTCCGAGGACGGCATCCAGTGCCGCAACCAGGCTCGTCCCGGCTCCCGTTTCTGCGGTGTCCACGACACCGATGCCTTCGATGATGCGGAGGACCTGATCTAGCGCGCGGTCGCGCCGGGCGGGTCCCGGCGCGTCTCCCATGCTCGTTCAGTCTCTAGGCACCCAAGGTGCCAGAAAGGGTAGGTGAAGTCATATGGCAAAAGTCCGTGTGTCCACCCTGGCCAAAGAGTTCGGCATGACCTCCAAGGAACTGATGGGTCATCTCGCCGATATGAAGATTCCCGCTAAGTCCGCTTCCTCCACCTTGGAGGACGCCTATGTCGCCATGGTCCGCAAGCAGCTCGCCTCGGTGATTGAGGCCCGCGCTCAGGAAGTCGAGGCCGCCAAGCAGGCCGAGGAGCAGGCAGCTGCCGCCGAGGAGGCCGCTCGCGCCGCCGAGGCCGAGCGCGAGCGCATCGCCGCCGAGAAGGCACGCGAGGAGGAGCGCCGCCAGTTTGCCGCGGCCCAGGCTGCCGAGGAGGCCGCCCGCGCCGAGGCCGAGGCCAAGAAGAAGGCCGAGCAGGAGCGCCTTGCCCGCGAGAAGGAGGAGGCTGCCCGCGAGGCCCAGCGCCGCGCCGTTCCCGCTTCCGACTCCGGTTCGCGCTTCCGTTCGCTGCTCGACCAGATCGCCGCTCAGGAGACCGTGCTCAAGGAGAAGAAGGACGCCGAGGACAAGGCCAAGGCCGAGCGCGCCGCCGAGCGCGGTAACCGTCGTGGCGGCAACAATGACCGCCGCGGTGGCCGTCGTAACGATCGCAACGCTTCCGACAACAACTCCGAGCGCAACGCCTCAGAGAGCCGTCCGCACAGCCATCGCACCAACGCCAGCAACAACGTCGCTGCCGGCATGGACTTCCCCAACCCCGATAAGCAGGGCAAGGGCAAGAAGCGCAAGGGCGGTCATAACAACGAAGAGGACCACTACAGCCGCATGGCTCGCGAGGCCGAGGAGTACAGCCGCGAGAAGGTGCTCGAGGAGGCTCGTGCTGCCGTCGAGGAGGCCTCTCGCGAGTCCACCGGTCGCCGCAAGAAGCGCAAGGAGAAGCGCGAGCGCGAGGCTGCCAAGGCTCAGGAGGAGCGCAAGATAGAGGAGGCGCTGGCTCAGGGCGTGAACCCCGAGGACCTCGACGCCATCAAGGTCTCCCAGGGCGTTACCGTCCAGGAGCTTGCCGAGGCGCTCGACGTTCCGGCCAACGACATCATCAAGCGCCTGTTCCTGCTTGGTACGCCGCTCACGATGACGCAGTCCATGTCCGACGACCTTGTCGAGCTCGTTGCCGACGACCTGGGCCGTCAGATCAAGATCATCACCCCCGAGGAGGAGAACACCTTCTCGTTCTACGACGATCCCGCCGACCTTAAGCCGCGTGCCCCGGTCGTCACCGTCATGGGCCACGTCGACCACGGCAAGACGTCGCTGCTCGACGCTATCCGTCACACCGGCGTTGCTGCCGGCGAGGCGGGCGGCATTACGCAGGCCATCGGCGCTTCGCAGGTCATGATCAACGACCGCAAGATCACCTTCATCGATACCCCGGGTCACGCTACCTTTACGGCCATGCGTGCCCGTGGCGCCAAGGTGACCGACATCGTCATCCTGATCGTCGCCGCTGACGACGGCGTCATGCCCCAGACGGTCGAGTCGATCAACCATGCCAAGGCCGCCGGCGTTCCCATCGTCGTCGCCGTCAACAAGATCGATAAGCCGGGCGCCAACCCCGACCGCGTGCGCCAGGAGCTCACCGAGTACGGCGTCATCCCCGAGGAGTGGGGCGGACAGAACATGTTCGTCAACATCTCGGCCAAGCAGAAGATCGGTATCGACGACCTTCTGGAGACCGTGCTGCTCCAGGCCGACGTTCTCGAGCTCAAGGCCAACCCGGACACCTTTGCCTCCGGCAACGTCCTCGAGGCCAAGCTCGACAAGGGCCGCGGCTCGGTCGCTACCGTGCTCGTGACCCGCGGTACCCTGCACGTGGGCGATACGCTGGTCGCCGGCCTTACTTACGGCCGCGTCCGCGCCATGCTCGACCCCAAGGGCCGCGCCGTCACCGAGGCTGGTCCCTCCGACGCCGTCGAGATCCTGGGCCTGCAGTCCGTGCCCAACGCCGGTGACGAGTTCCGCGTGTTCGAGGACGAGCGCGAGGCTCGCGCCCTTGCCGACGAGCGTTCGCTCAAGGCCCGTATCGAGGAGCAGAGCCGCGTCAAGCACGTCACGCTCGAGAACCTCTTCGAGACCATCGCCGACGCCGAGGTCAAGGAGCTCAACCTGATCATCAAGGCCGACGTCCAGGGCTCTATCGAGGCCCTTCAGGACTCGCTCGACAAGATGGATCAGTCCGAGGTTCGCATCAATACGATCCACTCCGCTGTTGGCGCCATCAACGAGACCGACGTCGTCCTGGCCGACGCCTCCAACGCCATCATCATCGGCTTTGGCGTCCGTCCCGACGGTAAGGCCCGTTCCGCCGCCGAGCGTGAGGGCGTCGAGATCCGTTGCTACGACGTCATCTATAAGTGCCTCGAGGAGCTCGACGCCGCCCGTATCGGTATGCTCAAGCCCACCGAGGTCGAGGTCGCCACGGGTACCGCGACCGTCCTGGACACCTTCAAGGTACCCAAAGTCGGTATCGCCGCCGGTGTCCGCGTCGAGGAGGGCGAGATCGCCTCGACCGATTCCGTGCGTCTGGTGCGCGACGGTATCGTGGTCTTCAACGGCAATATCGCCTCGATGCGCCACTACAAGGACGAGGCCAAGAGCCTCAAGAGCGGTTCCGAGGGCGGCATTGGCCTGGAGAACTTCCAGGACATCAAGCCCGGCGACCAGATCGAGGGTTACCGCATCGACCAGGTTGCCCGTACCGAGTAGGGGGTAGCGCTATGAAGCAAACGCAGGCAACCCGCCGTCTGGGCGAGCAGCTTCGCGAGAAGCTTGGTTATATCCTGCTCTTTGAGGTTTCCGATCCGCGCCTCGACCTGGTCACTCTGACTGCGGTCGAGGTCGCGGTGGACCGTTCGTTCGCGCGTGTGTACGTGTCGTGCGATGCGAGCCGCTACGACGAGGTCATGGAGGCGCTCGCAAGCGCTAAGGGCCGTATTCGCAGCCTGTTGGCTCGCTCGCTCGATTGGCGTGTCACGCCCGAACTCGATTTTCGCATCGATCGCTCAACCGATGAGGCCGAGCGCATCACGCGTGCGCTGGAAAACGCTCCCGCCACGCTTGCGATCGAAAAGGACGAGGACGGCTATCCGATAGCGGATGCCGCCCAGGAGGCAGCTTTAGATGACTAATTCCGCCGACCTCGCCTCGTGCGAGTCTGCAGATATTCAGCGACGCATCCTCGAGCTCATCGAGGGTGCGTCCTCCATTGCGATTTCGGGACATACTTCTCCCGATGGCGATGCCCTGGGCTCCGTATTGGGTCTGGGCCTTTCGCTCATGAAGTTTTTCCCCAACAAGGACATTGCGCTGCTGCTGGCAGACGATGATCCGGTGCCGCGCATTTACCGTTTTATGGAGGGCTCCGATCGCCTGGTGCCGGCATCTGCGTACACTGGCAACCCGGATCTGTTCATCTCGGTGGACGTGCCGGTTGTCGAGCGCCTGAACAACTCCGCCGACGTGCTTCGCCGCTCGTCGCATGTGGTGTGCTTCGATCACCATCCTGCGCGCGAGGAGTTTGCCGAGCTGAGCTTGAGGTGCATTGATGCCGCGGCCTGCGCTATGATCATCGACCGCTTCTTGGACAATTGCGGCATTGTCGCCCGCGATAACATCGCGACCTGTCTGCTGTGCGGCCTGGTTACCGATACCGGCCGTTTTCAGTACCAAAACGCCGATGCCGCCGCGTTCCATGCAGCCTCGCGCCTGGTTGCCCACGGTGCCGATCCGGCGCGCGTTGCGCTTGAGGTCTACCAGAGCATGCGCGTCGAGTTTTTGCACCTCAAGTCCATCGTTATGGGCCGTATCAAGACGGTGGCCCACGGGCGCGTGGCGTATAGCTACGCGTACCAGAGTGACCTTGAGGCCTGTGGCGTCACCTCGGATGAGTGCGACGGCCTGGTCGACGTGGTGCGCTCGGTGATGGGCGTGGAAGTCTGCCTGTTCCTGAAGGGTATTGAGGGCGATACCAAGGTGCGCGGCAACCTGCGCTCCAAGGGTGACCTCAACGTGTCCGAGATCGCTGCAGCTTTTGGCGGAGGCGGACATCCCGCTGCCGCCGGTTTCTCCAACAACGGAACGATTCTCGAGACGCTCACCGCGGCACTTCCCATGCTGGCCGAACTGGTTGGGGAGGATCCCGCTTCGGTGACCGTCGAGCTTTAACTTTTTGGATGGTACATGGCTCGTCGTACGCCTTCTCAATTGAATATGCTGCTCGCCGTCGATAAGCCGGTGGGCTGCACGTCCCACGATGTGGTCTCGCAGTGCCGACGCGCTCTCCATGAGCGTCGCGTTGGTCATGCCGGTACGCTCGACCCTATGGCTTCCGGTGTCATGGTGGTGGGCGTGGGCCAGGCTACTCGTCTGCTGGGCATGCTCACCCTCGACACGAAAAGCTACGTCGCCGACATTTCGTTTGGCGCCGAGACGAGTACCGATGATGCGGAGGGCGAGGCGGTCCGCACGGTGGCTGTTGCCAACGAGCTCCGCGATGCTGCCTATGCCCGTGAGCACTTGGCCGCCATGTTGGGTCCGCAGATGCAGGTGCCGCCGGCGTTTTCGGCTATCTCGGTCAATGGCGTTCGCGCCTACAAGTCTGCTCGCGAGGGCAATGCGGTGGACCTACCTCCGCGCCCCGTCGAGGTTTATGCCGCCGACCTGATCGCCGTGGGCGGCGAGGGTGATACGTGTGTGTGGACCGTGGCGTTCTCGGTGAGCAAGGGCACCTACATTCGTGCGCTCGCTCGTGACCTGGGCCGCGCCTGCGAGCGCGCCGCGCACATTTCCGCGCTGCGCCGCACGGCCTCCGGTGTTGTTTCCATTGGCGCCTGTCATGCGGTGGAGGAGCTTTCTCCCGAGTCCGCCGCTGGCTTTGCCCTGGATCCCATTGTGGCCCTGGGCGCCACGCGTGTTGACTTGCCGGGCAATCTTGCTGACGACCTGCTCTGCGGCCGTCGCATTCCCGTTGAGCGTGCGCTTGCCGATTTCGATGCCTCGAAGGCGCCGTTTGCGCTGGTTCTCGATGGGGGACTCAAGGCGCTCGCCCGCATTGAGAGTGGCCGCTTTGTTATGGAGCACGTGTTTCCGCAGGCAATCGGCGGTGTTCGATGATGTTGTCCGCTCGCGAGCTCGCGCGTGTCTTTTTCGCGGGCGAGTCGGACGAGGCTCGCATCGTTACTGCCGATGCGTTTGATAAGTGTGAGCACCTGGGTGCTGCCTCGATCGCTATTGGCGTGTTCGACGGCGTTCACCGTGGACACCAGGAACTCATCGAAGCGCTTGTCCGTGATGCCCGTGCCCATGGCTGTAAGGCGGTCGTGGTTACCTTCGATCCCGACCCGGACGTTGTGGTGAGCCCTTCGCCCGCTCAAAAATTGATGACGACGGCCGACCGTCTGCATGCCCTGGCTCAAACCGGGGTCGATGCGGTGGTGGCCGTTCCCTTTACGCCTGAGGTTGCGGCGCTTGACCATGTTGCTTTTCTCTCGCTGGTGTCGCGTCTGGTCGACATTCGATCGATTCGCGTTGGCAGCGACTTTAGGCTGGGTCGCGGTGGTGCATCTGGTGTTGCCGAGATGCGCGCCTGGGGTGCCGAGCGCGGCGGTGACGTATACGGGCACGACTTGCTTTGCGAGGGCGGTGAGGCCATTTGCGCCACTCGTATCCGTCATGAGCTGGGACAGGGCCATGTCGAGCTTGCTGCTGAGTTGCTCGGCCGCCCGTATATGGTGCGCGGCGGTGTTATTCGCGGCCGTCACGAGGGGTCTGGCATGGGCTTTCCCACGGCAAACCTGCAAGTTCCCGATGGTATTCAGGTGCCAGCCGACGGCGTGTATGAGGGTCTGGTGCTCGTCGATGACACCGTGTGGCCCGCTGCCGTGAACGTCGGCCTGCCGCCGACGTATGCCGACGATGCCGCTTCGGCGTATCTTGAGGCTAACTTAATTGGTTATACGGGCGACCTGTACGGCGCTTCCGTTTCGCTGGCGTTTACGCGCTGGCTGCGTCCGTCGCGCGTGTTCGATTCGCTGGATGAGTTGATTGCGACCGTCGAGGGTAATATCGAGGACATTCGTCACAACTTGGGTGAGCAGGGGGTGAGCATCCGTGATTAGCGATGAGGAAAAAGACCAGGTACGCGCTGCGTCCGACTTAGTCGCCATCGTGCAGGAAACGGTTGAGCTCAAGCCCCGCGGCCACGAGTTTTGGGGTTGCTGCCCCTTCCATGGCGAAAAGACGCCGTCATTCCACATTATCCCCGCCACGCAGGTGTGGCATTGCTTTGGTTGCGGTGAGGGCGGCGACGTCTTCACCTATATCATGAAGCGCGAGAACCTGAGCTTTCCCGAGTCAATCCGTTATTTGGCCGATCGCGCGGGTATTGAGCTGCATGACACCGGAGATCGCCGCGAGCGGGGTACTAAGCGTGCCCGAATCTACGATTTGTGCGCCGAGACCGCCCAGTTCTACCACACCATGCTCATGCGCGGTAAGGACGGCCGCCCGCGCGAGTACTTTGCCAGCCGCGGCATGGGTGGCGACGTCTGCCGCCGCTACTGCCTGGGCTTTGCACCAGGTCGCAACGCGCTGGTGTCGCACCTGTCCCAGGCGGGTTTTACCCCGCAGGAGATGATCGACGCCAACGTTGCCGTGAGCCGCGGGCGCGGGCAGCTTGCCGACCGCTTCTACGACCGCGTGATGTTCCCCATCTTTGACGAGCAGGGTCATAACATTGCCTTTGGCGGTCGCATTATGGGTGACGGTCAGCCTAAGTACCTCAATACCGCCGAGACGAGCGTATTTCATAAAAAGCGAAACCTCTACGGCTTTAATTGGGCCAAGGAGTTTATCGTCGCGCAGGATACCGCCATCGTGGTGGAGGGCTATACCGACTGCATCGCCTGTTGGGAGGCGGGGATTAAAAACGTTGTCGCCACGCTGGGCACTGCGCTCACGGAGCATCACGTCAAGACGCTCACTCGCTTTGCCAAGCGCATTGTGTATATGTTCGATGGCGACGCTGCCGGTCAAAAGGCCGCGCGCCGCGCGATTCAGTTTATCGAGCAGGATTCGATGGACCTGCGCTGCGTGGTGCTGCCCGACGGCAACGATCCCATGGAGTTCATCACGGCGCACGGCGGCCAGGAACTGCAGGAGCGCATCGACGCGGCCGAGCCGCTTATGGATTTTGTTTACCGTTCGCTGCAGGAGTCGAGCGACATCACCACGCCGGGCGGTCGTGCCAAGGCGCTGGAGGATGCGCTGACGCTTATCTATCCGCTGCGCGACAGCTATATGATCGATACGTACTTTATCCAGATTGCCGATCTGCTGGGTTTGGATCTGGAGACCGTGCGTGCGAGCTCGGGGCGTGTGTTTCGCGATGTCGCCAAGCGCGAAGAGGCTGAGCGCCGTCGCGAGCAAAACTATGAACGCCAGAGGGCGCAGGCCGAGCGCTCTGGAAATGCGGGCGGTCGGGCATCGGGTTCTCGCGATGCCGGTCGCGGTGCTTGGGCATCGGGCGCCACGCCGGCAGTGGCGGCGCCGGTCGAGGAAGAGCCGTACGACTATGTCCCGCTCGATGCCTACGGTGCCGCGCCCGTAGAGGTCGTCGATGATCTGCCGCCGATCGATGTGCCTGATGGTATGGGCGCTGTGCCTGTGCCTGATGGTTCGAACGCACCGGCTGCGGCGGCGCCGATGGTTTTGACCGATCTAGAGCGCAAGTCCTTGGCAGGGGAGCGCGAGCTGCTGACTATGCTCACGAGCTACCCCGACCTGTTCCGCACGTATGCCGACCGCATCTGCTCCATCGAGTGGGTTGACCCACGTCACGAGTCCATCGCATGGGCCGTTCTGGCAACGCCGCCGGGAACCGATCCTGCAGCCTGCATGGATGCGGCACGCTCGGTGTGTCCCGAGGCGGCAACGCTTGTGAGTGCCGGGCGCATCTCGGCGACGAGCAAGCACCCCACCGAGACGAACATCGTGTTTATGCTCGATACCCTCGCGCTCTACACCATCAAGCGCCGCATGCGCGCCGCGCAGGCAAAGCTTCGTCAGGACCGGTCACTCGACGATGAGGCGCGCCGTGTGCTGACGATGCAGGCGATGCAAGATTCTCAGCGCCAGCGCGAGCTCCAAAAGTCGATCGGCGGCGTGGCTGACCCGTTCCGTTTGATCGGTTTGGAGACAGCGGGCGCCGATCAGGCCTAGATGTTGTGGTCAACCAGCGTATTTGCGCCTATATCCAGTCTGATTTTTGGGTATAGACGTCAATGTGTGTGCTAAAGTAATGAGTCCTGTGGACTATGAAGGGAGAATCTGTGCCAAAAAAGAGTGAGAGCACGGGTACTGGGCTGGAATCCTACGTTGCAAAGCTCATGGGCAACGGCTCAAACAGGACTTCGGTAACCGAGGACGAGATTCAGGTCGCCCTGAAGGATATCGATGTGTCTGACGAGCAGCTCAACGCGGTGTATTCCGCGCTGCGCAACAGCGGCATCCAGATTATCTCCGCGAGCGGAAACGACGACGCCCCCATGGACGTCGACGATGACGATAACGATAGCAATACCGACGATTTCGATGACGACGAACACGATTCCGGCTCGCTCGACGATCACGAGCTTAAGATGGCCCGTCAGGCCGACGCCGAGATGGGTTCTTCCAAGAACAAGAAGAAGCGCACCGTGCGCACGTCCCGTTCGCGCTCGCGCGTGCGCGGTATCGATGCCTCCACGGTAATGCTGACCGGCGACCCGGTTCGTATGTACCTTAAGGAGATCGGCAAGGTCGACCTGCTGACCGCCTCCGAAGAGGTCGATCTGGCCATGAAGATCGAGGCCGGTCTCGATGCCACCGAGAAGCTCGAGGCCGCCGAGGCGGGCGAGATCGAGCTCACCCGCGCCGAGATGCGTCGTCTGACCCGTATCGAGAACGTGGGTCTCGAGGCCAAGCAGGCGCTCATCAGCGCCAACCTGCGTCTGGTCGTCTCCATCGCCAAGCGCTACGTCGGTCGTGGCATGCTGTTCCTGGACCTGATCCAGGAGGGCAACCTCGGTCTGATCCGCGCCGTCGAGAAGTTCGACTACCAGAAGGGCTTTAAGTTCTCCACGTACGCCACGTGGTGGATCCGTCAGGCCATCACGCGCGCTATCGCCGATCAGGCCCGTACCATCCGTATTCCCGTGCACATGGTCGAGACCATCAACAAGCTCGTCCGCGTACAGCGCCAGCTTCTCCAGGACCTGGGTCGCGACCCGACCCCCGAGGAGATCGGTGCCGAGATGGACATGAGTGCCGACCGCGTCCGCGAGATCCAGAAGATTTCGCAGGAGCCCGTGTCGCTCGAGACCCCTATCGGCGAGGAAGAGGATTCTCAGCTGGGCGACTTTATCGAGGACTCCCAGGCTATCGTTCCGCCCGATGCCGCCAGCTTCTCCATGCTGCAGGAGCAGCTCACCCAGGTGCTCGACTCGCTTGCCGATCGTGAGCGCAAGGTTATCGAGCTGCGCTTTGGCCTTGTCGACGGACATCCCCGTACGCTCGAGGAAGTCGGCCGCGAGTTTGGCGTCACGCGCGAGCGCATCCGCCAGATCGAGTCCAAGACCCTGGCCAAGCTCCGTCATCCCAGCCGCAGCAGCAAGCTCAAAGACTACATCGAGTCTTAACCTCGCAAGCAAGAAGCGCCCTCAAGCACATCCGCTTGGGGGCGCTTTCATGTAGTCATTGGGGACGTCCCCAATGACTAGGTCGGAAAAATTCTCAAAAAAGTTCTTGCCCTAAGCTGATTCGTCCGTATAATAAACTTCGTTGCTTGAGAGCACGCACCTATTCCTCGGTAGCTCAATGGTAGAGCACGCGGCTGTTAACCGCGCTGTTGTAGGTTCGAGTCCTACCCGGGGAGCCAGGTTGTAATACCCGTCGCTTGTGCGGCGGGTTTTTTCATGCCGCGATCGCCTGGCGCGAACGTTGCCATATCAACATTTCGTGTCGAGGATGTAATCCCGCGACCCACCACCTCAACATGGCGCGGTCGTTGTAGAATATTGCAATGATTGCTCCCACGAGATGGTGCCGCGAGCACCAGATAAGGAGATTCTTGTGTCTGAGACCATTAACGGCAGCCTGAGCGTCTCGAACGACGTTATTGCCGATATTGCCGGTTATGCCGCGATGACGTGCTATGGCGTCGTCGGTATGGCCGAACAGCTCCAGGGCGCCGAGAGCGTGCGCCTGCTTGCCGGTCAACGCCTCCGTAAGGGCGTGCTTGTCTCCGCCGACGAGAACGGCCTTACGGTCGATCTTCACGTCGTGCTCGAGAACGGCGTCAACATGAAGTCCGTCTGCCACAATCTTTCGAGCTCCGTTGCCTTTACCCTGCAGGAGATCGCCCAGATCGATCCCGCCAGCCTTAAGATCGGCATCCACATAGACGCGCTCAAGAGCCGTCTGAACTAGCATCCGAAAACGGAGATTCAAATACCCATGATTGCAAAGACCATTCGCACCTGTTTTCCGATCGCTGCGGCTGCCGTTTCCGACAAGGCCGAGGAGATCAACAAGCTCAACGTCTTCCCCGTACCCGACGGCGACACCGGCACCAACATGTCGCTCACGCTCGCCTCGGTGACCAAGGAGCTTTCCGCCCTTCCCGCCGATGCCGATATGGAGGCCATCGCCGGCGCCATCACCCACGGCTCCCTGATGGGTGCCCGCGGCAACTCCGGCGTCATCACCTCGCAGATTCTGCGCGGCGTGGCCGAGGGTCTCGTCTCCGCCGATGAGCCCATCACGTCCGCCAACATCGCCTTCGCTTTCCGCCGCGCCGTCAAGGTCGCCTTCCAGGCCGTCCGCAAGCCCATCGAGGGCACGATTCTCACGGTCCTGCGAGATGTTTCGACCAAGGCCGACGTGTGCGAAAAGAAGAAGTTCTCGGCCGAGGACGCGCTCGATGCCATCGTCGTCGAGGCCTATCAGTCCGTCGCCCGCACGCCCGACCTGCTGCCCGTTCTGAAGGAGAACGGCGTGGTCGACTCCGGTGCCTTTGGCTTTGCCATCTTCCTTGAGAACTTTGTTGCCGCCGCGCTTGGCCGCAGCACCGTTGTCGAGGATTTCTCCGCCACGTTTGATTCCGCTGGCTCTGCCCGCGACGCGGCCCTCGGTCGCGTTGAGATCGAGGCCAACGACGACTGGGAGGGCTCGGAGTTCCGCTACTGCAACGAGTTCCTCTTTAAGGCCGATGCCCCGTTTGACGAGGACGAGTGCCTTAAGTTCCTGGGCTCCATGGGCGACTGCGAGCTGCTCGTGGGTGCCTACCCCGACTACAAGATCCACGTGCACTCCAACACCCCCAACCTGGTGCTCGAGCACATGCTGCAGCTCGGTCAGATCTACGAGGTCTTTATCCACAACATGGAGATGGAGGCTCACGACCGTACTGCCAAGATTCACGAGGACCAGGAAAAGGCCGCCGAGCCCGCCAAGGCGCTGGGCTTTGTCGCCGTTGCCGCCGGTTCGGGCGAGGCCGACATCCTCAAGTCCCTCGGCGTTGACGTGATCGTCTCGGGTGGCCAGACCATGAACCCCTCGACCGCCGACCTGCTGGGCGCGGTGGACCAGGTCAACGCGACCTCGGTCATCATCCTGCCCAATAACGGCAACATTCGCATGGCTGCCGAGGCCGCAGCTTCTGCCTGCACCGACAAGAAGGTCGCCGTCGTTCCCACCAAGACCGTCCCGCAGGCGTTCTCCGCGCTGTTCGCGGTCCTGCCCGATTCCGAGCTCGAGGACGCCGTTGCCGCCATGGTCGACGCCATCAGCGAGGTTCGCGATGGCGAGGTCACCCGTGCCGTGCGCGATTCCAGCGCCTCTGACGGCTCTCCGATTCACTCCGGTGACGTCATGGGTATCATCGCCGGCTCCATCGACGTGGTCGGCTCCGATGTGAAACAGGTCACGCTCGACTGCATCAACCGCATGCAGGAGGAAGAGGAGGGCGACGCACTGACGATTCTGGCCGGCGAGGAGCTGTCCGATGAGGCCTTCCAGGAGATCGTCGACGCCATTGAGGAGGCTCAGCCCGACCTGGAGATTGATGCCCATCGTGGCGAGCAGCCGCTCTATCCCGTGATCTTCTCGATCGAGTAGGCATCTGGCCATGTCCGAGCTGTGCTCCGTGCCGCGCGTCTCGGAGCGCTTTGCGCAGAGCAATGCGCTCGACGAGGATATCGCGCGACTCAAATTTGTTTCGGGTAAACGTGAGGAGGCCCTTCGCCGTCTGGGAATTCGGACGGTGGGGGACCTCCTTCTCCATATCCCTCATCGATATCTCGACTTTACGCGCTCCTGGTCCATCGAGATGGCTCCCATCGGTACCGTTTGCACGATTGTCGCCACGGTCGATCGTATCGTCCAAAAGCAGCCTCGCCCGCGTATGCAGGTGACCGAGGTCTCGCTGGTGGACGAGACGGGGGTGCTGCAAGTCGCCTTTTTCCGTCAGCCATGGATTGCCCAGCAGTTTAAGCAGGGAGACCGCCTGGCCGTGATGGGTAAGGTCGAGTTTGCCTACGGCTTTAAGCAGATGGCCTCTCCGCATTTCGAAAAGCTCGAGGGTGGGCGTGCCGCGGGCACTATCCTGCCGGTCCATTACGTGAGCGATGGCGTGAGCCAGGCGTGGATGCGCCGCATCGTTAGCGGCGCGCTCGAGGTCGTCGGCAATCCCTTCGACCCGATTCCCGCACGCTTGCGCGCCAAGCGCCGCCTGATGAGCAATGCCCGCGCGCTGCGCTCAATTCACTTTCCATCGAGCATGGCCGAGCGCGATATCGCGCGCGCACGGCTTGCCTACGAGGAGTGCCTCTACCTTCAGCTGGCGCTGCGTCTGCGCAACGACGGTGGCATGGTCGAGGTCGTTCCCTACGCCCACACCGCGGGCGAGCATCTGGCCGCGCTTAAGCAGGCCCTCCCGTTTTCGCTGAGCGACGAGCAAGAGGCCGCGTTCCAAGACATCCTGCACGATATGTGCGATGGCGGGCGCGTGATGAACCGCCTGCTACTGGGCGACGTCGGTACCGGCAAGACGGCCGTCGCCGCCTGCGCGCTGGCTGTCGCGGCCGATTCGGGCACTCAGTCCTGCGTTATGGCGCCTACGGGCGTGCTGGCGCGCCAATATGCCGATAAGACCGGCCCCTTGCTCTCCCAGGCTGGCATGTCCTGGGCGCTCCTGACGGGTGCCACGCCGGCGGCCGAGCGCGAGCAGATCCATGCGCAGCTGGAATCGGGCGAGCTCGACGTCCTCTTTGGAACCCACGCGGTCCTTTCGGACAACGTGGCGTTTAAGCATCTGTCGCTTGTCGTCATCGACGAGCAGCACCGCTTCGGTGTGGGCCAGCGCAATGCCCTGCGTGCCAAGGGGCCGGGTGCCGACCTGCTCGTTATGACGGCCACGCCGATCCCGCGCACGTTGGCGCTCTCGGTCTACGGCGACCTGGACACGACCATCATCCGCCATCGACCTGTTCCGGGGGCGGGCGTTACGACGCGCGTGCTCACCGAGTCGAGCCGCGATTTGGCCTACGGTGCCATCCGCGAGGCGTATGAAAAGGGCCAGCAGGCTTACGTGATCTGCCCGCTTGTGGAGCCGAGTGACTCGGCCGATGAGCTGGAAGACGTACCCGGTATCGCCCGCGACGACGAGGGCCGCGTGACCGTGCCTGTACCGCTGCACGATACGGCAACCGAGCTCGAACGACTGCGTCTGGCCCTGCCGGGACTTACCATTGAGCGCCTTCACGGCCGCATGCCGGCGGGGGAGAAGGACCGCGTGATCGATGCCTTCAAGCACGGCGAGATCGACGTGCTCGTCTCGACCACGGTGGTCGAGGTAGGCGTCGACGTGCCCAACGCCACCGTCATGGTCATCGAGAACGGTGAGCGCTTTGGCTTGGCGGCCCTGCACCAGCTGCGCGGTCGCGTGGGCCGCGGCGGCGTGTCGGGCACTTGCCTGGTCATGACGCACTCCAAGGGCAACGGTGGCGCGTCGGTGGCACAAGACCGTCTCCAGTCGCTCGAAAAGACCTCTGACGGCTTTGCGCTCGCCCAGATGGACCTGCGCCTGCGCCACGAGGGCGAGATCCTGGGCTACCGCCAGCACGGAGGCGTGACCCTGCGCTTTGTGGATCTGGACGCCGACGAGGATCTTATCGAATGGGCCCATTTGGACGCGGTCGAGCTCTTGCGGTATGCTTGCAAACTTGACTCCGTGGCGACGCGCCCCTTGCGCGACGCGGTCGCCATGCGTTATCGACATATCTTTAAGGAGGTCAGCGGAGGATGAGAATCATCGGCGGTGAATGGCGCGGCCGCAAGATCGAAGAGCCGCGTGGGCGCGATGTCACCCGTCCCACGACCGATCGCGTGCGCGAGGCATGCGCGTCCATGGTCATGTCGGCGTTCGACTTCGATCTGGACGAGGTCCGCGTGCTGGACGCCTTTGGCGGCTCCGGCGCCCTGGGAATCGAGATGCTCTCGCGTGGCGCCCGCTCGCTCACCACGTTCGAGATCGATCGCAATGCCGCCCGTCTGATCACCAAGAATATCGAGTCGCTGTGCCGCGACCGCTCGCGTTGGCGTGTCGTTACCGGCGATGTGCTGGCGAGCGCCTCGCGCGGCCGTGTGCCGGGTGGTCCCTTTGACCTGATCTTGCTCGACCCGCCCTATGCCTTTGGCGCCGAGCCGGTCGAGGAGCTGCTGCAAAATCTTTCCCAGCAGGGACTGCTGGCGCCCGGGGCCTTTGCCCTTTTTGAACATGCCGCAGCCGATGCAGGTGCTCATCCGGCTTGTTTTAAGACCGTGCGAGAGAAGCGCTACGGCATTACCTCGGTTGACTTGCTGCGCTGGGTGGCCGAGGACGAGAACGACCATGCTGACGAGAACGAAAATGACGAGGATGTGCCTTCGGAGGACACCCATGAATGACACCATCAACCGCGTAATCGTCCCGGGCACCTTCGATCCCATCACCTTTGGCCACATTGACGTGATTCGCCGAGCCCGCCGCATCTTTCCCAGCGTGATTGTCGCCGTGGCCGAATCACAGGGTAAAAACGGCGTGGGCACCACCTTTATGCTCGACGAGCGCGTGGCGCTGGCCCGCGAGGCCCTCGGCGATTTGGACGGCATCGAGGTACTGCCTTTCACCGGTCTGCTGGTCGACTATGCACGTGAACAGGGGGCAGGTGCCGGCGTTAAGGGCCTGCGGGCCATGACCGACTTTGAGTACGAGTTGCAGCAGGCCGACCTCAACTATCGCCTGGATAGCGAGCTGGAGTCCATCTTTGTCATGAGTGCTCCGCAGTACGGCTATATCTCGAGTTCGGTGGTGCGCCAGATCGCGTCGCTTGGCAGCGACGTGTCGACGTTTGTGCCGCCCAACGTGGTCGAAGCGCTCAAACATCGCTTTTCGTGACGTTTTTTATTGCCTGGTGGCATGTGGTAAACTAACACGATGATATGTTACCTATGAAAGGAGACCGGATGCCGGGCGAGAATTTTCCTGGCGACAGGATCGTGAGTCTTGTCGACGAGCTCGAGGGGCTCATCGAAGAGGCTAAGACGCCGTTCGGCAAGAACGCCCAGATGAAGGTTATCGACGCCGACGTCTTCTTTAACATCCTCGATGAGATCCGCATGAGCTATCCCGAGGAGTGGCAGAAGTCCCGCCGTATCCTCAAAGAGCGCGAGGAGCTTATGGCCTCCGCCGCCGCTCAGGCCGATTCCATCATTGCCGATGCTCAGCAGCAGGCGCTCACCATTGCCGGTGAGCAGGAGATCGTCCGCTTAGCCCAGCAGCAGGCCGACGACATCCGCGACCGTGCCCAGCAGTACGAGCGCGAGACGCGTTATGCCGCCGAGGATTACGCCGAGCAGGTCTTTACGCACCTCGAGGAGAACCTTAAGAGCCTGACCGGCACCGTCACCCGTTGCCGTCAGCAGCTCAATGAGGGTGCCGCCCAGCAGAATGGTCAATGGTAATGGCTGAGTTCCCGAGCGTGATCGTCGATCTTTCCGAGCAGCTCGAGTTTCCCGGAGACTCATATCCGCTGACCGGCAAGGTCGATGTCGCCACCTACACGGTGGGCGAGAAGGAGTACCAGCTGCAGGACGGCATTTCCTACGACGTGGTCTTTACCAACGCCGGTACCGGTGTTCTGCTTTCGGGCATGGTCCGCGCTCACGCCACCGGCGAGTGCGATCGCTGTCTGGAGCCCGCATCGTTTGATATCGCAGGCGAGATCGAGGAGTTCTACCTCTTTAACGAGCCCGAGGACCCCGAGGCCTACGAAGACGGCTACGAGTTGCTGGGCGAGGATCGCATTGTCGATCTGGGCGAGCCCATCAACGACGCGGTCGTCATGGACACGCCGTTCGTTGTCCTGTGCAAGCCCGATTGCCGCGGCCTTTGCCCCACCTGCGGCATCAATCTCAACGTCGAGCAATGCGATTGCGCCGCCAAGGCGGAGGCCGAATGGGCCGCTGCCACGGAAAATCCATTTGCAGCATTGAAGAATCTCAAGCTTGACGAGTAAAACTGTGGTAGTATCGCTACTTGCGCGTAATCGCCACACTGGATAGTTCATAAGGAAGGTCACTATGCCCGTACCTAAACAAAAGCAGGGTCGTATTCGCACCCATACCCGTCGTTCCGCCAACATGAAGATCTCGGCTGCGGCTCAGTCCACGTGCCCCCGTTGCGGCGCTGTTAAGCTCCCGCACCACGTGTGCCCCAGCTGCGGTTTCTACAAGGACCGCGAGGTTATCGTTACCGAGTAACTGTATACTCTGGATACGATGCCGTTCCAACTGGAACCACAATGGCCGGCTCAATGAGTCGGCCATTTTTGTATAAGGAGCATATGAAATGAGTAACGTTCGCGTTTGTGTAGACGTTGTGGGCGGAGACGAGAAGCCCCAGGTTGTCCTCGACGGTATCGAGGCTGCGCTCGAGGCAGATTCCGAGATCGAGATTTTGGCCGTCGGTCCCGCCGAAATCGTCAACCCCTTTGCCGCAGCGCATGCCCGCGTGGAGGCTCTGGAGGCCCCCGATGTCATCAGCATGGAGGACGATCCCATCCGCGCCGTGATGACCAAGCGCAAGTCCTCGATCGTGCTTGCATGCCGTGCCATTAAGAAGGGCAATGCGGACGCGTTTTTCTCTGCCGGCTCCACCGGCGCCATGACCGCTGCCGCCACGGCCTACGTCACGCCGTTTAGGTATTTGGCAGAGGGCAAGAAGCAGCCGGTCCGTCCGTGCTTGACCAACGCACTGCCCAATCGTGCCGGTGGCCTGACGGTGCTGTGCGATATGGGCGCCAATCCCGATGTCACGGTGGACGATATGGTGCGCTTCGCCCAGATGGGCTCTGCCTATGCTCGGGTGGTTTTGGGCATTGAGCATCCCCGCGTGGGCCTGCTTGCCAACGGCACCGAGGACGAGAAGGGCTCCAACTTTACCAAGTCGTGCTTCCCGGCCATGAAGACCGCGGTTCCCGGCTTTGTGGGCAACTGTGAGGGCACCGACCTTACGTCGGGCAATTTTGACGTCGTGGTCGCCGACGGCATGTCGGGCAACATCGCGCTCAAGGCCACCGAGGGCGCTGCCAAGTTTTTGCTGCAGGAGCTCAAGGGTGCCTTTATGGCCTCGCTCGGCACCAAGATCGCCGCACTGCTCATCAAAAAGCAGATGCGCGAGATCAAAGCCAAACTTTCGGGCGACGCCAAGGGTGGTGCGATCCTGCTGGGCCTGCGCGGTGTCGTGTTGATCGGCCACGGTGCTACGTCAGTCGAGGCCGTCAAGAACGGTACGCTTGCCGCGGCCCAGGCCGTACGTGCCGGGCTTGTCCAGGACGTTGCCAATTCCATGGACGGTATCGTTTTGTAAGAGCCCCGTTACGTGGCTCAACCTGTACCGTGTGGGGTAGAATCGGAGCCGTATTGCAACGCGGCTCCGATTGCCGTGTTGTGTTGTGTTCCATGACATACGAGAGGAAGCGCTATGGACCGCTCCGAAATCTTCGATAAGATCGCCGAAATTGCCGCTGACGTGCTGGGCGTCGATGTCGCCGACATTAGCGACGAGACCACTTTTGACGATCTCGATGCCGATTCGCTCGAGCGTCTGCAGCTGGTGACGGCCATCGAGGACGAGTTCGACCTCGAAATCGATGACGAGACCCTGCTGTCGCTCAACTCTGTCGCCGACGCCGTCGACGCGATCGAAAACGCCAAGGAGGCCTAAGTCTTGGCTTTGTCTGAACGACTCACGCGCGCCCAGGAGATCCTGGGCCATGAGTTCAATAACAAGGTGCTGCTGCGCGCGGCGCTCACGCATCCCTCGGCCGTCGAGGGTCTGCCGGTCTCTGCCAGCTATGAGCGCCTTGAATTTTTGGGCGATTCCATTTTGGGCGCCGTGGTGGCCCGTTCGCTCTTTGAGTCCTATCCCGAGTTTGACGAGGGCAAGCTCACACGCCTGAAGGTGTCCCTTGTCTCGGGCGCCACGCTGTCCGAGGTGTCGCACGAGCTGGGTATCGACGACATCATCATCTTTGGCGCCTCCGAGACCGGTACCGGCGCGCGCGGCCTGCACTCGGCGCTCGAGAACGTTTACGAGTCGCTCGTGGGCGCGTTGTATCTGGATGCCGGTTGGGATGCGGCGGCGGAGTTTATCCACCGTACGCTTAAGCCGCACCTGGCCACCGAGCGTGCCGAGCACCCCGCGAACCCCAAGTCGTTCTTGCAGGAGTGCGTGCAGGCAGACGGCCACGAGCCTCCCGCGTATAAGCTGGTCGGCTCCGAGGGCCCCGCACATGCGCCCACCTTTACCGCTGTGGTGCTCATCGACGGTATTCGCCAGGGCCGCGGCACCGGTTCCTCTAAGAAGGAGGCCGAGGGGGCCGCTGCACTCGAGGCGCTCGACCGCATGGGCTACACCACCAACGGCGTGATTCTTAACAAGAAGCCTGTTTAAGCGAGGAACCGTGTATCTCAAGTCCCTCACGCTCAAAGGGTTCAAGTCGTTTGCCGACCGCGCCCATATGTCATTTGAGCCGGGCCTGACCGTCATCGTCGGTCCCAACGGCTCGGGAAAATCGAACATCTCCGACTCGATTCTTTGGGTCCTGGGCGAGCAGAGTGCCAAGCAGCTGCGCGGCCAGGCCATGGAGGACGTCATCTTCTCGGGCTCGTCGGCGCGCAAGCCGGTGGGTGTCGCCGAGGTCACGCTGGTGCTCGATAACTCGGACCATATGCTGCCCGTCGACTTTGACGAGGTCGCCATTACCCGTCGCATGTACCGCTCGGGCGAAAGCGAGTACCTCATCAACTCGAGCCCGTGCCGCCTGATGGACATTCAGGACATCCTGCACGATTCGGGCCTGGGCAAGGATACGCATTCCATCATCAGCCAGGGCAAGCTCGACGCCATTTTGCAGAGCCGCCCCGAGGAGCGCCGCGCCCTTATTGAGGAGGCTGCCGGCATCTCCAAGCACAAGCGCCGCAAGGAGCGTGCGCTCAAAAAGATTAAATCGATGGACGAGCACCTGACCCGTGCCCGCGACATCAATAAGGAGATCGCCCGCCAGCTGCGGCCGCTGGAGCGTCAGGTCGATCGCGCGCGCAAGTACAAAGAGCTGTCCTCGCGTGCGAACGAGCTTACGCAGATGCTGGCCGTCGACGAGCTTCGTTCGCTGCAGTCGCAGTGGAACGACCTGGAGAGCCGCTCCAAGGAGGGCGCTGCCGAGCTTGAGCTTGCGCAATACCGCTTGGGCGAAAAGGAGCGCGAGCTCGAGAAGCTCCAGGTCATGCTCGAGGAAAAGGGCCTGTTTGTGGGTGATCTGGGCGAGCAGCGCCGTCATATGCAAGACGTGGTCGGCCGCATCAACTCCGATATGCGCCTGCTTGAGGAAAAGGGCCACAACATGGTGTCGCGCCTGTCCGACATGCGCGGCCAGATCTCGAGCTCCGAGCATCAGCGTCGTCGCGTGGTTGAGGAGCTCGAGGATGCGCGTGCCCAGCTTGAGGAAGTTACCGGTGCGCACATGCAGGCCCAGGACGACGTTGACGCCGCCGGTCCTGCCGCCGCCCAGCTCCACGAGCGTCGCGTGGCGCTCGACAATCAGATTTCGCAGCTCACGCGCGAGCAGCGCGATGTGCAGCGTGTGGCCGATAATGCCGCGCTCGAGCTCGCCAAGGTGAAGGACTCGCTGAGCAACGCCGAGGTCGAGGACAACATGTACGCCTCGCGCCTGGAGCAGATCGACGAGCAGCTCGAGGAGGTCACGGCCTCGCTCGAGAGCCGTCGCGACCGCGCTGAGGAGCTTGACGGTGCGCTCGATCAGGCCCGCCAGGCCCAGATTGATGCTCGCGAGGCCACCGAGGTCGCCCGTGCGGCGTTGAAGGACTTGCGTAATCGTGAGAGTGAGGCGCGCAACAAACTTTCCGAGGTGCGCTCGGAGCTTGCCAGCCAAAAGAAGCTCGATGCCCGCATGGCCGACAGCTCGCCGCTGGTGAGCCGTCTGATGGGCGCGATGGGCGATGATGTCTCGGGTCGTCTAGGCGACGTGCTCGAGGCTCCTCGTGAGCTCGAGGGCCTGGTCGAGCAGCTGCTTGCTGGCGATATCGATGCCTTGCTGTTTGATGACGCCGCTACGCTTGAGCGCGCCGGTCGTGCGGCTCTGGACCAAAAGATGACCTCGGGCGAGGCGCTGCTGGTGGGCCGCGGCGTGAGCGGCTCTGCTGCTGCCAAGGGCGCTGCCGGTTCTCGTTTGGTCGACCGTCTGTCCGTGCGTTCCGGGTATGGCCCGGTTGTCGAGGCCCTGCTCAGTGGCTATTACGTGGTCGATGACTTGGCTGCCGCACTGGCGGCACCAGTCGTTGACGGTGTGACCTACGTGACGCCCGATGGCGCCCGCGTGAGCTGTGGAGGCTTGGTGCGTGTGGGTCTCGATGCTGGCGAGGCTTCGGGCGCCTTGGAGCGCAAGCGTCGTATCCGTGAGCTGGAGGGTCTGGAGCCCGATCTGGCTGCCGTGTTTGAGCACGTGTCGGACCAGGTTGTCGAGGCCAATGCGGCCGTCGAGGAGGCGCGTGCCGCCGAGGGCGATGCCGCCGGCGAGATCGCCCGTCTTGAGGGAGAGCGCCGCTCGCTGCTTTCCGAGATCGGCCGCTTGGAGCAAAGCGCCAACAACGCCGAGGTCGAGCGCGTGCGCATCTCCAAGCGCCGCGAGCAGGCCGCCGAGGCCGTTCGCGCTGCGCGCCCGCGCGTTGACGAGCTCACCCGTTCGCGTGACGAGGCCCGCGCGCAGGCAAGCGACCTGGGTCTCCAGATTGCCGAAGCCAACGACGAGCTCGATCGCGTGCGCCGTGACGATTCCGAGGCAGCCGGCAAGCTCGCCGATGCCAAGGTCCGCCTGGCTCAGACGAGCGAGCGTCTGCGTTCGCTGAAGGGCCGCGTGCCCGACCTGGAGCATCGCCTGGAGGGCATCGACCGCCGTATCCGCGGAACACGCCAGGCTTCGCGCTCACTCGAGTTGCTGCGCCTGCGCGTCGATCCCATGCACGAGCGCTATTCGGCCCTGCTGGAGCGCGCGTCGGATTGGGCCGCGCGCTTGCGTGACCAAGCTTCACTCGAGGAGGCGGACTCAGCCTCGCTCAAGAAGACCATCGAGGACGCCAAGGCCGAGGTCTCCCGCGCCAAGGAGCGGGTCGATGCCGTCACCGCGACGCAAAACGAGTTCAAGGTCGCACGCGGCAAGCTCGAGGTGCAGGTAGAGGCGGCCATCAAGGCCATTACCGCCGATGGCACCACGGTGCTCGAGGAAGCGCTCATGCTTCCTGCGCCCACCGACCGTGACGCCGCTGAGCGCGAGCTCAACCAGCTCGTGCGCCAGATCAACAACCTGGGCCCTGTGAACCAGGTTGCCATGGAGGAGTACGAGCAGCTCAAGCGCCGCGCCGATTACATCGAGGAGCAGCTGGCCGATCTGGAGAGCGCACGCAAGGCGCTCACCAAGATCACGGTGGCCATCGACCGCAAGATGCGTAAAGCCTTCCTGGTGACCTTTGAGAAGGTCGATGCGAACTTCCGCGAGATCTTCGCCATGCTGTTCCCGGGCGGCCAGGCACATCTGGAGATGACCGACACCGAGCATCCGGCCGAGACGGGCATCGAGGTCGTGGCGCAGCCGCGCGGCAAGCGCATCAGCAAGATGATGCTCATGTCGGGCGGCGAGAAGAGCCTGACGGCGCTCGCCCTGCTCTTTGCCGTGTATCGCACGCGTACGGTGCCGTTCTATGTGCTGGACGAGGTCGAGGCGGCACTCGATGACGCCAACCTGTCCAAGCTCATCGGCGCGCTCGATGTTTTGCGTTCCGATACGCAGCTCTTGGTTATCTCGCATCAGCGCCGTACTATGGAGGACGCTGACGTCCTCTACGGCGTCTCGATGCAAGCCGACGGCGTCAGCCGCGTCGTCTCGCAAAAACTCGATCGCGAAACCGGAAAGGTCGTGAATGCATAATGGGATTCTTCGATGCTCTCTCGCGCGGACTTGAACGCAGCCGCGAGGCCCTCAACGAGGTCTTTTATTTTGGCGGCGAGGTCGACGAGGATTTTTGGGAGGACCTAGAGGACACTCTCGTCATGGGTGACATGGGTGCCGAGGTCGCCATCCAGGTCTCCGATGACCTGCGCGATGCCGCGGCCAAGAAGAACCTCAAGACCGCCCCGCAACTCCGTCGTGCCCTGGCCGAGCAGCTCGAGCAGCATTTTGTGCCCGCTGTGCGCGATCCGTTCGCCGACACGCCGAGCTGCGTGCTGTTTGTCGGCATCAACGGCGCCGGCAAGACCACCACGGTCGGCAAGATTGCGAGCGCCATGGCCGCCCGCGGCAAGAACGTGGTGATCGGTTCGGCCGACACCTTCCGCGCCGCCGCCATCGAGCAGCTCGATGTGTGGGGCCAGCGCGCCGGCGTCCCCGTCATCAAGCGCGACCGCGGCTCCGACCCGGCAAGCGTTTGCTATGACGTGCTCGACGAGGCCGATAAGCGCGGCAGCGACCTGGTGCTTATCGACACCGCCGGCCGTCTGCACACGAGTCCCGAGCTCATGCGCGAGCTCGCCAAGGTGGTCAATGTGACCCGTAAGCGCGCCGCCAATATGGCCGCCGGCCCCATGCCGGTCTCGGTCGTGCTTGTGATCGATGCGGCCACTGGTCAGAACGGTCTGAACCAGGCGCTCGAGTTTAACGAGGCGCTGGGCCTGGACGGTATTATCATGACTAAGCTGGACGGCACGGCTAAGGGCGGTATTGCCATGGCCGTGGCCGAGAAGCTCAAGCTCCCGATCCTGCGCATCGGCGTGGGCGAGCAGGTCGATGACCTGCAGGAGTTTAACGCCAAAGATTTCTGCCGCGCCCTGGTGGGCGAGTCCAATTAAGGAGTGACTAGTGTTTGATTCTCTGAGCGATCGCCTCAACGACACATTTGACCGCCTGCGTGGCAAGGGCAAACTGACCGAGGCCGATATCACCTCGGCCATGCGCGACATTCGCATGGCGCTGCTCGAGGCCGACGTCAACTTCAAGGTCGTCAAGGAGTTCGTCGCCAAGACCAAGGAGCGCTGCATGACCGCCGAGGTCATGGAGTCGCTGTCGCCGGCGCAAAACGTCGTCAAGATCGTGCTCGACGAGCTCACCGAGATGCTTGGCTCAACCGAGAGCAAGCTCGTCTTTAGTAACCGCATCCCCAATGTCATCATGCTTGTGGGTCTGCAGGGCTCCGGTAAGACCACGGCTGCCGTAAAGCTGGCCTACCTGCTCAAGAAGCAGGGCCGCTCGCCGTTGCTCGCCGCGTGCGACGTCTACCGTCCCGCTGCTGCCGACCAGCTGGCCACGCTCGGTGGCGAGATCGGCGTGCCGGTCTTCCGCGGTGACGGCGCGCACCCGGTCGACATCGCCAAGGGCGCCATCCAGGAGGCCGTCGACCACCTGCGCGACGTGGTCATCGTCGATACCGCCGGTCGTCTTCAGATCGATGAGCAGATGATGCAGGAGGCCGTCGACATCAAGAAGGCCGTCAAGCCCGACCAGGTGCTGATGGTCGTCGACGCTATGACCGGCCAGGACATCGTCAACGTTGTCTCGACGTTTGCCGAGCGCACCGACTTTGACGGCGTGATCATCTCCAAGCTCGACGGCGATGCTCGTGGCGGCGGTGCGCTTTCCGTGCGCCAGGTGACCGGCAAGCCCATTAAGTTCGTCAGCATGGGCGAGAAACCCGATTCGCTGGAGCCGTTCTACCCCGACCGCATGGCCAAGCGAATCTTGGGCATGGGCGATGTTGTCGGCATCATCGAGAAGGCCCAGGAGGCGGCCGACGCCGAGCAGCTCGAGGCTGCCGAGCGTATGCTGCGCGAGGGCTTTACCATGAACGACATGCTCGACCAGATGAAGGCCGTCAAGAAGATGGGCGGCATGAAGGGCATCCTGGGCATGCTCCCCGGCGGCCAGCGTGCGCTCAACCAGATGGGTGGCAACCTGGACGAAGGCATCTTCGACAAGAACGAGGCCATCATCATGTCGATGACCAAGGAGGAGCGCCTTCGTCCCTCCATCATCAACGGTCAGCGTCGCGCCCGCATCGCCAAGGGCGCCGGCGTGACCCCCACTGAGGTCAATAGCCTTATGAAGCAGTGGGGCGAGATGAATAAGATGATGGGCCGCATGCGCTCGATGGCCAATCAGGCGCAGGCCGGCGGCAAGAAGGGCAAGAAGGGTAAGAAGGGCAAAAAGATGCGCATGCCCAATATTCCCGGTCTGGATGCCATGGGCCTGGGCGGCATGGGCGGACTTGGGACGGGCGGTCCTAAGTCCGATATGGATCTGCTGCGCCAGATGGAAGCGCAGATGCGCAATAAGAAGTAACGACTGGTAGAGTCGTGTATGGCGAAGGCCGCCTGGATGGTATTCCAGGCGGCCTTCGTCGTTGGTGCGTTATATGTTGTGTGAGCAGACGCGTGATGGCATCGATTGCCTGCTGTTAGTGGCAGCTGCAGCCCTCGTGACCCTCGTTCTCGTGATGGCCGTGGCAACCGCAGGATCCGCCGTGCTCATGGATGTGCTCGTGGTCGTGGCCATGGCAATCGCAGGTGGCCTCGCCGGTCTGCGCGAGCGTGCCGGCAATGAGGGCCTCGACGCAGGCATCGCAGCTGCCCTGGGCGCCCGCATAGACCGTGATGCCGGCTTGGGCAAGCGCGTTGATAGCGCCGCCGCCGATACCGCCGCAAATGAGCGTGTCAACGCCACCTTTGGCAAGCAGGCCCGCCAAGGCGCCGTGGCCGGTGCCGCCGGTGCCTACGACCTGCTCGTTGAGCACCTTGCCATCCTGGATGTCGTAGATCTTGAACTGCTCGCTGCGGCCAAAGTGCATAAAGATGTTGCCGTTGTCGTACGTCGTTGCCACCCTCATGGTGTCGACCTCCTTTGCTGGCCATGCGGCCGTTGTCGTGGTGATGGGGGAGTATGCGATATTGCCGCCCTCGATAACGAGCGCCCGTCCGTTGACCAGCGCATCGGCCACCTTGCGATGCGCGCGGCTGCAGATTGCCGTCACCGTGGCGCGGGCAATGCCCATGTGTTGGGCGACTGCCTCTTGGTTAAGGCCTTCCAAGTCGCACAGGCGCAGCACCTCGAGCTCGTCGACTGTCATATCGATGGCATCGCCGCTCGCCAGGCCATCGGGGGTAAAACCGCGATATTCGGGGATGATCCCGACGCGGCGCAGTTTCTCGCGTCTTCCTGCCATGCGCACTCCTTATCTGACATATGTCAACAATAGAATAGCGAACGTGCAGATTTGCGCAATGAATTTCTGGCATATGTCAGAAAATGAGGGCTTATGTTTGGGCTGTGGGGCCGCGTGCGCCTGGGCTACAATGAATCTCGCTTGTAGGCGACTGACAGGAGGGTCAATGAGCAAAGCTGATCAACAGTTTGTAACCATGTGCCGCGATATCTTGGACCATGGCACCACCACCGAGGGCCAAAAGGTCCGCCCGGTGTGGGAGGACGGCACCCCTGCCTATACCATTAAAAACTTTGGTGTCACGGCGCGCTATGATCTGCGCGAGGAGTTCCCCGCGCTCACCCTGCGTCGTACGGCGCTTAAGTCTGCCATGGACGAGATTCTGTGGATCTATCAAAAGAAGTCCAATAACGTGCATGACCTCAACAGCCATATCTGGGATGAGTGGGCCGATGAGACCGGTTCCATCGGTAAAGCCTACGGCTATCAGATTGGTCAGAAGAGCCATTACGCCGAGGGCGACTTCGACCAGATTGACCGTGTACTGTACGACCTTAAGCACACGCCGTATAGTCGCCGCATTATGACCAATACGTACGTGTTTAGCGATCTGTCCGAGATGCACCTTTATCCATGCGCCTATAGCGTGACCTATAACGTGACGCAGCGTCCTCAGGACGACAAGCCGACGCTCAACATGATTCTCAACCAGCGCAGCCAGGACATTTTGGCCGCGAACAACTGGAACGTGTGCCAGTACGCCATTTTGCTGATGATGGTCGCGCAGTCGGTCGATATGATTCCCGGCGAGCTGCTGCATGTGATCGCCGACGCCCATATCTACGACCGTCATGTCGATATTGTCCGCGAACTTATCGAGCGTCCGCAGTTTGCGGCGCCTAAGGTAACGCTTAACCCCGACGTGCACGATTTCTATGCGTTTACGACCGACGACCTGATTGTGGAGGGCTACGAGCACGGTCCGCAGGTCAAGAACATTCCCATTGCGGTGTAGGTGGTGCTCATGACGTGTAAGCTATCTGCTATCGTTGCCGTGTGTGACGATTGGGGCATTGGGTGCGAGGGCGACATGGTGGTGTCCAATCGCGCCGACATGCGCCATTTTGTGGCCTGCACCAAGGGCTGCCCGGTCATCATGGGGCGCAAGACGCTGCTGAGTTTTCCCGGTGGGCGTCCACTCAAGAACCGTCGCAATATCGTGCTTACGCGCGACGATAGCTTTGCGCCCGAGGGCGTTGACGTGGTGCATAGCGTTGACGAGGCGCTCGCCGCGGTAGCCGATGAGCCTGTTGCCTGGGTGATCGGTGGCGGTGAGGTGTATCGGCAGTTTTTGCCGTATTGCGCCGAGGCCGAGGTCACGCACAGCCATTGCGCCCATGCCGTGGACACGTACTTTCCTAATCTGGATGCCGATTCTGCGTGGGAAGTTGCGCGGCGCGACGGGGTTGCCACGATTGCCTCTGGCGAGGGCGATGAGGGTGTCGATTATGAGTTCGTGACGTATCGTCGCGTTGAGGCGTAAATCGTCTGGCGTGAACGGTATCATCGGGTTGATTGAATGCATGGGGCGGCGCTTAGCGTCGCCTCGTTTGGTATAGACGTGCTGTAAAGAAGGGTGCGGGCTGGCTGCTATGACTGATGCCGTTGAGGTTCTGCGAATTGATTCGCTCGAGGACGAGCGGCTCGATGCCTACGTGCGACTGACCGAGCGTGAGCTTCGCTGCGTGTTGGAGCCGCAGAAGGGCATTTTTATCGCTGAGAGTGCCAAGGTCATCGAGCGCGCGGTGCGTGCCGGATATCAGCCGGTGAGCTTTCTTTTGGGCGAACGCTGGCTCGACCAGATGATGCCGCTGTTTGAGCGCCTAGTCGTGCGCGAGGGCGCGGGTCCTGTTCCTGTGTTCGTCGCCTCCATGGAGCTCATGGAGCAGTTGACGGGCTTTAACGTGACGCGCGGTGCGCTTGCGGCGTTTCGTCGCCCGCGTCAGATTCCGGTTGATGAGTTCTTGGGTGGCGTCGTCGAGGTGGCGGGGGAGCGTCCGGTGCGCGTGTGCGTGCTCGAGGGTATTGTCGACCACACCAATGTTGGCGCGATTTTCCGCTCTGCTGCCGCATTGAACGTTGACGGTATTTTGGTCAGCCCGACGTGCTGCGACCCGCTGTACCGTCGCTCGGCCCGCGTGAGCATGGGCACCGTGTTTCAGGTGCCGTGGACGCGCATTGGCAGCGAGGCTCGTGTGTGGCCGCATGATGGTCTGAGCGCGTTGCACGATGCCGGTTTTTCGTGTGCCGCTATGGCGTTGACGGACGATTCCGTATCGCTGGACGATCCCGTGCTGCAGGAGATTGACCGCTTGGCAATCTTTATGGGTACCGAGGGTGCCGGCTTGGGCGCCAAGACCATTGCCGGCTGTGACCACGCGGTGCGCATTCCGATGGCGCACGGGGTCGATTCGCTCAACGTGGCCGCGGCGAGTGCCGTCGCCTTTTGGCAGCTGTGCCCGCACGTGAGCAACGAGTATCACTACCAGCCGGGGCTGTATCACTAGGCAGATAGTTTGCACCGGGCTCTGACTCGGGGTGTTTCGGTCGACGTCGGTCGGTGCTAAGCTGCTATTAGCTTAGGTCTTTAATTACTGTTTTGTCGGTTGACGTACGCTTTTGGGGAGGGCGTGTGGCTAAGAAATCTACGGCTATCGATGTAACGCAGGGTGTTATTTGGCAGCAGCTGCTTTCGCTGTGCGTTCCCATCTTTTTTAGTTCGTTTTTTCAGCAGGCCTACACGCTTATCGGTACCTATATCGTCGGTCAGTTTGGCGGCAAGCTCGCGCTAGGTGGCATTCAAGCTACGATGGTGCTCACCGAGCTCTGCATTGGCTTTTGCGTTGGCGTCGGCGCCGGCTGCGCGGTCATTACCGGTCAGTATTTTGGTCAGCACGATGATGAGCGACTGAGCCGTTCGGTCCATACGGCCATGACGCTCGCGCTGGTGGGCGGTATCGTTTTCTCGATTCTTGGCATAGTGTTCGTTGAGCCCATGCTGGTACTTATGAACACTCCGCATGAACTTTTGGCCGAGGGCGTGGCCTATGCTCGTTGCTATTTTGCCGCCATGGTTGCGGCGCTGCTACTCAATATGGGAACGGCACTGCTGCGCGCCGTGGGCGACACGCGCGGGCCTGCTGTGATCATCGCTTCCGGCTGCCTTGTTAATGCAGTGCTGGATGTCATCTTCGTTGCCGTGCTTCATATGGAGGCTCTGGGCTGCGGCATCGCGGTGGCGCTGACTATTTGCTCCAACGCCACGATGATCGTGATTCGTATGATGCACGCACCGGGTGCGTGGCGGCTTTCACTGTCCAAACTCGGCATTGATCCTGGCATTTGTAAGACCATGATCTCGTGTGGTCTGCCGCTTGGCTTTCAGTCTGCTGCGTATTCTATTTCCAACGTTTTGATTCAGGTGTCGGTCAATTCGTTTGGCGCCGATGTCACCACGGCGTGGGGTCTTTCGGGCCGCTTGGATGGCATTGTCTGGATGGTTACCGAGGCGCTTGGCGTGTCGATCACCACGTTCTCGGCACAGAACTTTGGCGCGCGCAACTACGAGCGCATGCGCAAGGGCTACCATACGTCGCTCGTGCTGTCGTTTATGCTCATTGGTGGCCTGTCTGCCGTGCTGCTGGTGTTCTCGGGTCCGTTGTCACGTCTGTTTGTCGACGATGCTTCGATTTCGGCGTACACCACTACGATTCTTCATTTTATCGCGCCGTTCTACGCGATCTTCTCGATTATCGAGAATGCGTCGGGCTCCATTCGTGGTGCCGGCGTGAGCTTGCAGCCCATGATGCTCACGATTTTTGGCACCGTCGTGCTCAGGGTGATTTGGGTGTTTGCGATTATGCCGTTCGATCCGTCGCTTGAGCACCTGCTGCTGGTTTACCCCGTAACCTGGCTCATCACGGCCACGATGTTCACCATCTACCACCACAGTGGCAACTGGCTAGGTCGCGCCACCGCCTAGCCATTCGGGACGTCCCCAATGGCTAGTATTCGATGCCTTGGCGGGCTAGGAGACCTTCATCGAAGTAGTGTTTGACGGGGCGCATTACGGTTACTAGGTCGGCAAGGTCGGCGAGGGGTAGCAAGCCGCGGCCGGGGAGCACGAGTTTCGTGGTGGCGGGCCTTATCGCGATCAGCGCTTCGACATCCTTGCGCGTTACAAAGCCGCGGCGCATCGCTTCGCCGAGTTCGTCCAGGATGAGCGCATCGACCTGCGAGATCTGCTCGCGTGCTAGCTCCAGAATCTGTGCCGCGCAGGCCTCGGGCGTGTCGTGGTCGGCTTGTACGGTGCGCAGACCCAAACGGGGCGCCGCATCATGCTCGGCGCAGTGAAGTTTCTTGGCAGACTGCAGCCTAAGAACGTTAAGTCCATAGCCCGTGGCGCGCAGCGCGAGCCTCAGCGCAGCCGTCGTCTTGCCCTTGCCGTCGCCTGTATAGATTTGAACCTTGCCGACTTACAGTGATGCCATCTCTGTCCTTTCGTGCCCGGCGTCGGTTTATCGCCGGCCGGGTTGGGTATTCTATTTAGCAATATCAACCCCAGTAGATGGAGTTCAAGCAGATGGAGATGGATGACAACAAGCGTAGACGGAATATGATTCTCTACGTGCTCATCGCCTTCGTCGTCTACCTCGTGCTCTCGACCGTTCTGTTCCCCAACATCGGTCACACGCAGCAGATTACGAAGACCGATTACTCGACGTTTGTCAAAGCGCTCGATAAGAAGAGTGTCGACAAGGTCGAGTACAACACGGACGATTACTCGATTTATTACACCAAGAAGGGCGAGGACGAGAACATCGCCTATAAGACGACCGGTGTGCCGAACGATGCGGGCTTTACCGATCGCGTGCTTGAGTCTGGCGCTTCGCTGGAGTCGGTCGTTCCCGATAAAAACTCGGGTTTGATGACCTACTACCTGCTTACGCTCATCCTTCCCATGGCGATTTTCTTCCTGATCGGCTGGTGGCTCAACCGCCGCATGAAGAAGGCCATGGGTGATGACGGTCCTTCGATGAACTTTGGCGGCGGTGGCTTTGGCGGCGGCGGACTGGGTAAGTCCGGCGCGCGCGTGATCGCCTCCAAGGACGTGGGCGTGACCTTTAAGGATGTCGCCGGCCAGGAAGAGGCCAAGGAGTCCCTCAAGGAGGTCGTCGACTTTCTGGAGAAGCCCCAGCGCTACGAGGAGATTGGCGCCAAGCTGCCGCGCGGTGCTCTCCTTGTTGGCCCTCCGGGTACCGGTAAGACCCTGCTAGCCAAGGCTGTTGCCGGCGAGGCGGGTGTTCCGTTCTTTAGCATTTCGGGCTCTGAGTTCGTTGAGATGTTTGTCGGTCGCGGCGCTGCTAAGGTTCGTGACCTGTTTAAGCAGGCCAAGGAAAAGGCGCCGTGTATCGTCTTTATCGATGAGATCGATACCATCGGTAAGAAGCGCGACGGCGGCGGCTTTAGCGGCAACGACGAGCGCGAGCAGACGCTCAATCAGTTGCTGACCGAGATGGATGGATTCGACAACCACAAGGGTATCGTTGTCCTTGCCGCAACAAACCGCCCCGACAGTCTCGATCCGGCGCTGCTGCGCCCCGGTCGTTTTGACCGCCGCATCCCCGTCGAGTTGCCCGATCTGACCGGCCGTAAGAACATCCTCGAGCTCCACGCCAAGAGCGTGAAGACCCAACCGCCGATCGATCTGACCGCGATTGCCCGCGCCACGCCCGGTGCCTCGGGCGCCGACCTGGCCAATATCATCAACGAGGGCGCCCTGCGCGCCGTTCGCGAGGGTCGCAAGCGTGCAACCCAGGACGACTTCGAGGAGTCGGTGGAGGTCGTCATTGCCGGCCAACAGCGTAAGTCCACGGTGCTTTCCGACCACGAGAAGCAGGTCGTTTCCTACCACGAGATCGGCCATGCCATCGTCGCTGCCCGCCAAAAGGGTTCCGCGCCGGTTACCAAGATCACCATCGTGCCGCGCACGAGCGGTGCTCTTGGCTATACCATGCAGGTCGAGGAGGACGAGCGCTTCCTGACGACACGCCAGGAGGTCTTGGACAAGCTTGCCGTCTACTGCGGCGGCCGTGCGGCCGAGGAACTCATCTTTGGCGAGATGACGACCGGTGCCGCCAACGATATCGAACAGGCCACCAAGCTCGCCCGCAACATGGTGACGCGCTTTGGTATGTCCGACGAGTTTGGCATGATGGCGCTCGGTACCGTGCAGAATGCGTACCTCAACCAGGACACGTCGCTTACCTGCGCTCCCGGTACGGCCGAGCGCGTGGACGCGATTGTCGCTAAGCTGATCGAGGACGCGCACGATCGCGCCCTGCAGATCCTCAAGGAGAACAAGTTTAAGCTCCATGAGCTGGCTCGTTATCTGTACAAGAAGGAGACCATTACGGGTGAGGAGTTCATGAACCTCCTCACGCGCGAGAATCCGCTGATGCCCAAGCAGCAGTAAAGCCGCGGCCGAGCCAGTAAACGCCGACGCCCCATTTGAGCAGCTTACTCAAATGGGGCGTTTTGCTTGAGAGGGATGGAAATGAAGATCGTGGTGAGTGCCTGTTTGATGGGCGAGAGCTGCAAGTATAATGGGCTCGACAACTATCATCGCGAGTTGGTCGAGGCCTGCGAGCGTACAGGGACCGAGGTCCTCTTGGTGTGCCCTGAGGTCTTTGGGGGCCTGCCCACGCCGCGCAAGCCGTCCGAGATTGTGAACGGCGAGGTCTGTACCTGCGAGGGCGTGTCCGTTGACCTGGAATTTCGCCTAGGCGCCCAACGTGCGCTCGACATGTGCGAGCAGGCGGGTGGGCCGGAAGAGATCGCCGCGTGCATCCTGCAGGACCGTAGTCCCTCGTGCGGCGCGAGCCTCATCTACGACGGAACCTTTAGCGGTACGCTCACCGCGGGCAACGGTGTTTTCGTCGACCTGCTGCTGCGTCACGGGTACCGCGTGATTCCGGCTAGTGAGTTCGATCCCAGCATGTTGGAACATTGTCCACAGCACTCGAACCGAACATTTCCTCACGGGTGACCGTTTTGGCATCATCCGTGAAGTTGAAATTGAGTACGACCCGGTCATCAAAGACGTAGACCGAGTTGACAAAGGTATCAATGATCTGCCGCTGGTGTTCCGTGCTGCCCACGTCACCCTTGCGGAATTTTTCAAGCCAGAACCGAATCCACTCACGGGTCAGGACGGGCTTTTTCAGCTCTTCTTCCAGAATGCTGGTGTTCAGGGCTTCTTTCCGGGCTTCCAGCTCGTCCAACCGCTGCTTGGTGGTCGGGGTCAGGATGCCCTGTTCAATGGCTTCCAGAAGGTTTGCCAGCCGCTTCTCCGTGTCCCGGAGCTGCTCTTTCAGGACAGGCAGCCGGTTGTTCTCCTTCTGCTGGGCATCCATGACCAAATCTATCAGCCGTTCGATGATTTCATCGCTGAAAATCACCTTAATGGCAGTGTCCACCACGAACCGTTCCAGCGGCTCCTTGCGGATGGCTTTCAGGTCGCAATGCGCCTTGCCGTGGCGTTTGGCGTTGCCGCACTTATAGTAATAGTAGGTGTTTCCCATGTGGCTGGTGCCGCTTTCGCCACCCATCAGGGTGCCGCACTTGCCACAGAACAGCTTGGTGGTCAGCAGATAGCTCACATCCTCTTTTGCAGGCCGACCATGGGCGATCCTGTTCTGCTCAAAACGCTGCTGCACCCGGTCAAACAGGTCCTGGTCAACAATGGCCGGAATGCCGCCCGGCGTCACAATGTCCTTGTAGCGGTATTCGCCGATGTAGCGGCGGTTGCGGAAGATCTGGAAGAAGCTGTTCTTCACGAACGGCTTCCCGGTGCGGGTACGCAGGCCGCGCTCGTTCAGGGATGCGGCAATCTTCTCAGCCGGTTCGCCGTCGGCGTACCGGCTGAAGATCTCCTGCACAATAGGAGCCGTTTCCGGGTCGATATGGTACAGCCTGTCCTCCTTGCCAATGGTGAAGCCCAGCGGAACGATACCGCCGTTGTACTTGCACTGGAGGGCATTTTCGCGCTCACCGCGCGCTACTTTCAGGGCAAGTTCGGCGGAATAGTATTCCGCCATGCCGATAAGCATACTCTCCACCATAATGCCTTCAGGCCCCTGCGAAATGGGTTCCATGGCAGACACCAGATGGACGCCGTTCTTTTCCAGCTGGTACTTGTAGTTCACGGCATCGAACCGATTCCGGGCAAAGCGGTCGAGCTTCCAGACCAGAACCACATCGAAGATTTTCTTTCCGCTGTCCTTGATCATCCGCTGAAAGTCTGGGCGGTCATCCGTTTTGGCAGAGTAGGCACGGTCAATGTAGGTGCCGACCACGGTGATGCCGTTCTTCTCGGCGTAGTCCTTGCAGTCGCGCAGTTGTCCTTCAATGGACGCTTCTCGCTGGCTGTCAGATGAATAGCGGGCGTAGATCACGGCGGTCATGGTTGCACCTCCTTGGCGTGTATTCGACTTGCCTTTATAGTATCGGGTCAAGCGCAGCTTGTCAACAATCTGCGAGCAGAGTGAAATGCGAAAATTGCGAAACGCAGCGAAAAAGGTGAGAGCAAGAATCGTCCCGTGGCCACAAATTTTCAATTCTTGAAAATTCTTGCCCCTTTGGGACAGCTTCTTGTTGGGGCGTGCCTGCCCCAAACCCTGCTGGAACGAGTACGGCAAACTGGAATTTGACTAATCCTACATGTGCATCATATTACACTCATGTAATTATCCTCTACATAAACAGCTTTTCCATCAGCAAGCTTAATCTCATCTTTGCCGTTCGGTAATACTGTTGTTTCAGAACCATTCCAATGGGGGATAATAGGATTGTCAATAATATGTAATCCATCTGTTAAATTTCCCGCCGCATACATACTTCCTGCACTGATTCCGACATATATAAGTCCGTTTTTAATTGCATTATTAAGTATTCTATCAAAACCAGTTCTAGACATTTCACGACAAAGCACAGATACATCACCACCACTGACAAAAACAGCATCAAATTGGTTTAATTCTTCAAAAGTTAATAGCCTTGTAAGCATAAACGGGGTTGTAACATACGAAGAATAGGTTCTTTGATAGTCTTTTGAAAGAATTAATTCCAGATTGTACACTAATATATTTTCGTACTGAATTCCCATTAGAAAGAGTTCATGAAAACATATTGCAAGCGACTCTCTTGCACCATCTGTTTCAATGCCAGCTGTTGGAATATAAAGCACTTTCACATCCTTCGGACACTTTCCAATAATATCAAAGAATTTCTCTTTCATCTTATCGGTCAACCCTGCAGATGTAAGAAATAGATGTTTTCCATTCATATTCTTTTACCTCGTCAAACTCCGATTTACTGGGCTAAGCCGAGTATACCACACTCCACCATGAAAGAACACCCCGATATAGTGAAATTTTGCCATTTTTCTGCGTACGTGCGTACACGCTCCGCAGGGATTCTAAGGGGCTTGACCCCTTGGCACACAGACTTTGGCACAAAGTCTAGTGTGTTACACCTTGTCAGAGGTGTACAGGCTCCCGGTACGCACGTACGCAGCGACTACTCCCAAACGCGCCATATAGGGGGACGACCAAGTTCGCACAAAGCGAACTTGATTCCGCAAAGCAAAAGGCAGGATACCACTATCATAGTGATACCCTGCCTTTGCTCGTTTACCGTTCCGAGTAGTCCTTCCGCAGAACCTCCGATAAACAAAAAACGTACCCGAACCCTTTCTCATAGAGAATCGGGTTCGAGTACGAACTGTATGGTGGACGGTACAGGACTCGAACCTGTGACCTCCTGCACGTCAAGCAGATGCTCTACCAGCTGAGCTAACCGTCCATATTCTGTTGCGTCGTGACGACTCTGATATAATACCATGACTCGCCCGAAAAAGCAATACTTTTTTCGAAAAAATTCTGATTTTCTTTTCTGCGCCCCGAAAAAAGGGCACAAAAAAGCCCCGGCGGCGTCCAAAGAGCGGACAGCGCCGGGGAGAAAACAGGGAAAATTACAGCTTTGCTTCGGGGAAGCCCTCGAGCTTCGAAGTGCAGTGGGGGCAGCGGACAGCCTTGATAGCGATCTCGCTCTGGCAGTAGGGGCATTTCTTGGTGGTGGGCTCCTTCGGCTCTTCCACGGGCTTCTTGTGCAGCATATTGATGGCCTTGATGGTCACGATCAGCACGAAGGCCACGATGAGGAAGTTGATGATGGCGTTGAGAAAAGCACCGACGCGGATGCCAACATCGCCGATCTGGATGACGACATCCGAGAAATCGGCGATGAAGAACAGGCCGATGATGGGGGAGATGATGTCGTTTCCAAGAGAGTTGACGATCGCGGTGAAAGCCGAGCCGACGACCACACCAACTGCCATGTCGAGCACATTGCCGCTCATGGCGATGGCTTTGAACTCTTCAAAGAAATTCTTGTTTCCGCTGGTTTTCTTTTCTGACATGATAAGTACCGCTCCTTTTGCCGCAGATGGCATGCTATACCTATATAATACAAGAAGACGGCAATATTTTCAAGTCAGACCTGATGCTCTGCGATCCACTGGCTCATCTGCTGGGCGCTGGCCTTGATGGAGCCGTCGTTGAACGGCACCTGCAGGCCGGCGGTCTCGCACAGCTCGGTGTAGCTGGCCGTGC
>UQIS01000011.1 GCA_900541245.1 uncultured Collinsella sp.
TATTTCCGTAAGTGTACTTTTAGGTAAGTGTTTCATTTAATATCCTTCCTTTTGTTTTTCAGAGTTTTTGATTATGATTTCTAATTTTTCAAAAAAGCCCATATTGAAAATGGGAAAAATCTTTTTTGATTTCAATGCTTATCGAATACGCATGCTATGTAACATAAACATTTCCCCCTTTTAATAATACTATACAAGACGATATGAGCAGGACATAAAAAAGTTGGAAGCCCCTCCTGCATGCATATCCGCGGATTAGGCCGACAATAGAGGTGTCCAAACCGCCAGCGGCCACGCCGCATTCATGGAAGGGGCTTCCGATGAGCAATGCTACCACTTTCGTAAGGCTAGACGTGCATGCCAGGCCGGTGAAGGCCTGCGCGTTCGTCCCGGAAACGGGCGAGACGATCAGGAAATCGTTCGGCTACGAGCCCGGCGAGATCGCCTCATGGGTGTCCTCGCTGCCCCAGTCCGCCAGATGCGTCTACGAGTCGGGAGTGACGGGCTTCCACCTTTGCCGCGAGCTGAACGCGATGGGCGCCGCCTGCGTGATCGGAGCCGTTTCCAAGATGCACAAGCCCGCCGCGGACCGCGGCCGCAAGACCGACAGGCGCGACGCGCAGTTCCTCGCGGTGCAGCTGGCGCTGGGCGTGGTCACCGAGGTGCACGTGCCCGATGCCGAGTGCGAGGGCGCGCGGGATTTGGCGCGGGCGCTGGCCGACGCGCGCGACGACGCCGTGCGCGCCAAGCAGAGGCTTTCGAAGTTCCTGCTCAGGCACGGGCTCGTCTACGACGAGAGGAACGCCGCCGGCCAGAGGCGCAACCGCTGGACCGGGGATTTCTGGGCGTGGGTGGGCCGCATCGACCTCGGGGACGCCGCCGCCATGGCGACGCTGGACCACTACTGCGAGCGCGTGCGCGAGGCCGACGCCGCCAAGGCCGCGCTCGAGGCGAAGGTCAAGTCGCTGGCCCAGCAGCCTAGATGGAAGCCGACCTGCGACGCGCTCAAATGCCTCAAGGGTATAGACGCGGTCACCGCGGCTTCGATCGCGTGCGAGGCCGACGGCTTCGCGAGGTTCGCCACGGCGTCGGGCTTCGCGGCGTGGGTGGGCCTGGTGCCCTCCGAGCACTCCAGCGGCGAGTCCCGATTCCGCGGCGGGATAACCAAGGCCGGCAACAAGCACCTGAGAAAGCTGCTCGTCGAGGCCGCCTGGCACTACAAGGGAGCGTCGAGGTCGCCGAAAGACCTAGCCAAGGGGCAGGTAGTCGACGCAGCGACCAGGCGACACGCCAACGCGGGCGTGAGGCGGCTCGTCGACAGGCGCCGCTCCATGGACGATGCGGGCAAGCAGAGCAGCGTGGCCAACGTCGCGGTGGCGCGCGAGCTGGCCTGCTGGTGCTGGGCCGTGGGCCGAATGGCGGAAGGCGCCTAGCGGGAGCGCCGCGCACATATCCGGGTCTTTCCCGGAATTCCCGGGCTCGACGGGCGTCGGCCTCCATCCTCGGATTTTTTTCGTGCGGCGGCGAAGCCGCCACGCACGCCAAAAGACAGACGAGACGGAGGGGCCGGCCGTAGCAACGAGATGCACCGGCGCATTCTGCGCGATGGGCGAATATTAAACTGCCAGACGGGCGTCGATCCGACACGCGCTGTCAACGGGGATTGCGGAGGAGATAGATTGGGCCAAGGGCGAACGAAATCGCCCTTGGCCCTTCATTGCCTATTGACAATGTCCTGCTCATATTATAAAAGGCGCCCACGAGGACACCTACAGGCTATCTTCGAACTACTTGGTTGGGGCAGACGGAGGAAAAAAATAGGGCAGAATCGCTCTCATGATCCCGCCCCGCAAACCCGAGGGTTTCTAACTGGCTCCATTATTCCGGGCTTCTCAGTTCTGTCATTGACCCAGGTATCATCCGTCTCCTATAGCGAGTGAATATAAAAATAGGGCAGAGTCGCTTGCGCAAGTCCGCCCCTAAAACCGTGAAGGTTTTGCTATCTGCAGGCTATTCTACCAACCCGAGCGATTCTGTCAACCTGCGAAGGAACTCGAGCGCGGAGCGAGCTGCGGCGTCGGGCCCCTTGTCGGGCAGCGCCTCGGTTTCGCCGTCGGCCCTGGCGAACATCTCGGCGAGCTCGGATGCGGCGCGCGAGCGCGAGGAGCCCTCGGGTACCAAGCCGGAGTGCGCCACGAGCACGGTCGCGACCTCCTGCATGGCCGTATTCCCCATCCACTTCCTCCTGGTCGCCTTGGGAATCCCCACGGCGGCGACCCTTCGGGAGACGCCGCTGGACGCCGAGCCCCGGGCGGCGCCCCTCTCGGCGAAGCAGTTGATCAGGCACGAGCCGTGCGCGGCGCAGTTGCGGACGGACTTCACGCGCTTGAGGTCGTAGTGGGAGGCCTCGAGGCGCCTGTCGCCCCATCGCCTGGCGCAGAAGCGCACGAAGTCGATGAGGGTGCCGAACGAGGTGAGCTCAAGGAAGGCCCAGGCAGGCATGTCGCCGGAGTACTTCGCGTAGAGGCTCGAGCTGTAGGGGCTGCGGCCGCTCATCTTGAGCTCGCGCAGGCGGTACTCCCTGTTTGCAGTGGTAAGCGATGCCATGTAGTCGGCCACGATGGCGTAGCCGTCCTCTCCACGGTCCTCCATCTCGCGAAGCAGTGTCACCTTCTGGAAATGCTCGATGTCGAGCGTCATGCCGAGCAGGGCGTGGCGCAGCTCCTGGTCGAGCGCCGCGAGCAGGCGCAGCTGGCCGAAGTCGAGGTCTACGTAGCGGCCGTCGCGCGGGCCTCCCTCGTATTTCGAGAAGAGTTTGCGGTAGGATACGAGCTTGAAGAAGTTGCACTTGTCGCGCAGGTAGTCCGCGGCCTCTTCCTCGGAACACAGTTCGAAGGCTACGCCCTTCTGCTTGAGGTGCTCTATCTGCTGCTCGATCGTGAGGATCGGCTTCCTATCGTGGGGTTCGGCCATGCTCGGTCTCCTGTCATTGATTTGAGAATCCTATTCTACCAGCATGTTTGCCCTGAATCCTGAAGGCCCGTTCGCCAACTCATAAGCAAGCCACCTGAGACTACTCACTTTGTTCACGAATGGCGAAGACCTGCGACCTGGGGTTTTGCAAATGGCGCGCAAGCCACCCGCGTTAATTCACTTGCGATTGCAGCTGGCGGCTTGCGGGCAAAAGGGCGGTTGAGTTTCAAAACGGGCGTTTTCGGCGCCATCGAGCCTCCAAAGGCGACCCGCCGCGCACTTTGGGACAAAAACAAAAACTCAAAGCCCTGAGTTTGAAAAAAGTTTTTGAGGTTGTCCCAGCTTTTGTCCCCGAAGCCGACGAAACGCGACATCGCGTCATTCGGCGGCACGCGTTCCGTGTCGATGCCGAAAACTGGGTGTAACTGGAGTGACGGGACGGCAGAACCGACGCCATCGAGTGGGAATAGAACAGACGTTCGATTCTATGCTATAGTGTTTGCCAATGGGCGCGGCTTCTTACGAATCCGCGCCCATTGCTATACTGGCCTTACGATGACGAGCTGACGATCATAGGCGCCATGCGTGCATTTGCGGCGGAACGGGGATATGCGCCCGACTTCTCCGAATCCCGCCTCTGTCACGAGATTTACCTCTCCGACCCGCGCAAGTACGCGCCGGAGAAGCTCAAGACCGTGATTCGCCATCCCATCAAGCCGATTTAGCGAAACGAGCGCCGCCGTGCGGTCCGGCTTTTGGGGTTTATCAATTGGTAGTCCGCGTCGATCGAGCAAGCTGCCCTGCCTCCCGGCAGGTGCGTAATCCCCTTGGTCGATCCGTCTCGAGGTGCGCTCTTTGCTCATCTTGTGGCGTGGAGTTACGATACTCCTAAAAGTGTAACCAGATTCGAGTTTTAGGAGCAGCTTTTGAAGGGTAGCAGACTCAGGAACCGCGATAGATACCTCGAGGAGGCGATGCTCTTCCGTGACACCGACCTCATCAAGGTGATCACGGGCGTGCGCAGGTGCGGCAAGTCGAGCCTTCTCGATCTAATTAGGATGACCATCGAGTCTGAGGGAGTCGCTGGCCGCGGCTTTGTGAGCGTCAACCTGGAAAGCAAGGGTACGGGCATCAAGACGGTGGCCCAGCTTTATGATTACGTTCGCGGGCGCCTGTCGGACAAGGGTCGCACCTACGTTTTCATAGACGCGCCCCAGAGAATCGATGGCTGGCAGGATGCGGTCAACGCAATGAGGGTCGACTTCGATTGCGACATCTACCTCACGGGCTCGAATGCGTATCTTCTCTCGAGCGAGCTGGCCACCTATCTCTCCGGGCGCTACGTAGAGGTAAAGATGCTGCCACTGTCCTTCTCCGAGTTCGCCGACTTTTGCGGAATCGAGTTCGTATCGGGAACTTCGGTGGCTCTCACTCCCGAGGGGGATCCCGTTCTCTTCGACGACATGCTTACTCGTTACCTTGAGTACGGGGGCATGCCAGCCATCGCATCCCTCTCGACGACCCAGGCGCAGCACTCGGCGTACATGTCCGGCGTCTACGAAGCCATCGCCGTGCGTGATATTGTCAACCGTGAGCGCGGGAAGGGCAAAAGTGCGGTGACTGACCCTTCCCTGCTGCGCCATGTGGCCGAATTCCTGGCGGACAACATCGGCAACGAGTGCTCGTCGAGTCGAATCGCCGGCGCGTTAACTTCTGCGGGGCCGAAGACCACGAACAAGACCGTTTCCTCGTATGTGGGTGCGCTTGAGGAGGCCTTCCTGTTCTATCGTGCCACGCGTTACGATTTGCACGGCAAGGCGCTCCTCAAGACGAACCCAAAGGAGTACATCGTCGACACCGGCTTCCGGACCTGGATGGCCGGCTATAGGGTCACGGATACTGGCCGCCTGTTCGAGAACGCCGTGTATCTCCAGCTGCTCTACGAAGGATGGAGCGTGCATGTGGGCAAGCTCTATGGCAAGGAAGTCGACTTCGTCGCGACGAAGGACGGGCGCGTGCTCTACGTGCAGGCGACTGACGAGATGTTCGCAAGCGAGACCAGGGAGCGAGAGATCGCCCCTCTGAAGTCGATACGAGACAACCACGAGAAGATCGTGGTCGTGAGGCAGGGTTCCTACGACACGGATATCGACGGCATCCGCATCGTGAGCGCGAGGGACTTTTTCCTCTAGGGCCATGCGATTCATCGCGAGGCAGTTAGGTCAAGTGAGAAACATGCCTGACATCGGTTTGCTGACGATCTAAAACAGTAAGGAGAAGCTTGGACAATCGCAAAATCGAGCAGAACGCGGTCAATGCTGTCAAGCAGGCTTTCGGCGATGTCGCTTGCGTCTATGCGTATATAGATGAGAACGACAAGACCGAATGCACCGACGGGCACCTGCAAGTCTACTCGTCTTCTTCCTTCACGATTGAGACCGTTGAAGGCCAGTTGCCGCTTCAGGTCAAGGGGACCACTTCGAAAAGAAAATCGGACCGACCTAAGCGGCAAGTTCGAGTTTCAGACCTCAAGCACTATCTCAACATTGCTGGAGGCTGCATCTATTTTTACGTCTACTGTGGGAGCGAGGCTCGTTCAGCGGAGGTTTTCTACAGACTTTTGCTTCCCTATGACCTAAAGAAGATTCTGGCCGATATTCCGGAGCAACAAGAGCGCATCTCTTTGCGTTTCGACCGGCTTCCATCAGACGCGGCGGAATTGACGCGGCTTGTCAGAAGGGCGGTCAAGGACAGAACAAAGCAGCGAGCAGTCGCTGGCATCGCCCCCAAGACAATCGAGGAATTTAAGGACGCCGGCCTTTGCTTTGATGAGTGCGAGTTTGGAATCGAGCTGCTCGAGGGCGAGTCGCCCGCAAGCTTGGCTCCATACAGGAACGGGCTGTATATCTACGGGAAGAGCCCCTGGGGAGAGCTGTATCCCTTGAATAAGCTTGAAAACATAGTTGGCGTCGCGATTGGGTCTCGGCATGACGTCAGCTCTGGTGATGTTTCCCTAAATGCGGTGGTCATGGCCGGAGAAAATGAGAATGGCGAGCACGTTTTCTTCAGGGGTTTCGACATATGTTTCTCCACCAACACAATCACCCTCAGCGAGACCGGAACTCTTGTCGAGCGCATGGAAGAGTTGGCCCTCATGCGCGCATTGATGCAAACCGGTACGCTTTCCATAGACGGAAGCGGCTTTGCTCGCGGGTGCAAGTTGAGCGGAGGCGACCTCGACGCCCTTGAGAGTCGATTGCAGTCGCTGGAGATTATCAAGCGGGTTGTCGACGCTCTTCATTACAAGCCAGAGCTCGACATCAGTGCGTTGACCACTCAGGATTTAAGAAACATCGAGACAATTTACAAGGGATTGGTTGAGAACGCACCCCTCCACTACAAGGATCGGCAAAACGGATTCGGATATATCAATCTGGGGAACCATCCGATTAAGCTCGTGTTTTACCAAGTATCTGAAGATATGTACCGAATGGTCGATGGGCTTCGACTGGATGACCTGACGGTCTCGGTGTTCTTCCGGGGCGAGGGGGATGCCCCCGTAGTCGTCGCACCTCTGTTCGTCCAAACGATGCAGGACTATATGAGGCTTGCCAATATCGATGCCGAGGTGTTTGCCGCTACGTTGAAGCAGTATCCAGTCACCGAAGTTAGCTCTGCCTACGTCAACGACAAGATGCTTGAAATGCTATCAGCCTACGATCAAGATGCGTGCTGTAAGGAAGAGTTGCTGAAATGCTGCGAGATGACCGTAGACGCCCTGGAAGCTTTTGCGGATCGAGAGGCAACCCTGATAAATCGATATCAAATTGCCGCTCGAAAGCGAGATCTTACTAGCGAGGAGAAATCTGAGTTAATGGCAATCCAGCTGAATTCAGATAGTGTGCTGTCGAAAGCATGCGCAGCAGCCTTGCGCGGAGACTCGGACATGGCCTCTGCGCTCAGAGCGTCACTTGACGAAGAGGCACGAACGACGCTCGGCTCATGGCCGATCGGCCGTTTCTTCGCATAAGACCGCATAGACTTTTTGAGGCATCGAAATGAAGCTACTCGTCGAATCGATTAGAAATGCGGTTGAGAAAGACTGCCTTATCCCAGCCCTTATGTCTTCCCTTACCATTCCCGACGCCATGGGGCAGCTTCTTTATCCCAATCTCGTCCTTCATAACGGGAAGAGAGCGGCGGGGCGGCAGTATGTGAAGTGGTTTGATGACTGGGCGGCAAACGACTTCCTGTTTTCGGGAGACCCCTCGAACGAAGGTGAAACGATTCCAGGTCAAATCTTTAATGGGAAGATGTGCTGGAAGCTCCGGTGCTCCCTGTTGCATTCAGGCGACTACGATGTGTCGGTCGATGCTCCAGGGAAAGACGAGAGCTTCGACTACGACTACAAGTTCGAGCTTGTCCTCCACGGGTGCAACGCCCTCTGCTCTTCCTGGCCGTCGCCCAAGAGCGGGATGCGTGCGACTAAGAGCGTGACGTTCCGCGTTGATGCGGCGTCGCTCGCGAGCTCGCTGTGCAACGCCGCGGAGGCCTGTCTTAAAGAAACGGGCGAAACGGTCAGTTACCCCAATCTGGAGTTATTCGACGTGGCTGCATGGGCGGATAGATTCAATACTCGCTGAGCCATCTCGTCAAACTCCTTGTGTGCTAAACGTTGGTGTTGGCGCCCCGGAAAAGGGGTGTGGCCAGCGCCTAGAATCTTCAGCTATCACGCTGAGACGATAGGAGATGACCACATGGACACTATGGCGCACGAGGCGCCCGCGACGCCGTTGCTTGCGTTTCGCTATCGCTGCTCGAAGCGTGTCGCTTGGGGCCCTGGCCGGAGGAGAGACGACCGCTCCCTGCGAGACTGCGGAACCACCTATATCCGCTTGCTGCGGGCTTGCTTGAACCAGTTCCTCTTGAAAGAATCTATACCTCCGAAGAACTTGTTGTACGTCTCACCGTTCTCCTTGGCCTCGTACTTGACCAAGGCAAGTTCGATGGTGCAGAGGTAATCCGCCACTTGCTCGAGGCGGTAATCGGTCATCGAGGTCTTGCGGCGTCGGACGACCCTTTTTGAGAGGACCTTGCCCACCGAGTCGTCTCGCCCGCGGAACAGAAGGAGCGCATCCTCGCGACCTTCGGCGACCTGTGCTGCGAGATGGAGGGCTGCACCATCGTGCAGGGCCCTTTCCAAAGCGAAGTGTCGAGCCGAAGTGTTGAGCGTCGGCCCTGAATGTTCAATGGCCGTTGTTTTCTGCCCCTCAAGTGGTGAACTTCCCCTCGGGGCTGTTGATTCCCCCACGCGCCCCCTTCCGTTCTCTGTGTTCCCCTTATACTCCTTGTACAAGGAGGTAAGAAGTCATGGACAAGACCGCACAGGACAGCTTGGCAAAGAAGCCCGTCGACATGAGGGACAGGATTCTCGAGCATCTCGAGGCCCTCACCTCTGCTGTCTCGCTCGACGACCTTGCCCGTCTGTCCACCTCCGACATCGCCGAGACGCTCATCATCTCCAGGAGTCTGGCGAGCCAGTACCTCAACGACCTTGTTCGCGCCGGCCTTGTGGTTAAGGTGGCGGGCAGGCCTGTCCGTTATTTTCATCGCCGCGCGTTCCAGAAGCGTTTTCAGGTAAAGCTCTCTGCAAGCGAGTACGCCTCGCTCGCCGACCTCATCCAGGCGACGGGAATCGCCGATCACCGTGACTTCGCGCGTGCCGTGGGCTTTGACCTGAGCCTCAGCTCCGTTGTCGAGCAGTGCAAGGCTGCGGTTCAGTACCCTCCGTTTGGCCTGCCCATCCTCTTGAGCGGCGGCGTGGGTGTCGGCAAGTCTTTCCTTTCTCGTCTTGTGTACGAGTACGGCAAGAACCAGGGCTTGCTGTCCCGCGACTCCTCCTATGTGCGCATCGACTGCGCCGGGGTCCCGGACGCCGCCTCGTTCAACGGGCTTCTTGACGAGTCGATCGCGAAATCGCGCGGGGGTGTGGTTTTTGTCAACGGCATCGAGGCACTCTCTCCCTCTGCGATGGAGCACTGCCTTGCGACGGCCCTCGGGCTCAATGCCTCCCAGGATGCGCCGCGCGCTCGCCTCGTTCTTTCGACGACGCTTTCCGCCGATGATCTGAAGGTTTCCTCGGCCTACAGCAAAATGCCCATCTGTGCCCGTGTCCCCTCACTCAAGGAGCGGACCCCCGAGGAGCGCGAGGATCTCATCTTGAGCTTCCTGCGCAGCGAGGGGTGCCGAATCGGTTCTGATGTGAAGATCAGTCGCGGCGCATACCGTTGCCTCGTGAACGCGGACTTTTCCGATAACATCGCCGGCTTGCGCGCCTGCGTGACGAACTGCTGCGCCAAAGCGTTCCTCAATCGCGAGGGCGACTACGTCGTCGTTCGCCCGTATCTTCTTCCCAGCGGGCTCCTCTCCTCCGCGCAGATCGATCAACAGCCCGACGATGGCGTTCTGATCGACGCGTCCCTGGATGCCGCCGAGAGCACAGGGCCGGTCGAGCAGGCGCTCGATGCCCTGTGCTCTCTCGATGAGCGATTCTGCGCCGGGGAGCTCTCTGTCTCCGAGCTCGTCTCGCAAGCTGTCTCCGCTGTGCGCGGCGTTGAGGATCACTTGATCTTCGGCCGCGGCGTTACCTCCTCGAGGTCGCGCGCCTTCGAGCGCATCGTGGGCGTGGTCCTTGCCGACGCAGGCTCTTCTTATGGCATCGAGCTTTCAAGGAAGGTCGCTTTTCTACTGGCCCAGGAGATTTGCCTGCAGTTGTGGCCGGGCATCGGCCTGGCTAAGCGAAAGTCTGCCTGTGCGGAGCAAATCTCCCATCTCCTCGGTGCCGTGACCTCCGAATTGCCGTTTGCCTCGAGCGTCTCCGATCAGGTCGCCGCAGACGTGGAAGGGGCGCTGGGAATCTCGCTCGATCACTTCACGAAGACGCTTCTGACGCTGTGCGTCGCATCGGAGTCTCGCGACGCGAAGGCCCTTCGGACGCTCTGCGTCATCTTGTCACACGGCTACTCGACGGCGACGAGCATCGCCGACGCGGCGAACCGTATGCTCGGCGTGCATGTGTACGAGGCGGTCGACATGCCCTACGACCAGCAGCTGAAGGACATCGTCGGTCCGCTCCAGCGCCTCGTCGACCGCCATTCCTACTGCACCGGGGTCGTGTTTCTTGTTGACATGGGCTCTTTGGAGGAGGCCTATAAGGCCCTCGAGAACGTTACCGACTCCACCATCGGGGTGGTGAACAACGTCTCCACCGGGCTCGCGCTCGAGATCGGGTCCGGGCTGCTCGGCGGCAAGTCTATCGCCGAGGTTCTTGGCGATGCGACCGCCGTGTGCGTGACGCACTGCAAGGTGATCGAGCGCGTCAACCGTGAGGACGCCATCGTCTTCTGCTCCGAGTCCGGGGTCGACGCGGCCGAGAGGATACGTCAGCTCGTCTCGCAGAGCCTCCCGCGCACCATAGGCGCGCGCCTGCTCACGAGGCCCTTCAAGCAGCTTGCCGCGAACGGGTCGAACGACGCCGTTTTCTCCGAGCACCGCGTCTGCGCCGTCATCGGCACGGGAGACCCCAGGATTGCCTCCGTTCCCTTCGTCGCCCTCGAAGACATTATGTCGACGGCGTCCGCCTCGAAGGTCGATGCCGTGTTCGGCAGGTGGCTCGACGTCTCCGAGCTCGCTTCTTTTCACGAGAAGCTGCTTTCGAACATGACGCTGCAGAACGTTATCCGCTCCATCACCATCCTCGACCCGGAGCGGCTGTTCCACGAGATCGAGAGCGCCGTGCACGAGCTTCAGCGCAGAACGGGCGAGAAGATCGGCAGCAACGCCATCATCGGGCTGTACGTTCACCTCTGTTGCCTCGTCGAGCGCCTCGTCACCCGCAACCCCATCGAGACCTACGTCGGCCAGGATCGCTTCGAGGAAGAGCACGCCGACTTCATCGAGTCCTTCAGGCAGAGTTTCTCGAGCATCTCGACGCGCTATCGCGTGGAGGTTCCTGTAAGCGAGATCGCCTACGTCTTCGACTACATCAGCGTGAGCGCCGCCCCGGCGCGAGAGGAGCGTCTCGGCTCCTCGAGCCTCCTGTTCGACGAGTGACCCCCCCCCGCGCGCGCCGCCGCGAGCTGACCGCGCGTCCTCAATAATCCGATAACCCCTTGCCCGGCGCGAATCCGGATAGCGCCGAGGCAGTACCGAACGTAAAACTTCATTTGATAGGAGCAAACATGAGTGTTGTTATGGCACGAATCGACAATCGCCTGCTTCACGGCATCATCGTGACGCAGTGGGCCCCGGTGTCGGGCGCGACCCGAGTCATGGTCATCGACGACAAGGTCGCCGGCGACGAGGTCCTGAAGTCCACTATGAGGATGGCGCGCCCCGCGGGCATGGCCGTCTCGATCATCTCCGAGGAGACCGCGCTCAAGAACTTCGCGGCGGGCAAGTACGACCGCGAGAAGGTCTTCGTCATCGCGAAAGAGCCCGAGACGATGCTTCACCTGGCCGAGTCGGGCGTCGAGTTCCCGTCGCTGATCGTCGGTGGCTCGCTCGTCAAGGAGGACGGCATCCAGCTCACCCAGCGCGCCTACGCCTCCGCGGAGAACGTCCAGAGCTACAAGGCACTCATCGCCCGCGGTGTCAAGGTGACGGCCCAGTTCGTGCCCGCCGACAAGCCCGTCTCCGTCGCCGACCTCATCTAAGGAGGGAACATGGTCAACTTCACTATCTTGCAGGTCGTCCTTTTGACCCTGCTTGCCTTCATCAAGCACGTGGACTACTACGGCATCCCGATGATCTTCGTCAACTATGCCGTCTTCTGGGGCCTTATCACCGGCGTCGTCATGGGCGACTGGCAGACCGGCCTCGTCATCGGCGGCACCATCCAGCTCATGCAGCTCGGCGTCGCGGGCTTCGGCGGCTCGTCGATTCCCGACTACGGCACGATGGCCATCATCGCCACCGCCTACGGCGTGACCCTGGGCTCCGACACGGGCCTCGCCATCGGCCTGCCGGTCGGCATGCTCGGCATCCAGCTCGACGTCATCGTCAAGATCCTCAACGGCTTCGTCGTCGAGAAGTCCCAGAAGTTCTGCGACGAGGGCAAGTTCAAGCAGATGAACGCCATCCTGTGGGTCTGCCCTGCGCTCTTCGGCCTGTGCGCCGCCCTGCCCGTCTTTGTCTCCGTGACGCTCGGCCAGCCCGCCGTCAACTGGCTCCTCGAGGTCATGCCCCAGTGGTTCCTCTCCGGCCTCACCCTCGCCGGCAAGATGCTCCCGGCCATCGGTATCGCCATGCTGCTCCGCTACATGCCAACCGCCAAGTACTTCCAGTACCTGCTCGCCGGTTTCTTCCTCTCGGCCTTCCTGAACGTGCCCATCATCGGTGCCGCCATCGTCGGCGTCGCCCTCGCGATCGCGTTCTACCAGCGTGCCGAGAAGGACGCCGAGCTCGCCGCCCACGCTTCCGCAGACGCCTTCATCGGAGAGGATGAGTAACCATGGAAAACGAGAACATCACCGCCGCCGAGGGCAAGCCCTCCGGCTATAAGGTCACCAAGAAGGACCTGCGCAACGCAAACTGGCGCTGGCTCATGAGCGTGTGCACCTTCAACTACCAGACCCAGCAGGGCGCCTCGGTCGCCTACGCCCTCTCGCCGATCCTGAGGAAGATCTACACGAACGACGAAGACTATAAGCAAGCGCTCAACAACCACTTCCGCTACTACAACACCCAGCCTTGGCTCGCCGCCATCATCCTTGGCGCCTGCGTGGCCATGGAGGAGCGCGACGGCCTCGCGGCGGCGGACGCCGTCCAAGACCTGAAGATCGGCACCATGGGACCGCTCGCCGGCGTCGGCGACTCCCTGCTCATGACCATGATCCCGACCATCATGGGCTCCATCGCCGCCTACATGGCCATCGAGGGCAACCCCGTGGGAGCCGGCATCTGGTTCGCGCTCATCCTGGCCATCTTCTGGGTCCGCATGCACGCCCTCGAGTTCGGCTACAAGCAGGGTGTGAAGCTCGTCACCGACTTCAGCGAGAAGCTTCCCAACCTCACTGCCGCCGCCTCCGTGCTCGGCCTCACCGTGGTCGGCTGCCTCATCGCCTCGGTCATCGGCGTCACCTGCCCGATTAGCTTCAGCTTCGGCGACGTCTCGATGGAGATTCAGCCGCTGCTCGACAAGATCCTGCCTGCCATGATCCCCGCCGCCATCACGGGAAGCGCGTATTACCTTCTTACCAAGAAGAACGCGAGCATGACGGCCCTCATCCTCGTGGTGATCGTCCTCGCGATGGTCGCCTCCGCCGCCGGCATCCTCGCCTAGCTTCGACCCAAGAGATTGGTGAATCAATGAGAAAGATAGTTGTGGCGAGCCATTCCCTTCTCGCCCAGGGCTTCAAGGACACCCTCGAGTTCCTTACGGGTAAGAGCGACGCCATCAACGCCGTGTGCGCCTACGTGAACGACAACGGCGAGGGGCTCGACGCGGCGGTCGAGGCGGCGCTTTCGGGCACTGACGAGGTCGTCGTCCTCACCGACGCGCTCGGCGGCAGCGTGAACCAGCGCTTCTCCCGCTTCGCCTCCGACCGGATCCACGTGATCGCGGGTGTCAACCTCCCGCTCGCCATGACGGTCGCGCTCGCGCGCCCCGACGAGAAACTCGACTTCGACGCCCTCGTCGACGAGGCGCGCCAGCAGATCGTCTACGTGAACGGTGTCAGTTCCGCCGAGTGCGAAGACGACGAATAGAGGAGGTCGACGATGAGAGAGTTCCTTAAGGACGTGTGGATGCACGGCGGTGAGGAAAGCCGCGCCATCACCCCCGAGAACATCACGGGCGAGAAGGGCCGCGCCGCCATGTCGGCCAGCCACCTCGGCGTCGGCCGCAAGGGCTCGTGCTGCGTGCCCCTTGAGTCCGGCGAGACCATCACGCTCGCGGACATCGAGGGCCCCGGCATCATCCGCCACATCTGGATGACCGTCCCCGACAAGACCGCCGCCGGCAGCTTCGTCATGCGCGACCTCGTGCTGCGCTTCTACTGGGACGACGAGGAGACCCCCTCGGTCGAGTGCCCTGTCGGCGACTTCTTCTGCAACGGCTTCGGTGAGCGCGCCATCGTCAACTCGATGCCCATCTGCGTGAACCCGACGGGCGGCATGAACTGCTACTTCGAGATGCCTTTCAGGAAGCACGCCAAGGTCACGCTTACGAGCGAGCACCCCGGGTTCATTAAGTACATCTTCTACACGTTCAACTACGCGCTCACCGACGTGCCGGACGACGCCATGTACTTCCACGCCCGTTTTAACCGCGAGCGCAGCACCCGCAGGGGCGTCGACTACACCGTGCTCGACGGCGTGCGCGGTAAGGGCTACTACGTCGGCACCTACATGGCCCTGTGCGCCCTGGAGCGCTATTGGTGGGGCGAGGGCGAGATGAAGTTCTTCCTCGACGGCGACGAGGAGTTCCCCACGGTCACCTCGACGGGAGCCGAGGACTACTTCGGCGGTGCCTGGGCCTTCCTCGACAGGCCGCCCCACGCGCTGCCCGAGGCGCAGTGCTTCAACACGCTGTTCGCCGGCTACCCGTACCGCTCGACGCGCGACGCCACGCGCGACCGCTTCAGCGCGGGCAAGCCGAACCCGAACCCGATGCTCGCGACCAACGACGACGCGCTGCCCAGGCACGGCCTCTACAGGTGGCACCTTCCCGACCCGATCTCGTTCAAGGAGGACCTGCGCGTGACGTTCCAGGACCTCGGCAACGACGACATCAAGCTCTACGAGCGCGAGGACGACATCTCCACCGTCGCCTACTGGTACCAAAGCGAGCCGCACGCCGTGCTCGCCCCGTTTGCCGCAAGGCAGGACCGCGTGCCCAGGTAGGGTCGCCTCGAAACAAGCCAACGTTATGGGCGCCCGCGGTTGACCATGACTGCGGGCGTCCCTTTGTAAGAAGGACCACATGAGCGAAAAGCAAATGAGGCTCGGCGCCCTCGAGGCCGGCGGGACCAAGATGGTCTGTGCCGTGGTGTCCGGCGACGGCGAGGTCCTCGACCGTATGGAGACCCCGACGCTTACGCCCGCCGAGACCGTCCCGCAAATGGTCGAGTGGTTCACCGCCCGCGATGTGGACGCGTTGGGCATCGGCGCCTTCGGCCCGACCTGCGTCGACCCCAACGATGAGCGCTACGGTTCCATCCTCCAGATGCCCAAGCTCGCGTGGCGAGGCTATGGTCTTCGCGCCGCGTTCGCCGACGCCCTCGGGATTCCGGTGACCTACGACACGGACGTGAACGTTGCCTGCCTCGGCGAAGTGGTCTTCGGCTGCTGCAAGGGGCTCGAGGACGCCGTCTACGTGACCATCGGCACCGGCGTGGGCACGGGCGTCATGTGCGCGGGCAGGCTCCTTCACGGCATGCTGCACCCCGAGGCCGGCCACATGCTGGTAAGGACCCGTCCCACCGAGGAGGGACGCTGCGTCTGCCCGAGCCACGCGAGCTGTCTCGAGGGCCTCGCCTCCGGCCCCGCCATCGCCGCGCGCTGGGGAAAGCCCGCGGCCGAGCTCGCGGACAACGCTGAGGTGTGGGCGCTCGAGGGGGATTATCTGGGGCAGATGTGCGCGAACCTCGTGCTCATGTACTCGCCTCGCCGCATCGTCCTCGGCGGCGGCGTGATGCACCAGGAGCAGCTCTACGGCATCGTCCGCAAGAAGACCCTCGAATATCTGGGTGGCTACATCCAGACCGCCGAGCTTAAGGACATGGAGAGCTACATCTGCGTCCCGGGCTGCGGCGGCGACCAAGGAATCCTCGGCGCGGCCGAGCTGGCAAGAAGGGCGCTCGCATAACTTGCGCTCTCTCCGCCATACAACGCGTTAAGAAAAGACGAGCGCTTCTTGCCAATTGGGCGGCAAGAAGCGCTCGTCTTTTGCATTTGTTTTTGGGGCAGAACGCCCCGCCTCCGCTAGAGTCCCTGGACCGCCACACCCACGAGGTTTGGACCGGTGTGGACAAGAAGCGCGGGGCTGATGTCGGAGCGGACGACCTCCACCGCATTGGGCACGCGCTCGCGCGGGACCTGCTCCATGCGGTCGTAGAGGTCGGCGTAGGCCGAGGTGCAGCTCACGGCAAAGCGCACCTTGGGGTGCTTCTCGGCGATGGCGGCGACGAGCTTGACCTCGGTGCGATGCGGTACTTGCATAGCCATTTCGTGTACGCGAGGTTGTTGGCTTTCTGGGCCACAGCAATCACCTTCCCCCCTAGCATGATGACCTGAACAATCCTCATGCTAGGGGGAAGGTTTTTGTCGCGTAGCGGAAATTGGCCTCCACCCGCTGAGCGGGTGGCTTTCTATGCCGCGCGGCACGGACTAAAGTCCATGAATAAAAACGAGGAAGGCCACGTCCGGCCTCCCTCGCGTGCCCTTGCACGCCCAATATGTGCCGTAAAAGCCGTCTTCTTCAACGTCAAAGTGAGCGCGCTTCATTTTTGCCACTCAAAATCTTATTTTCACGATTTGCATTTTCATCCCGTTGTCACCGACCCTTGCGAGAAACCGGAAAAAGCCGCTGACAGAAGGGTCCCTCAAATCGTTGTAGCCCAGCATATAGCCGCGACTTGTGACCTGCAGACGGCTGTCCCACGTGCCGATTTCCTTGGCGGCATCCGAAACCGCAAAATATGCCCCAACATCCTTGATTTTTGCAGTCTTAAGCCATGTTTTTGCGATCATCTTTACTGCCGTCCGATTGGCAGCATCAAAGACCAGCACACCGCCGGGGAAAGCGTCCGCCATCCCCCGCACCAGTTCCCGGACCTGCTGGGTCAGGAAGTAATAGAACACCCCGGAGGCAAAGAGCACCGCCCCGCCGGAGGCATCGATTTTGCCAAACCATGCGGTGTCTTTCAGGTCGCAGGGGATATTTTGTTCCCGATCCCCGGCGGGCAGTAGCTGCTGCCGCAAGGCGATCACATCCGGGAAGTCCAGATTGTAGATCTTGCATCTACCGTTGTCGCAGGTTCTGCCGGTGTTGTCCAGCCCGCAGCCCAGATTGACCACCGCCGCATTGGGGTGGCCTTTCAGGTAATCCCGCACCTCGAAAGCAAGATCACCCTGCCGCATGGCCACCTCCAGCGCACCAAAGCGCTGCATCAGGCTGCGGGAGTTTTTCTCTGCCTCTGAAAAGTCGTAGTCGATTTGGTCGAGCAGACGAACCGCTGTTTCATCCCTATAAAGGTTCGGGTACAGCTCCGTACACAGCTTCCGGGAATACAGCGGGAGGATCAGCGTCTCCTGAACGGTGTTTTTCTCAATTTTACATTTCATAGGTTTCTTCCTCAGTGAATAACAACTGTCACAATTGCCGCCAGCACAGCCGCTATGACCGTCATGCCTATTGCCATGTGCAGGATGGATGCAAAAATGCCCGCATGACGTCCTCAAATACCATATCCGCCACACTGCCTTGCAGAACGGCGCAATGCCCCTCCTGAATTGCAGTTCGGTTGAGCTTTCTAGCCTTCTCCACGCTGACGGGCGAATAGTCGATGCCTTTGACGACGCCATGCGGGCATTTTTTCAGCAGCCGTTTTATGTTCGCCCCGCCGCCACAGCCGCAATCCAGCACCTTGGCATTTGGCGCAAGTCGTAGAAATCGAAGTCCCCACCGCGCCACAGGGCTGTGGCCTAGATTCATCATGGCAACCATAAGTTTTCCGTCGAGGCCCACGGGCTTGCGGGTGTTTTCAAAGAATGACATCTGGCCCCTCCGATTTCGTGCATTCCGCATAGGTCAGCGGGAACGAGGCCTTCAGCACCGCGCTTTTCTGCACCGCCCAGCCGTTTTGACGCAGGAAACGCAGGTATTCCTCGCTTGTCCACCTGCTGTGGAGGGGGAATCCCGCCATACTCATGAAAAAGGCTTTTGCCTTGCCGGAAACCGAGTTCCCCGCGTGGGTGAAGGTTGGCGCGATGAGCACGCCGTCGTCCTTCAGCACCCGTCTGATTTCTTGCAGGGCCTTTTCCGGATGCGGCACTATGTGAAGCGCGTTGGACACGATCACCACTTCGAAGGACTTCTGTGCATAGGGCAGGCGGAACATATCTTATACGGAAAAGTGCAGCTTTGCGGATTGATTGTCCCGCCTTGCTTCTAGGATCATCTTTGCAGAGGCGTCCGTAGCCTCGATGTGCGCCGCCGCATTCACGATGCTCTTTGCGATAAGCCCCGTGCCGGTGGCAACCTCCAGTACGGTTTTTGCTTTCACTACCGGCCGGATCAGCCCATACATCTTCTCATACGCCGCCCGGTCGTTTCGCATGAAACGGTCATACCGACCGGCGTTCTTGTCCCAGAAACCCTCGCGTTCGTGCATGGCTGTCGCCCCCAAACAGTTAGAGCCATCTAACTATAACACACGAATCATGCAGTAAGATGAGGCTAACCTTCTTTTCTTGGCTAAGACGCATCTCTCCGGTTTTCGCTTATAACGGCGCGAGTCAGATACTAGGCTGGAGCTGAAGAAGGAGCTTGGCGGGCAGGTAGGTCGATACCGGTTCCCGGAACGGTGATCCAGCCAATTACGCCAGGGCTCTAGTCATTGAGTGGGAATAGTAATAGAACATTTGCTCTTGTTTTTCATACGGTTTCGTACGGTTCCGATGACGAGCGATGGGGACGTTTCGGAGCCGTCGCACCTGCAAGCCACATGGTTTCACAATCGGGCAAAAACTCAGAGGGCTCCTCGAGAAAAACGAGGAGCCTTCCTGTTTCCTTCGGCGCGGGCGGATCGGGACCCACCGCCGATCTAGAGGCACTCGGTCAGAATCTGGAACACCTCGCTGCGCTCCAGTTTCTTGGCGCAGCCGCCGGTGAGCACGCAGGTGTCCGCAACCTTGTGCAGTGTCTCGTCGGACGCGTCGGAGCCCATCTCGGCGAAGCTCGTGGGAAGCCCCATCTCGCCGATGAACGTTTGCAGGCGGTCGATGCCCTCCAGCGCCACCGTAAGGTCGTCTTTGCCCTTGGCGTCGACGCCCCACACCTCGCGCGCCCAGTGGGCGAACTGCGCGGGCGCCTCGGGGGCCAGGTGGCAGTAGAGCGCAGGGTGGATGACCGCGAGGCCCATTCCGTGGTTGGTGTGGGTGTACGCGCCGTACTGGTGCTGAATCATGTGCGCCTGGAAGTCCGTTGACTTGCCGATCTTGAGCATGCCGTTCTCGGCCATGGCGGAGTCGTATACGAGCTCGCTTCTGGCATCGAGGTTCTGGTCGTCGTCCGCGATGATCCGCATGTTGCGGATGACGTTACGCTGGATGGCGAGGTTGATGTCGTCGGTGACGTTGCGTCCGCGCGGGCTTCCGAAATAGCTCTCCATGCAGTGCGAGAGCGTGTCGAACGCGCCGCTCATGAACTGCGCGTGCGGTACGGTGAGCGTGAGCGCCGGGTCGAGCGCCGCCCACATGGGCATCGCCCCCAGATAGGCGCCCTTCACGTGTGTCTCCTCGTTGGTGATGACGGCCCCGTTGTTCTGCTCGGCGCCCGTGCCGGAGAGTGTCACGATGCAGCCCATGGGGATGAACGAGCTCGGCATCTTGCCGTCGACGTGCTCGAACGTCTCGATGTCCTCATCAAGCATCGCCTGCGCGGAGACCACCTTGCAGCAGTCGAAGACCGACCCGCCGCCGACGGCGAGAATGAAGTCGACCTGCTCCTCGCGTGCGAGCGCGGCGCCTTCCTGGCACTTCTCGTAGGTCGGGTTGGGCATGATGCCGCCGAAGTCCACCACGCGCTTGCCCGCGCTCGTGAGCTTATCGACCACGTGGCCGTAGACGCCGGCTCGCTTGACCGAACCTCCGCCGTAGGCGAGCATCACTGTCGTGCCCATGGCACCCATCTCGGCGTCGAGTGCCTGGTCCATGGCCCCCTCGCCGAAGTAGTTCCTGACCGGGTAGTCGTACGTGAATGAGTTCATGGCAATTCCTCCTAGTAAGTTATCAGTGCGGTCTGACGCTCGTCTACACGTTGCGCACGAGCCCGGACATCCATTCGATGGTGGCGGGGTCGTGGTGGTCGAAGAACGCGCTGCGCCCGGTGTCGAGCGCGGCGATGGCGACCATCTCGTCGTCGCCCAGCGCGAAGTCGAAGACCTCGAAGTTTTGCTCCATGCGATCGCGGTGCGTGCTCTTAGGGATACAGACCACACCGCGCTGCAGCAGCCAACGCAACACGACCTGGGCGACCGTCTTGCCGTGCGCCTCGCCGATGCGAGCGAGGACCTCGTTGCGGAAGAGGTCGTTTCTGCCCTCCGCAAAGGGCGCCCAGCCCTCCATGGCCACCTCCTTGCCGGCCATGTACTCCTGCGCCTCGCGCTGCTGGAAGAACACGTTGCACTCGACTTGGTTCACGGCGGGGGCGATGCGGTTGAACGAGATGAGGTTTGCGAGGTGATCGGGGTAGAAGTTAGCTGTGCCTATGGCGCGGATAACGCCCTGCTCGTAGAGCTCCTCCATGGCGCGCCACGCGCCGAAGACGTCGCCGAACGGCTGATGGATGAGGTAGAGGTCGACGTAGTCGAGCCCCAGCCGCTTGAGCGACGCGTCGAAGCCGCGCTTGGCCCCCTCGTAGCTCACATCCGACATCCACAGCTTGGTCGTCACGAACACCTCGTCGCGCGGCAGACCGCTCGCACGAATGGCGGCCCCGACCGCCTCTTCGTTGCCGTAGCTCGCGGCCGTGTCGAGCAGCCGGTAGCCGACCGAGAGCGCGTCCTCTACGGCGCGCTGGCATTCCGTGGCGTCCGGGATCTGGTACACGCCGAAGCCGAGCTGCGGCATCCTGACGCCGTTGTTCAAGGTGATGTAGTCCATGGTACCTTCCTTCCTCGCAACTTGACGTATCCACCATACGAGGGGCGCCGTACCGGCGGAAGTTTCCGTTGGTGAGGGTTCTATAACGCTGGGGTGCGCACGGGGTTATAACCCGCGGGTTCTAGGCGTCACCTCAAAGAGATCGGCGCCGAGCTCGTCGGCGATGGCCTGAGCTACGACAGCGGTGTGGCCCTGTGCCGAGTAGCAGGCCACGAGGACGTTGCCGTCTGCAGCGGGCACTGCGGCGGGCTCGTCCTCGACAGCCGACTGGTCCTCGGCGGCGGCTTGGTTGGTCCGTTATCGTCTGAGCGCTACTCCTGCGCGTCGAAATCGGGGCGTATGGCCAGGTAGCCCGCGAGTGCTTCCTCAGTGGCGGTGTAGTAGGTCATGGTCCCGTCGAGCTTGGCAATCTCGGCCATCTCGTCTTCGGTGAGGGAGAAGTCGAAGATGTTCGCGTTGTCGGCGATGTGGGCGGGGTTCTTGGAGCCGGGGATGATGGAGGTTCCCATCTGCACGTGCCAGCGCAGGATCACCTGGGCCGGGGCCTTGCCGTACTTCTCGGCGAGAGCGACGAAGACGGGCTCCTCCAGAAGACCTTTGTCGCCGTGGCCGAGCGGGTACCACGCCTCGATCACCGTGCCGTACGGCGCGAGGTAGGCGCGCAGGTCGCGCTGGGCGTGGTAGGGGTGGCACTCAACGGTCACGAGCTGCGGCTTGATGTCGGCGACCTCGATAACATTGGCGATCTTGTCTTGCGGGAAGTTGGAGAGGCCGAGGGCGCGCACCTTGCCCGCACGGTACGCCTCCTCCATCGTGCGCCACGCGGCCAGGTAGTCGCCTACCGGCTGGTGCAGGATGAGCATGTCGACGTAGTCGAGCCCCAGGCGCTGGAGCGTGGCGTCCACCGCCGGCATGCCCGCGTCGTAGACGCTCGGCCAGAGCTTGGTGGAGACGAAGATCTTGTCGCGCGCGATGCCGCTCTTGGCGATGGCACGGCCCACGGCGCGCTCGTTCATGTAGGCGTTGGCGGTGTCGATGTGCTCGTAGCCAGCCGCGAGCGCGGCGGTTGCGGCTGCTTCGGCCTCGGCCGGTGTCATGAGGAAAGTGCCCAAACCTTCGATGGGCATCTCTACGTCGTTGTTGAGCTTCAGATACTCCATGGTCTCCTCCTTAATGGTGACTTTTCGAATACAAGGCTACGGCGTTTGCTGACGTGCGAGAAGTTCACGTTGGAATGATGGATATAACCATGGGGTATATACGGCACATAATGCGTGACAGGAGGATCGATGTACAACCCACAGCTTGACACTTTCATCCGCGTGGCGGAGGCGGGCAGCTTCTCCAAGGCGGCACAAGAGTCCTTCATCACGCCCACGGCCGTCATCAAGCAGATGAACCTGCTGGAGTCGCGGCTAGGCCTTACGCTGTTCCACCGATCGCATCAGGGGCTTTCGCTTACGCGAGCAGGCAGGTCGCTGCTCGCCGACGCCCGCCATATCGTGCAGTACTCTCAAGAATCAATCGCACGCGCCCGCGTCGCCGAGCGTGGAGAGAAGCGCATCATCCGCGTGGGAGTGTCGCTCATGACGCCCAGCACGCCGCTCACGAAGCTGTGGCCGAAGGTGAAGGAACGTTGCCCTGGCATGAGCCTTCAGGTGGTCACGTTTGAAAACACACCCTCGGCGGCGCGCGGTTTGGCGAACCTCGGGCAAGACATGGATATCGTGGCGGGGATTTTCGACGATGCCTTTCTTAAAGAGCGCGGGTGCCTGGGCCTCGAGCTTTCGCGCGAGCCGCTCTGGTGCGCCGTTCCCGTCGACAACGAACTCGCCAAACGCGACATTGTCACATTCGACGACCTCCACAATCACAGTCTTATGCTTATACGCCGGGGCTGGAACACCGAAATCGACCGCGTGCGCGACGAGATACTCTTGCATCATCCTCAAATCGCGCTCGTAGACTTCCCGCAATATCGGGTGGAGGTGTTCAATCGCGGCGCGAACGAGGACCTCGCGCTTGCGACGCTGCCGTTGTGGGCCAACGTCCACCCCATGCTCAAAACCGTCCCTACCGATTGGAACTGTCTCGTGTCTTACGGGCTGCTTCATTCGCCGCACCCCGCAGACCATGTGCGGGAGTTCCTCGATGCGGTGTCTGCCGCGCTCGAGGCAGAGCATCGATAGGCAATCGCGAACAGATGCGCTTATGCCTATGGGAATAACGGGAACTGGCTTCTGAACTCGCGTTTTGATACCGTTGAGTACCGCCTGATACTGTTTCGGCGTCGCCATAGAGCAAAGCCATCAGCGAAATAACGGGAATAACAGCCTCCGAACCTTCTGGTTCGGAGGCTTTCTTTTTGCATGTCTGCCTAAACGACTCCTTGCCAAAGCCCCTTGAGCATCGGGCGGAATCATCGAGCGTGTGCGTTTTCGTAGGCGCCCTTGATCTCTTCCGGCAAATCGTCGGGAATCAGCGCCTTAACTCTATCCTCGTTGCCATCTTGGATCGCCTGCTCATAGTACCAGCATTTGAACTTCAGCATATCCAGCGCACGGTTCATGTTCGCGATCTCCGACTCCATGTGGGCCTTTCGCTCCTCGAACATGGCCTTGCGCTGGGGGTAGGTCGATGGCCCCTCTGCGCACCATTCCATGAACAGACGGATGTCCTTGATCTCCATTCCCGCCCTCTTCAGGCATTCGATGACCCGAAGCGCTTCGAGTTCCGTTTCGCCAAATCGGCGTATGCCTGACGTCCGCTCCAATTCCGGGAACAATCCTTGCTTGTCGTAATAACGCAGCGTTGAGGCGGGCAAGCCGAACATCTCCGCCACCTGTCCGATTGTGTACATGGCCCTCCGAATAAATCTCGAATTCATTCCTTGACCTAAAGTCAGGTTTAAGTATTACCTTCATTCTCGTCAATACAAATCGGGAGCGCAAGGGGTGTTCCGTAATCGCCGGGCACCCTGCTCTTGAGCAGGCGCGACGAATGGGCATGGGAATCTGGGCGGGCCGCTTGGCCGCGCGAAGACAGATCCATGTCCAGAACTATCAACGGGAGGAAAAAGATCATGGCAATTAAACAGACGGCAGGCAGGGATGCCCTGGGGGACTTTGCCCCCAAATTTGCACAGCTCAATGACGACGTGCTGTTCGGCGAGGTGTGGAGCCGAGAAGACGGGCTTTCCCTTCGAGACCGCAGCGTGGTGACGGTGGTTGCCTTGATGGCACAGGGGCTGATGGACTCTTCGTTCCAATATCATCTGATGTCCGCAAAGAACAATGGCGTGACCAGGACGGAGATAGCGGAAATCCTTACGCACGCGGCGTTTTACGCAGGCTGGCCCAAGGCATGGGCGGCCTTCCGCATGGCGAAGGAGGTCTGGGCGGATGACGATGCCGCCGACGCAAGAACCAAGCATCAAAACGAGATGGCCTTTCCCATCGGTGCCCCCAACGACGCATTTGCGAAGTACTTTATCGGGCAAAGCTACCTCGCGCCCCTTTCCACCGAGCGGGTCGGCATTTACAACGTTACGTTCGAGCCCGGCTGCCGCAACAACTGGCACACCCATCACGCCAAAAGCGGTGGGGGGCAGATCCTCGTCTGCGTGGCTGGTCGAGGGTTTTACCAGGAATGGGGTAAACCGGCACAGGAGCTGTGCCCTGGCGATGTAGTAAATATTCCCGCGGGCGTAAAGCACTGGCACGGTGCGGCGCCCGACAGCTGGTTCTCCCATCTCGCGGTGGAGGTTCCGGGCGAGGAGGCCTCCAACGAGTGGTTGGAGCCCGTGGACGACGAGCAATACCTTAAAGCGACTGACAAGGAGGTTTAGGTATGGAACAGTTGAATCTGACGCAGGAATGGGACAAAGTATTCCCCAAAAGCGACAAGGTTGAGCACAGCAAGGCGACCTTCCATAACTGATACGGCATCACGCTGGTGGCTGACGTCTACGTGCCTAAGAACGCGGAAGGCAAGCTGCCCGCCATCGCTGTCAGCGGCCCTTTTGGCGCGGTGAAGGAGCAGTCCTCCGGTCTGTACGCGCAGAAAATGGCGGAGCTGGGCTTTTTTGCAATTGCCTTTGACCCGTCCTATACCGGCGAGAGCGGCGGCACGCCCCGCTATGTAGCATCGCCGGACATCAACACCGAGGACTTCTGCGCAGCGGTGGATTTCCTCTCTGTGCAGGAAAGTGTCGACCCGGAGCGTATCGGCATCATCGGTATCTGCGGTTGGGGTGGCATGGCGATTAACGCCGCGGCCATCGATACCCGTATCAAGGCCACTGCTGCTATGACCATGTACGACATGACCCGCGTGACCGCAAACGGCTATTTTGACGCCGAGGATTCCGAGCAGGCACGCTTTGATAAGCGGAAAGCGCTGAACGCGCAGCGCATCGAGGACTATAAAAACGGCAATTATGCGCTGGCGGGCGGCGTAGTCGATCCACTACCGGAGGATGCGCCGCAGTTCGTGAAGGACTATTTTGCCTACTACAAGACTCCTCGAGGCTACCATCCCCGCAGCCTGAACTCAAACGGTGGCTGGAATGTGACGTCCTCGCTGTCCTTTTTGAATATGCCGATTTTGCAATATAGCAGCGAAATTCGCTCCGCTGTGTTGCTGGTGCATGGCGAGAAGGCGCACTCCCGCTATTTCAGCGAAACCGCGTACGGCAAGCTGACGGGGGACAACAAGGAATTGCTCATTATCCCTGGTGCCAGCCACACCGACCTTTACGATCAGATGGACATCATTCCGTTTGGAAAGCTGAAGGCATTCTTTGAGGAGTATTTGAAATAAGACGAACCTTGCTTTTTACTTATTAACGGTCATGCATTTATCGAGGACGGTTTGCGGTAAGACGCCTCGCCGCGTTACTCGTCGCCTGCCCGCGCCGCCGAGAGCAGTGCGCCCAAATCTGCCTGGATTGCCTCCGCCTTGTTCCCGAGCTGCAGCGGAGCCGAGTCGCCCGAGATGTTTACGCTCAAAAGGTGCGCATCCGGTAGCTTCGCAGTCATGCTCCAGAATGGGAGCGTGATGATGCCGGGGGTCATCTCGCCCACGCCGAGCTCCAGCAACAGCACGCGGCCATCGCCGCGCTCGCGCACGAAGCGCTCGTATCGTCCGAGGCCCTCGCGCCAAGCCGCACCCTGCAGAAACGTGTCGTCGCGCACCCACGGTACAAGTTGCCAGCCGCAGTACGGGCATCGGGGGACGTCCTCGCTGCGGACCTCGAAGCCCGCACTGCCCACGTGGTTGTAATGATTGGCGTGAAGGCGGCCGTTGGAAAGAAACTCATTTCCGTGGGGAAGAAACTTCTCGGTGAGTAAAGCTCATCGGAGCGGGGATAGAGCTTTGTCTGCGGGGTACGAAATGCTTGCTAGTGGTTGCGACGCCTTGTTGCAGAAATGCCAACTGCCGCAACTATAGCACCGGCAGCACTCAGGGCGGCTGCCATCGCACCGTTGTCGCCCGTCGCGGGTAGGGTGGCCCCGGCTGGTTTAACCGCCGCTACTGCCTTGGTGGAAACGGGATTTGCCGTGGGCTTTTTTGCATTGGGCTGCGGTGTGGGCTCGGGCTTGGTTTCCGGTTCGGGTTTGGAACCGCTCGTATCGGTTGCAATCAAGTGCACGTCACTGTCGAAGACGTAACGGATGTAGTAATCGTGCCGCGTTTCGTGCATAATCCCCTGCCCGCTGTCGAAGTCACGGTCAACGTGTGTGCCAAGGTAGGTTGAGCTGTTGAGGTCCAGCCTGTAGGGGATTTGGTCGTCGGCGTAACTGCCTGTAAAGACTACGGTTGCTCTAACGTGATTGTCAATCATGGTCAGGGCAATAGAGACGCTGGCCTCTTTGGGGTTCTCGGTTTTTATAAGGCTTTCGGTATCGGTGTCGATCTTGAAGAGATGGACGGTGTCGTTAAGCCCGTAGATGAAGTCCTCGGGTTTGTCGCGAAAATCGTATACAAAAGCCTCGTTCTGGACCAACTCGAAAGCAGGGAGTAGCTCCAAATCGTAGTAATGATCGACGACGGTGGTTGCTGTGAGGCTGCCTTCCGCGTTGGCTTCGTCGCAGGTGATGGGTGCTGCGACATCGGGCTCGGGCATTTCGGTCGCCAGTGCTGCGCAGGGTAGCAAAAGCTGCCCTGCCATAAGAATGCTTACGCCGAAGGCGACGACTCTGGCGCCTGCATGAAGCTTGACGTTGCGGATAGACAGGTCAGTGCGTTTGTTATGGGTTTGCGGTGCAACATGCTGTCCATACATAAGGCGCTCCTTGTTCGTAGGCCGGTTTCCGTGGATCTATATTGTGCCTGCCCGATTCGGCCAGGCTCATACACGCGAACGCTCACGCGAGCAGGAGAAAGCTCTAGTTAATTTTCCCACAGTCGACACTCTGCGGCCAACGATTTACTGTTCAATTCTCGGAGAGAGAATCAAGACAGTTGAGGAGTTGTCAGGCAATGAGATTGTGTCTAGAGAGCACGAACAAGAGATGCGATCTGCAGACGACTGAATAGCTCCATCTGTTTTGGTTACAACGAAATGTGTGCCGCGCGCCTGCGGCATGAAGAAGGGAGATTCTTATGAATATCGTTGTATTGAGCGGCAGCCCGCGTAAGGGCGCCAATACCGATACCATGGTCGAGGCGTTTGCCGAGACTGCGCGTGAGGGCGGCAATACGGTCGAGGTCGTCCGCGTTGCCAGCAAAAAGATTGCCGGCTGCTTGGGATGCCAGTACTGCTTCGCCCATGAGGGCGTCTGCGTGCAGAAGGATGACATGGCCGGTGTGATCGAGTCGCTGAAAGACGCAGATATGGTCGTCTTCGCCTCGCCTATCTACTGGTTCGATATCACCGCGCAGGAAAAGGCCGCCATCGACCGTCTGTACGCCTTCGGTGCCACGGGATTTCCGTTCACCAAGACGGCTCTTTTGCTCGATAGTCACAGCGAGGGTGTCTATGACGCGGCGATCGCCATGTACAAGTCAACCTGCGCATACTGCAAGTGGGAGGACCAGGGCATTGTCACCATCAGCGGTATGACCGAGCGCGACAGCATGGTGTCGTCGCCCAAGTTGGAAGAGGTGCGAGAGCTCGCCCGCAAGCTGGCCTAGCGCGCATTTCTAATAACGAACAAGGCCCGAAAGGTTCATTAGAACCATTCGGGCCTTGTTGCGTTGCAAGGGAACTGGGCTATCGGAATCGGCCAGTCGGCTGTTAGTCAAACAGACTCGGCATGTCGTTTTCTTTCATGAGAGCGCCGGCGGAGGGGAGGCTCTGCGCGGTGAACTTCTCGGCCGAGACGCCGGCGCCAAGAATTTCCTCGGTTGTGCCGACGGTGGTGACCGAGCGGCCCTTCTTGGCCGTAAAAGCCTGGACGCCCTGCGTGTTGGTGGTCGTCTTGGTCTTGAGCAGCGACGTGTTGAAGTTCATCAAACGATAGTCGCTCGAGACCAGCGCGATGTCGCGATCTTCCTTGAGCACCTGTGCATACAGCAGCTTGCTGCCGCCGTAGATGGCGTTCTTAAGGCGCTTGCGGTTGGTCTTGGTGACGTATCCGGCAAGTGCGACACGTACCACGCGGCCGTTCTCAAAGACGAACAGCACGTCGGCCTTGTAGTCCTCGGGGTCGATGACCCAGATGACACTCTCGTCGGGTTCCATCTCAAGATCGGTCGGCAGGTACGAGCCCAGCTGGGCCGACTTGGTGTCCTCAAACGTCGCAACCTTGCACTTGTACACCTGGCTCTTGTTGGTAAAGACCAGCAGCTCGTGCGTGTTGGAGGACGGGAACTCGATAAAGGGTTTGTCGCCGTCCTTGTACTTGAGCGTGGTCGCCTTTTTGAGTACGCGGTCCGTCATCTTCTTAAGGTAGCCATCGCGCGAGAGCATGATGGTGACCGGGTACTCCTCGACCTCGGGCTCCAAGCTTACTTCGATAACCTCATGGGGCTCGATCCTGCCCGTGCGGCGCGGCATCACGTACTTCTTGTTGACCGCGGCCAGCTCGTCGCTGATGACCTTCTTGATGTTCTCCTCGCTGGAGAGGATCTCCTCAAGCTCGGCAATCTCGCCCTCAAGCTTAGCGATGTCCTTGGTGCGGTTGAGGATGTACTCCTCGTTGATGTTGCGGAGCTTGAGCTCGGCAACAAACTCGGCCTGGGTCTCGTCGATGTCGAAACCCTTCATAAGGTTGGGCACGACCTCGGCCTCGAGTTTGGTGCCGCGGATGATGGCGATGGCCTTGTCGATGTCGAGCAGAATCGCCTCGAGGCCGTGCAGCAGGTGCAGGCGCTCGGACTTTTTGCCCAGGTCAAAGTTAATGCGGCGACGCGTGGACTCAATACGCCACTTGACCCACTCGTGCAGAATCTGGCGCACGCCCATAACACGGGGATAGCCGTCGACGAGTACATTGAAGTTGCACGAGAACGAATCCTGCAGCGTGGTCGAGCGATAGAGCTTGGCCATGAGCTTGTCGGGGTCGACACCGCGCTTAAGGTCGATGGCGATGCGCAGTCCCGAGAGGTCGGTCTCATCGCGGATGTCAGCGATCTCCTTGGCCTTGCCCTCTTTGGAGAGCTTGACGATGCGCTCGATGATGACATCGGTCTTGGTGGTGTAGGGGATCTCGTAGACCTCGATGATGCGCTCTTCGGGAATCCAGCGCCAGCGGGAGCGAATCTGGAAGCTGCCAAGACCGGTCTCGACGATCTTCTCCATCTCCTCGCGGCGGTAGATGATCTCGCCGCCGGTCGAGAAGTCGGGCATGGGCATATACTCGAGCAGGTCGCAGTCGGGATCCTTGAGGTAATGCATCGTGGCAGTACAGACCTCGTTGAGGTTGAAACCGCAGATATCGGACGCCATGGCGACGCCGATGCCCTTGTTGGCCGAGACAAGGATGTTGGGGAACGTGGTGGGCAGCAGACGCGGCTCCTTCATGGCGCCGTCGTAGCTGTCGACGAAGTCGACCGGGTCCTTGTCAATGTCCTTGAAGATCTCTGCGCTGATGGGGGAGAGCTTGGCTTCGGTGTAACGTGAGGCGGCGTAGCTCAGGTCGCCCGAATAATACTTGCCAAAGTTGCCCTTCGACTCAACGAACGGCGCAAGTAGCGCTTCGTTGCCCGTCGCCAGGCGCACCATCGTCTCGTAGATCGCGGCGTCGCCGTGCGGGTTGAGCTTCATGGTCTGGCCCACGATGTTGGCGCTCTTTTGGCGCTCGCCCTTGAGCAGGCCCATCTTGTACATGGTGTAGAGCAGCTTGCGGTGCGAGGGCTTAAAGCCGTCGATCTCGGGGAACGCACGCGAGACGTTGACGCTCATGGCGTAGGGCATGTAGTTGACCTCGAGCGTTTGCGTGATCGGCTGGTCGGTGACCTCGGAGTGCAGGCCGATGACGTTCTCGGCGTTGACCTGCTTTTTCTTGGGCTGGTTCTTCGTCTTCTTCTTTGCCACGATTTCCTCTTGAACTTCTTATGGGCCGTCGTTATCGATTTGCTGCTACTGCAGGTCCAGCTGGTCCAGGTATTCCTTGCCGTGCTCGGAGATATGGCGCTTGCGGCCTGCCTCGTCGTTGCCCAGCAAAAGGTTGAACATGGTCTCCATCTTGGTGACGTCCTCGGGCTCCACCTTGATCAGGCGACGCGTCTCGGGGTTCATGGTGGTGAGCCACATCATGTCCGGGTCGTTCTCACCAAGACCCTTGGAGCGGTTGATGGAGCACTTCTGGTCGCCAATCTCCTTGAGAATCCCGTTCTTCTCGAGCTCGGTGTAGGCAAAATAGGTCTTCTCTTTGCAGTTGATCTCGTAGAGCGGCGACTCGGCGATATACACGTAACCCTCGTCGATAAGCGTGGGCACCAGGCGGTAGAGCATGGTGAGCACGAGCGTGCGGATGTGATAACCGTCGACATCGGCGTCCGTACAGATGATGACCTTGTTCCAGTTGAGGTTGTCCAGGTCGAAGGCGCCAAGGTTTTTGATGCGCTTGTCCTTGATCTCCACGCCGCAGCCCAGCACGCGCATGAGGTCCATGATGATGTCGGACTTAAAGATGCGCGGGTAGTCCTCTTTCAGGCAGTTGAGGATCTTGCCGCGGACGGGCATAACGCCCTGGAACTCGGCATCGCGCGAGGTGCGGATGGCACCTGCTGCCGAGTCGCCCTCTACGATGTAGATCTCGCGACGCGTCTTATCTTTGGAGCGGCAGTCGATGAACTTCTGCACGCGGTTGGCCATGTCGGTCTTCTGCTGCAGGTTGGTTTTGATGCTCTGGCGCGTCTTCTCGGCGTTCTCGCGCGAACGCTTGTTGATGAGCACCTGCTCCATGATCTTGTTGGCAGCGTCTTTGTTCTCGATCAGGTAAGTCGAGAGGCGCTCCTTAAAGAAGGCCGTCATAGCCTGCTGGATAAAGCGGTTGTTGATGGCCTTCTTAGTCTGGTTCTCGTAGGACGTCTGGGTTGAGAAGCAGTTGGTCACCAGCACCAGACAGTCCTGGACGTCCTGCCACTTAATGCCGCTCTCGTTTTTGTTGTATTTGCCCTGTTGCTTAATGTAGGCATCGATGGCGCTGGTCAGAGCGCTACGGGCCGCCTTCTCGGGCGAGCCGCCGTTCTCGAGCCATGACGAGTTGTGGTAGTACTCCTGCATCATGAAGGTGCGCGAGAAGCACATGCACGCGGTAATCTTGACGTTGTAGTCGGGCAGGTCCTCGCGATCGCGACCGCGACGGTCGGCCTCGATAAAGAAGGGCTCGGTGAGGTAGTCGGTACCGACCTTCTCGAGCACGTAGTCTTCGATGCCCTTGGGATAGCAAAAGTCCTCTTCGGTAAATTCGCCGTCGTCGCCCTCGATGCGCAGGCGGAAGGTCACGTTGGCGTTGACCACGGCCTGACGGCGCATGGTTTCGCGATACCAGTCGTGGGGAATGCTGATGGAGGTAAAGACTTCGAGATCGGGGCGCCACTTGATGGTGGTGCCGGTGCGGTCCTCGTCGCTGGGCTCAATCTCAAGCGCTTTCTTTTTGGCGCCGACGACCTTGCCCTTCTTAAAGTGCAGGGAGTACTTGTTGCCGTCGCGCCAAACCGTGACGTCCATGTATTCGGAGGCGTACTGGGTCGCGCACGAGCCCAGGCCGTTGGTACCGAGCGAGAAGTCGTAGTCGCCGCCCTGGTTGTTGTTGTATTTGCCACCTGCATAGAGCTCGCAAAAGACGAGCTCCCAGTTAAAGCGCTTCTCGGAGGGATTCCAGTCGAGCGGGCAGCCGCGGCCGTTGTCCTCTACCTGGATAGAGCCATCGCGAAAGGCGGTAAGGGTGATGAGCTTGCCGTAGCCCTGGCGCGCCTCGTCAACGGCGTTGGACAGGATCTCGAAGGCGGCATGCGCGCAGCCGTCGAGTCCGTCCGAGCCAAAGATGACGGCGGGGCGCAGGCGTACGCGCTCCTCGTCCTTGAGCTGGCGGATACTGTCGTTACCATAGTTTGCGGTGTTTTTTGCCATACTCGCTCTCTCGGTGCTCCTTTGCTGCGTTTAAGTCATATAGATAGTCAAGTTAGCATAGCCCAGCCCACAGTCGATTCCAACCAACACGAAATCCATCGAACAATCGTTCGGATTAACGGGGATAGTGTTTAGTGGTAGCGCGGCATTGTTAAACAAATTTGGCAACCGATGAATTTTATTTAATAGAGACCTAGTTTTACTAAACAAAATCGAATGATGCTGATTGTGCGAGCGGGCACACCGATCGACTATCAATCACGTTTACTCGGAAAAAACCGAGTCGGTTTTGTCCGAGTAAGTTTGAAGACGGCCGAATGCGTCCTGCTGCGTTTGCGGTTGGATGCGTTTATCAAAAACGTGCCATGCGGATTGTTGGCGAAAAGACGCCGTGCCAAGCTCGAGGCAGAACTCGACTCCTCTGACGATATCTAATGCGTAATGGGCTGGCTCTGGGTATCCAGAACCAGCCCATTTTGATGTTCGATGAGCCGAGTTGGCGTCTCTCACAAAGGTAACTAGGAGCTAGCGAGGCCTATCCGAATTGCCCTCATTGGCGGTATCTTTTTCGAGCGCCGTGCGGCGGGCGCTGTAGGCGACGAGGCCGGCGCCTGCCGCGGCGAGTGCTGCAGCGGCTGCCGTAAGGGGAGCGTTGACATCGCCCGTGCCCGCAAGCGCGCCCGCTTTTCCGGAGCGCTTGTTATTGCCGTGGTCCTTGCCACTGCCGGAGCTGCTTCCGCCCGCGCCGCCGCCCTCGTCAGTACCGCCGCCACTCGAGCCACCATCGCCGTCTGCTGTCATCGGGGCGTCGTGAAGTCCTGTCGTATCCGCGCTGTCGCATACGCCGATCTGAACTTCCGAGCGCTCGCATGCCGCGTCGGGCACATGAAGCTCGTGCAGTACGGCACCCAGCGCCGAGTTTGCGCCTGGTCGAATTTCCTCGAGCGTTACGGGATCGAGCGCCACCAGATTACGCGCCTTCGCATACAGCGTTACGCGTTTGCCCACATCGTCGCTCCAACTCTCGGGGATGGCAAAGCTCATGCGGAACTGTGCCGTGCAACCCGGTGCCAGCACGGCGTTGCCGTTGTCGGCTACCAGCGGGTGCGTTGCAAAACGTGCGCCCAGCGTCTCGAGTGCATATTTCACGCGTGCCATATCGTTGTCCGAAGCGTCCTCGGCAAGCTCTGGATCGTAGATCGAAGCCATACGTGCGCTCACTCCGAATCCGATGGATGCGCTGGAGAACGGCTGGCTGGAGCCCTCTCGGTACAGATCGATCGTTCCGGCGGTCAGCAAGGTGTTGCCGTCGTTTCGCACCGTGACCATGAAGGATTCGCCTGCCGCTCCGGGCACCACCGCGCCCGAGGTAGCGACCGCGCCCGTCGGAGTGGCACACGCCACCAAGGGCACTTCGATGCCGTGCAGCTCTGCCTCGCTCTTTTCCGCGCTCACAATGTGTGTGGCGAGCGCGGAGAGCATGCCTCCCGACGTCAAAAATGTCGTTATCTGATCGACGGGATGGTCCAGCTTGCACATCACGAACGGCTCTGTGAACAGATCGCCTGCCAAGGTGCTGGCGAAGATGCGGAAGTGCTTGCCCATCACTGCTACTGGGTTGCCTTCTTCGTCGTAGGTTTGTCCCACCTTGCCATCGGTGTTCTCTACATAGAGCACGCACCTGCCGTTGTTGCTTACGCTAAACGATGCCGGGCCACAGCCTGCGGCGCCCACGGGCTGCGTTGCAAATGCCGATGCGCCTCGCGTCCAAGTAATATGCTGCAGTTGCTCGTTGACGGTTGCCAAAAAGCCCGTGTGCTGCGGCCACGGCACCGCGTGGGGTACTGTGGCATCTGGCGACATAACGCCCCAACCCGCGATGGACTGGCCGATCACGGCGTACGACGCGCAGCCACAACCGTCTGTGGTCTCGTATGCAACGGGCACCACCATTTTGCCGTTGATATTCTCGGGCGCACCCAGCTCGATGCTCGACGGTGCTTGCGGAAAGCGGAGAACTTGACGGAACGTCAGGCTATCGCCCGAGACGTCCGACCACAGGGTAAAGCACTCCAGCGCAACCTCAGCCTCGCTGCCGAGCGCCTTTTCTGCGGTGGTTCCGCGGCGGTGGAGGTAGGCACCCGACAGGCGCCCGTCGACCAGCGTCTTGCCCACCGTGATACGCGGGCACTGCAGGCAATGGCAGCCATCCTCCTGAAGGCGGCCGCGCGAGATGCTGCGCCACGACGTGTGCGACATCACGCGAACTCCGTCGTTGCTTATGCGCAGGCGCACAACGGACAGTATGCCGGCTGTGCTTGCCGTATCGAAAAGGGTGTTGTCGCCGTCAGGGCGCTCGCCCGAGACCAGCAGCACGTAAGCGTCCTGGTTTTCTCTTCCGTCCGTATATTCCACTACGTCGAAGTCGTAATCGAATATGCCGTCGCGCTCCACGTCGCCCTCGCCAAACCCAAGGGGAAAGTCCACGGGCATGGGGGCAGACCACGTGCCGTTTGCCTTTGTGTGCACCACCAGGCGCGAGCGGCCATTGTCGCCGTAGCGCACCGAGGCGATACGGAACAAGCACTCCACGCCGGCAATCACCGTTAGCTTCATGTGGGCTTCGCTGAGCACGCCGGAAAACAGCACGTTGTCGCTCGAGGGCTTGATGCCGCCACGCTCGTCCTCCGATACACCGGCTGAATTGGCGTTGGGGTCCGCAACGGCGTCCTTCGCCTGCCTGATATGGGTGTACGCATACATCGGCGCGGCGTTTTCGTCGTTCTCTATCAGTGCGTGGACGAAATGCTCGACCTGTCCCGTGTCGTCGCTTTCTGCATCCGCCTCGAGCTCAATGCGCGTGACCGCTTGATCCCAATCGCGCACGACAGGTGCGACGTTTACGGCAGTAGCCTTAACCTCGGCGCATGCGAGCAGCTCGGCGTTGGTGACGATGGTGGCCGATGCGATAAATTGAGGCACGCCGCCCGCCTTGATGTCGCCGGGCGTGCCGAAGCAGGCATCCAGCGTGTAAGGCGTATCTCCGCCCAATGCGAGTTCAGAGCGCTGGAGCACATACTGGTTGCCATTGTTCACCGACATATTCCACGAATCGAGGAGTGTGGGCCACGACCCCGACCAAGCCTTGGTGGTCCACTTGAACATCACAAACTGGAGTATCACATCGACATCGACGTCTGCACCTACGCGCAGTCGCGGAAGCTGGTGTCCATCTGCCTTCTCGTACCCAATGAACAGCGTGAGGGATGCAGCGCCGCGCACGGCAGACGAAGCGACGCCTGCAACGCCGGCTCCAAAGGTGACAGCAAGCCCGATCTGGATGGTGAACGAGCCCGACGTGTTTGAATAGTCGAGCGAAATGTTTTTAAAAAACGCCGCGCCGCTGCCGTGCGTGTGGGCACCCATGGCGAGCGCCAGTTTTGCCAGCACCCAGGGGTTGACGTTTAGGAAAAACGGCACCGGTCCCAAGGTGAACTGCTCGGTCCAATTGAGGTCGGTTCTTACCTGGAAGAGGGCCTTAATATTGCCGTATGCGGGGTCGTTGTTGTTGCCCCAGGTTTTGCCCACCCAATCGTAGGCGAGCGAGCCGTACAGCTGTGTGGCGATATCCATCGTGAACAGCAGCGTGCAATGGTGGCGAAGCAGCTTGGTGTTCCTTGGATCGGTGCCCGAACCGGCACTCATACTCTTGTACTGATTCCACTTCCCCTCCATTTCGTCGAGGTAGCGGTTTGCCTGCTTGGCACCCGACTCACGCGGTGACTTCTTCCAGTACTCCGGATCCGGATTGCCCGAATCGTTCATGTAGCCGACCGGCTTGTATCCTCCGCCAAACAGTACGTACCCGGCAAACGAGAAATCGAACAGAATGGGGAACGAGGGCATCCAGCAGGTGAACTTGTTGCCGCCGATGCCGGGAAACGCCGCTGGGAAATCAAACGGAGTGATCTCTTGATCCATGGTGGTGGGGATGATGGTCGTTGAGCCCGATTCTGCCTTTGAGGCCGGTGCGGTGGCAACGGCCATGGGGGAGGAGAGCGTGTAGGTTTTGCCCTGGTAGTCGAGCACAAAGCGCAGCTTGCATCCTTCCTCCAGAAGGCCCGAAGCTGCATCGAGGAACTTGTCTTCGAGTGTGAACGTCGCCAGATTATCCGAACCCGATGCACTGGCCTTGACTTGGCCAATTTGCGTGACGGTTTCGGGCGAGCTACCCGTGGCGGGCATTACCTTGTTGATGCACAGCGTTGCCTGCCCGCCCTGCGGCAGATGGGCCTGCACGGTAAAGGCGTGCGTGTTGGGCTGGTCGTTTGCTGCTTCGTCCGCTGGCATTGCCATAAACGTGGCGTCGGCGTACTGGATGTCCCATTCGTCGAATGTGAGCTGTCGAAAGTACGGCTCGCCGTCGGAAAGCGGACGTGTGGGTGCGGTAATGGCGGTGCCGCCCTGGATACGCGCAAGGGGAATCTCGACATCACGGTAGCCCGCCATGCTAATGGAGATACCGCCGTTAAAGTCGTACGCGTCGAGAAGCGTTGCCTCGTCTACGTAGCCTTCCGAAAGAGGCGCGACCTCAAAGATGGCCGTGCCTTCGTCATCGGTCGTGGCGGTGAGCCGCTTGCCTGTAGCATAGCGCGACGTGAGCGTGACCTGGACACCCGCGATGGGCATATTCTTGTTGGCGACGTCGACCACGACCACACCAAACATGGTGCGCGAGAGAACGAGCACCTTGAAGGGGTCCTCTTCGTCGGCATAGGCCGCGGTGGGCGCGAACGGCAATATGAAGGCGTTTGCGCTTCCCGGCACGCGAGGCAACATAATGCTCGCTAGCGAGGACGCTCCAGCAACAAGTAACGAACGGCGATCAAGCATCTTGGGCTCCCATCCCGCAGGTATCGGTGGAAATAATCCAATTTTGCGAGAAGGCGCCTCGTGGCGGTAGTGCCGTTCGATGACCAAAATGTCCAATTTGAGCGCGAAAGCGTCAGACACCTGGAGCGCTTTCGATACGACGGACAGTCTGGCCGCTAGCGCAACATGTGGGCGACCAGCTCGGCGCGTGTGCCGATGCCAAGCTTTGCGTATACGCCGGATAGGCGGTTTTTAACGGTGCCCGGCGATACTCCCATATGGCGTGCGATTTCGGCGTTGGTCCATCCGCGGCAGGCGAGCATGGCCATGGTGAATTCCGTGGTCGTTAGATCGTCGGCCACGTCCTCGCCCGAATCGGGGTTGTGGATGCGCCGCCAGCCGTAGCTGAAGCGGTACGTGATCTCGATGATGCGCACGAAGTCGTCAGGGTATTGCGTTTTTAGGCACGCCTCGATGAGCCCCTGTAAAAGGCCGTGGTGCTCGCCAATGAGCTCGATAAGGCCGTCGGGGCACGCAATGTTCCAAGCGGCTCCGAAGTGCGTTTTTGCGGCGTCGATGTCCTTGAGGCTCATGCATGCCATAGAAGCCGACAAGTGCAGGAATAGCTCCGAGATGGGATAGCTTCCCTGTTTCATGATCAGGGCGTTTTCTGCCATGCCGAGACTGCGGCCATATTCGCCGCGCAGGTACAGGGCATGCGCCATCACGTAGCTGGCGAACAAGCGCAGACCTTCGGGCAGATGCGCCGCAAGCGGATAAAACTCTTCGGCGGAATACGGGGAAGGCAAGTGCAGCAGGACGCTCGCGGCGGAGGCGAACAGGATATGCATGGCGTGGACGGCAGGCGATTCCTCGTCAGGTGGCGTATCGAGGATGCCCGCAAGGCAACGGCGGGCATCGGCGATACGGTTGAGCGACAGACTGGCATATCCGCAGATAAAGCATGCGGAATAGCGCAGTGCGGGGTCGGTGGCGTCAAGATAGGGGCGTGCTGTCTCGGCGGCGAGCGTGGCCTGTCCGCGAAAGTACAGCGCTTCTGCCGTGGCGATGGTGCGTGAATCGGGGTCGGAAATGCCTGCAACCGCAGCGTCAATCTGGCCCGGCACAAAGGCAGTGCACATCAACGGCATGGGAATGCGCGGGTAGCCATCGCAGTCCATCTTCCATCTCCCAACAGCTGACAACTATAGCGACAATTGTACTCCTGTTGCTTGGGACCCCTTTCGTTTTACTGTTCGGTTAACGCTGCGGATCGTTTTGGAAGGCTTACGAGCATGGTGGTCCCGTTCTCGGAACTTGCTTCGACCTCTACCGTGCCACCGTGAAGTGCCGCAATCTCCCAGACAAGCGCTAGCCCGAGTCCTGCGCCGCCGTATGCCCTGCTGCGGGATTTATCCAGGCGAAAGAACGGTTGGAAGATGCTCTCGCGGTACTGTTTAGGTATTCCCGGGCCCTGGTCCTCGACTCGTAGGAGCACGTGGCTGTCGTTGTCGCAGATGGAGACGTTGACAGTCGAGTCGGGGCGGCTGTAACGGATGGCGTTTTCGACCAGATTGAACACCAGCCGATAGAGGAGCGTGTCGCTCCCGATTACTAAAGCGTCTCCAGCACAATTGAGGGCTATGCCCTTATTTTCGGCAAGTGGCGCAAGGTCGGTGAGAGCCTCTTCGGACAAGGGACCAAGTTCAACATCGTCCTCGCAAGGAACGCTGCGGAGCTCACTCATCTCGAGCAACACCTTGGTCATCCGCGACATCCGCTCAGTTTGTTCTTGTAGCAGGCCGAGCAGCTCGGCTGTTTTGGGTTGCAAACCGGAGTGCTCGGAGATGAATAGCTCAATCTGTGCTTGCATAAGGGCGAGCGGGGTGCGCAGCTCGTGTGCGGCGTTGCCGGTAAACTGACGCTGTGCAGAGAACCCTTCGCCAAGACGGGCGATCATGTCGTTGAAAGAGGCGCTGCATCGTTGTAGCTCGGTGGGCACATCTTCACTGAGTCTGATTTCGCTTAGGTTGTCAGGCTGCACACGCTCAACCTGGGCTGCAAAAGCCCGTAGCGGCTTGAGCGCGCGGCCGCTCACAAAGTATGCCAGCACGCCGCCAAGGAGTGTGACTCCAGCCGTGATGCACCAGGTTGTCGCGCCAAAAGACTCTTGCGCGTCGTTTTCGACGATCGTGACCTTGTCATCGGGGGTCGCTTTCGTTGGGTCGAACGCCTGGGGCGAATCTTCGCCGGTTGCGTTAAATGCCGAGATGTTACTGCCGATGGCATCCATGTAGCGCATGCCCGTATAGCCGACCAGGCAGTTCGTCAGCACGCATGCCGCACACGTGAGCAGTGCCGTCATAATCGTTATGCGCCATTGCAGGGAAAGCCTTTTCATTCGCTATCCTCCATAACGTAGCCCTCTCCAATCCGATTGCGAATCGGGTCGTATCCCAAAGCGCTGCGTAGCTTTTTGCGGAGTGACGAGATGTGAACGCGGGTTGCGTTGCTAAAGCTGTTCACGCTGCTATCCCAAACGTGCTCGATAAGCTCCTCTTGGCTTACCGGACGCCCCTGATTAAGCATCAGGTATTCCAAGATTCCCGTTTCCTTGCGCGTAAGAGATAAAGCCTCGCTGTCCACGGAGGCGATGCGCGCCTTGGTGTCAAAGCGGAGCTTTCCGCAGGTTAAAACTATGTCGTTTTGTGTAAAGCGTCTGAGGGTAAGGCTGCGAATCCTTGCCGCAAGCTCGTCCAGATGAAACGGCTTGGTGAGGTAATCGTTGGCGCCGGCATCGAGTCCGGCGACTTTATCGGATACTTCGCCGCGTGCGGACAGAATCAGTACCTTGGTCTCGCAGTCAGTTTTCCTAAGTTCCCTGAGCACGGTCATGCCGTCGATACGGGGAAGGTTGAGGTCGAGTACCACGAGGTCGAAGGTCTCAACGTCCAGTAGGTCGAGCGCCTCCTGTCCGTCGTGACAGCAGTCGACGCTGTACGCCAAGTTTCGCAAGCTGCGCGCGATTGCGTCACACAGCACCTGCTCGTCCTCGACGATCAAAATACGCATAACAGTCTCCTTGCACATTTCAAATCGCGCTTAACACGGATTTTATAGCCGATATGGTCCAATGGTCGCGTAACGAAAGGAGTGGTCAGGTTGTTCAAAGCGGTAAAACCCGTGGTACAGGTCGCTTTGTTGATCGTCGGAATTGCCATGGTGTGCTTTGGCGTTATGCGTGGCGAGGCGGATGCCGTGCTGGCCAAAGCGATTAGGCTGTGCTTGGAGTGTATCGGAATTGGATAAAAGAGAAAACACTGCGTCGCATGTTTTGGCTCGATTTCGCGGATTCATTCAGGCGGCGGCAACGCTCGTCACCAATATCCACCTGCCAAACTTTGCCAAAGGCGGCATCTATCAGGGCGCGGGAAAAACGGTCTGCGTACCTGGACTTAATTGCTATTCGTGTCCCGCGGCATCGGGTGCGTGCCCCATCGGGTCGTTCCAGTCGGTGGTAGGTTCATCCAGGTTCAACTTTTCTTACTATGTTACCGGTACGCTCATTTTGCTCGGCGTGCTGCTGGGACGCTTTGTATGCGGCTTTCTGTGCCCGTTTGGTTGGCTGCAGGAGCTGCTTCATAAGATTCCCGGCAAAAAGCTTTCGACAAAAAAGCTCAAGGCGCTTACGTATATAAAATACTTCGTGCTGCTGTTTGCTGTGGTATTGCTGCCTGTGCTGGTGGTCAACGACCTGGGGATGGGAGATCCGTTCTTTTGCAAGTACATCTGTCCCCAGGGTGTGCTCGAGGGTGCCATTCCGCTGGCGGCTGCCAATGCCGGCATTCGATCTGCGCTGGGGCAGCTCTTTACCTGGAAACTTGCCGTTCTCATTGCCGTGGTAGTGCTGAGTGTTTTGTTCTATCGCCCCTTCTGCAAATGGATTTGCCCGCTCGGCGCATTCTATGCGCTCATGAATAAGGTATCCCTGCTAGGGATTCGGGTCGATGCATGCAAATGTGTCTCGTGCGGCAAGTGCTCAAAGGTTTGTCAGATGGATGTTGATGTGGTCCGCGCACCCAATCATGCCGAATGCATCCGGTGCGGAAAGTGCATCGGGGCCTGTCCCGTCGATGCCATTAGCTATCGCTATGGCCTGGATGTGTCGGCGGAAAAGCTCCCCTTGACCGCCGATAAAAAGTAAACAAGCTTCGACAAAACGGAGGAATGACTATGAAGCTTTCTAAGATTGCGGCCCTGTTTATGGTGCCGGTATTGGCCTTGTGTCTTGTGGCATGTTCGGCGCCCGGTGGCAATGTGAGCGAATCTGCGAGCTCCGATCCTAAGATCGCGGAACTCACTGCGCAGAAGCCGACCAATGCCGACGAGGCCGCCGAGCTGTATGCGAAGCTCATGCAGAAGGAGAACGAGATCTTTTCGAGTGATAACGCGCTGTGGGAAAAGGTATTCAATGCGGCAAATAAAGACTCGGCAATGATTGAGGACGGCAGCAATTACGGCGATTTCCTGCTCAAGACCATCGACGGTGCCAAGGATGAGTTCACGGCGGATGAGCTTAAGACACTCAAGGCCGGTGCACAGCAGATCAAGGAGATCGAGGACAAGCTCGAGAGCCTGGAGAAGGAGTTCCCCGGCTGTGGAAGCACGCCGAGTGCAGGCGAGAGCGTCGACGCTTCGACCGCTGGCATGACGGCTGGTGCCAATGCTTCGAACGAGGCGACGAAGTTCCCCAGCTTTACGGGCAAGGACCTGGATGGCAACGACGTGAACAGCGACGAGCTGTTCTCTAAGAACAAGGTCACCGTCATGAACTTCTGGTTCACTACTTGCAAGCCGTGCGTGGGCGAGCTGGGCGATCTTGAGAAACTGAATCAGGAGCTTGCCAAGAAGGGCGGCCAGGTCGTGGGCGTCAATTCCTTTACGCTCGATGGCAACAAGGGCGAGATTGCAGATGCCAAGGACGTGCTGAGCAAGAAGGGCGTGACGTATAAGAACATCTGGTTCAAGTCGGATAGCGAGGCCGGTAAGTTCACGTCAAATTTGTTCTCGTTCCCGACAACGTATGTCATCGATCAGAATGGCAACATCGTAGGGGATCCAATCGTGGGAGCCATCAGCTCCGCCGAGCAGCGCGCAGCACTCAACAAACTTATCGACCAGGCGATTGCGAATAGCGGGCAATAAACAAGCTGAACTATGTATATTGAGGAGGTCTCGGGATTCCCGGGGCCTCTTTGATTTCGATTCTTCGAGATCAAATCTGCTCTTGTTATGTTCTCGTTTCCAAGAAATGGGAGGCAGCTCATTTATATGCCGCCGTCCCTTTTCACCTGCATCTTTCCTGCTAGATTAAACCTAATGGGGAAAGGAGCCACAAATGGACGGGATGCAAGATATCGTAAAGAAGTTTCCGTTTTGGGAGCATTTGTCTGACGACGAACGCGCTCTTGTTTTAGGGCAATCCGCCTTGCGCACCTTTGATGCCGGACAGCTTATTGGCGGCAGCGACAGCTCTTGCACGGGCGTCTTCCTCATTGTCCACGGCGATATCCGCGTCAGCCTTCTTTCCGAGGAGGGCAAGGAGGTTACGCTGTTTCGGCTCGGTGAGGGAGAATGCTGCGTCACCACCGCGTCGTGCGTTATTCGGCAAATCTCATTCGACACGCTCGTAACTGCGACACGAGAATCCACGCTCCTCGTTGTTCCTATTGGTGTTTGCGAGCATCTTGCCAACGTTAATATCCACGTCAAGGTTTTCATGCTCGAAGTAGAGGCGCAGCGCTACTCCCAGGTGGTTCGCGTGCTGCAGCAGATGCTCTTCAGGCGCCTTGACCAGCGCGTTGCCGACTATCTGGTTGAGCGATGCCGGGCAGCGGAGTCGATGGAGCTCCGGATCACTCAAGACGAATTGGCGCGTGATATCAATTCTGCTCGCGAGGCGGTGACACGCGTGTTGCGTCGTCTTGCCGATGAGGGCCTTATCGAGGTGAAGCGCGGGCGCATCCTTGTTCTGGATGTCGACGGTTTGGCGCGCCTGCCGTAGCGATGACTTTGCTGTGGTGCCTATCCGCCCGCTGCTCGCTGCTTGCTCTCAAGAAAAACACCCGTATGGTGACTTGGTCACGGAACCGGCCTATGTCTTCCGGACATACTGGCATCAAGCGATAGGACAAGCGAGCAAAGGAGCTCATCATGGGATTGTTTGATTTATTTGCTGGGGTGGATATCAACAAAGGTGTTGAGGAGTGCCAGGCGACCGAAGGCGCGGTATTGATTGATGTACGCGGCGCCGATGAGTATCGGCAGGGGCATATCCCCGGGGCCGTCAACATTCCCCTCGATAGCATCGACCGCGTGCTTGCCGAATATCCAAAGAAGGACGCCCCGCTGTTTGTACATTGCTTGAGTGGTGCTCGTAGCGGTCGTGCCACGAGTTTTCTCCAGCGTGCAGGCTACAGCAACGTGAAGAACATTGGCGGAATCAATAGCTACGGTGGAAAGGTGGTGCGTTAACCATGAAGGTGGTTATCGTGGGAGGCGTTGCCGGCGGCGCATCGGCCGCGGCGCGCTTGCGCAGGCTTGACGAGCAGGCGGAGATTGTTGTTTTCGAGCGCACGGGCTATGTGTCCTATGCCAATTGCGGATTGCCATACTTTATTGGCGGCGTGATTGAGGAGGAGTCTGCGCTCACGCTGCAATCGCCCGAGGGATTTTGGAATCGATTCCGCATTGCCGTGAAGACGAGTCATGAGGTGATCGCCATTCACCCCGATGTGCATGCGGTTGACGTCCGCAACCTGCTCACCGGCGAAGAATTTGTCGAGACATATGACAAGCTGATTCTTTCGCCTGGCGCGCACCCGATTCGCCCTGAGCTTCCGGGGATCGATTCGGATAAGATCTTCAGCTTGCGAACGGTCGAGGACACGCTGCATATCCATGACTACGTACAAGAGCATAGGCCGAAGAGCGCTGTGGTGATCGGCGGCGGTTTTATCGGCATCGAGACTGCCGAGAACCTGCGCGACCTGGGCCTTACGGTGACGCTTCTGCAGCGCCCTCGTCAACTAATGAACAACATGGATTACGATATGGCAACGCTGCTTCACACGGAAGTGCGCGAGCATGGCATTGACCTGCGACTTCGTGCCGACGTGACGGGTTTTGAAGAGGTCGATGGCCGTGTGGTCACTCATGTGGCGGGCGAAGATTCTATCGTGGCCGATATGGTGCTGCTCGCTATCGGCGTTGTCCCCGAGAGCCATTTGGCAAAGGAAGCTGGCATCGAGCTGGGCATCAAGGGCTCCATTGTGGTGAACGATCGCATGGAGACATCTGCTCTCGACGTATATGCCGTGGGCGATGCCGTGCAGGTCAAGCATCAGGTGACGGGCGAGGACGCAGTGATTTCCCTTGCGGGCCCCGCCAATAAACAGGGGCGTATCGTCGCCGATGTGATCTGTGGCCTAGACAGTCACTATCAGGGCTCGTTGGGCTCTTCGGTGATCAAGGTGTTCGACTTGACAGCTGCGAGCACGGGAATTTCTGTGAAAGCAGCGCGTGCGGCAGGTATTGATTGCGAGAGCGTTGTGCTGTCGCCCGGATCGCATGCGGGCTATTATCCCGGAGCGACGCCCATGACCATGAAAGTCGTGTTTGAGAGGGAAACCTTGCGTCTGCTGGGTGCGCAGATTGTGGGCGTCGATGGCGTCGATAAACGCATCGACGTGCTGGCGACGGCAATCCAGGCCGGTATTCGGGCCGATAAGCTCAAGGATTTGGATTTGGCTTATGCGCCGCCATATTCTTCGGCAAAAGACCCGGTAAACATGGCTGGTTTTATGATCGAGAACGTTGACTCGGGCATCCTCAAGCAGTGGCATTGGGAACAGGAGCCTGATCTGCCGCGCGACGGAAGCGTGCAGCTGCTCGATGTTCGCACGGTTGGCGAGTATGGTCGCGGTCATATCGACGGCTTTATGAACATCCCTATTGATGACTTGCGCGCTCGCTTGGGGGAGCTTGACGTGGCAAAGCCTGTTTATGTTATTTGCCAAAGTGGTCTTCGCAGCTACATCGCTTGTCGCATTCTCGCTCAGCACGGTTTTGACTGCTATAACTTCTCGGGCGGTTATCGTTTCTTTGCTGCTGTGACCAAAGACCGTCGCGGTAGCGATAACGTGATGCCGTGTGGATTGGAGAAGTAGGGCCTTTTTGGGCAACTTTGAACGAGGACTGCCGTGAACGAGTGGCGGCTTGGCCGGAAATGAGCGCTTTGCCGCCACTCGTTGGGGTCTGGAGCTGACGTGAGACCGTTGCCGAAGTCCCGTTTGGAGCCGTTGCGGGACCGGTTTCGCAGCATCGTTGGTACGACCGTAGAGCCGGCTCCTACTCAGGGTCGGCACCAACGCGGGACCCGGAGCCAATGCAGCACCACAAGTGATCCAATCCTCCAGCTCACTGCCAATTCTCCTGCTAGCGTGTATGACAAAGGTGAGATGGGGTAGGAAAAACGCATTACACGCGAGTGATGGGGAAAGGCCGACGTGCCCGTCCCTGTGCGGGGAGGAAGCCCATCGATGCTGGAGCTCAAAGGTATTTGCAAAAGATACGTTACGCAGTCGTTTACGCAGGTGGCGCTCGACAGCGTAAGCCTGTCTTTTCGCGATAACGAGTTCGTGGCCATTCTGGGTCCCTCGGGCTCGGGTAAAACTACGATGCTCAATGTTATCGGTGGACTCGACCATTTCGATTCTGGCGACTTGCTCATCGACGGCATCTCGACCAAGGACTTCCGCGATCGCGATTGGGATGCCTACCGCAACAATCGCATCGGCTTTGTGTTCCAGAGCTATAACCTCATTCCGCATCAGACCATTTTGGAAAACGTGGAGCTGGCGCTTACGCTCACGGGTGTGGGCCATGCCGAGCGCCGCCAGCGTGCGCGCGAGGCGTTGGAGAAAGTCGGCCTGGGCGAGCACGTTAACAAGCGCCCGAGCCAGCTATCGGGCGGGCAGATGCAGCGCGTGGCCATCGCCCGCGCCCTAATCAACGATCCCGAGATTGTGCTGGCAGACGAGCCGACCGGCGCCTTGGATTCCACAACGTCCGTGCAGGTCATGGACTTGCTCAAGGACGTGGCGCGCGACCGTCTGGTTATTATGGTCACGCACAATCCCGAGCTGGCGTACCAATATGCCACGCGCATTGTCAACCTGGCGGACGGCAAGATCACCGACGATTCCGATCCCTTCGATGTCGCTGACGCCACGCGCCGCGAGGCCAAGCCTACGCGCAAAACCTCGATGAGCTTTGTGACGGCGCTGGGGCTTTCTGCCCGCAACCTCATGACCAAGAAGGGCCGTACGGCCATGACGGCCCTTGCGGGGTCGATTGGCATTATTGGCATCGCGGCGATTCTTGCGCTGTCCAACGGCGTAAACGGCTACATCAAAAAGGTCGAGGAGGATACGCTCTCGAGCTACCCGCTCACCATTTCCAAGCAGGATTACGACCTGTCGTCCATGATGGGCGGACAGGGGGCCACGGATGACGAGGCGTCCAACGGCGAGGATTCGTCCGACGACGGTACCGACGGCAAGGCTCAGGGAACCGATAAGATTCCCGTGGTCACGGCCGTAAAGGATATGTTTGCGAGCGTTAAGTCCAACGACATGACGAGCTTTAAGGCATGGCTTGACGACGGCGGCGATGGTATCGACAAAGAGGTCAACGCCATCCAGTATGGCTACGGCGTGACGCCAGTTGTCTATCGTTCGAGTAAGGGCGACGAGAAGCCCGTCCGGCTGGTGCCCAACGCTATGACCGAGGCCATGAGCGGAGGCGCGAGTTCGGCGGCAACGGTGAGCATGGAATCCATGGGAACCTCGGTCTTTAACGAGATGATCGACGACCAGAGTCTGCTCGGCAGCCAATACGACGTCGTGGCGGGGCATTGGCCTACGTCTGCTAACGAAGCCGTGATGGTGCTTTCGAGTCGCGGCACGGTGGGCGACTACACGCTCTACAGCATCGGTGCGTTGGATATCAATGAACTCAACGATCTGGTTAACAGCGCCATGACGGCTGACGGTGGGGTCGAGACGCCCGAGACCGGCGCCGACTTTACCTACGACGATGCGCTGTCCACGACGTTTAAGGTGTTGTCGCCGGCCGATGCCTATCGCAAAAACGAAGAGACCGGCATGTGGACCGATATGTCTGGCGACGCCGACTTTATGGCCGCCAAGGTTGCCGACGGTATTGACGTGCACATTGTGGGCGTGGTGCGACCTAACGAGACGGCCAACGCGAGTGCGTTGTCTCCGGGCATTGCCTATACGCATGCGCTGACTCGCCGGCTTATGGAGCGCGCCGCCGATTCGCAGATTGTGCAGGAGCAACTCGCCCATCCCGAGACGGATGTCTTTACGGGCAAGTCTTTCGATGAGCTGCAAGGCGAGGCCAAACAGGGCGTGGACCTGGGCAGCATGTTCAGCGTGGATGAGGCGGCGCTGAAGAGCGCGTTCTCGTTCGATACGCCTGCGCTCTCGGGCGCTGCCGGCGGTATGGACCTTTCTGGCATCGACTTGTCCGGGCTGGACATTGACCTTTCTGGCGTTGGTAAGGACATCGACTTCAGCGACATCATGGCCAAAGCGCCAACCCCAGATTTCTCGGGTATCTTTGACGGTCTGGAACTCACACCCGAGCAAATGCAGCAGGTGGGAACACTAGCCAACCAGCTGTTTGAGAGCTTTCTGCAATCTGATCAGTTTAGGGCACTGTCGCCCGAAGATCTTAGGGACGCGTCAAAGCTCGCTGCCGCATTCTCGACGTATCTTGAGAATGATGCCGCAGCCCAGCAATACCTGGCTCAGCTCAAGGCACTCGGCGGCGATGCCCTGGCCGAGCGCCTGCAACAGGCGATGACCGACTATGTGCAAAAGCAGCTGGCTCCGTATCTGCAGCAGGCTATGGATCAGGTGATGAAGGCGATCAGCGAGCAGATAGCATCGACGGTATCGTCCCAGCTCAAGGCGGGCGCGGCAGGGCTCATGGCAGGGCTCATGGACCAGATGGCGACACAGATGTCTTCGAGTTTTGCCAACCTGGCGAGCGCCATGCACGTGGATGCGAGTGCCTTTGCTCGTGCCATCCATTTCAACATGGATGCCGAGGACCTGAGTTCGCTCATGATGAGCTATGCCAAGGCGTCGAAGCTCACCTACGACAACAATCTGACCACGTTGGGCTATGCGGATGAGGCGGACCCCATCTCGGTTAAGATTTTCCCGCGCGACTTTGAGGCCAAGGAGCGCGTACTCGATCACATCGATGCGTACAACAAGCAGGTCAAAGCCGCTGGCCATGATGATCGGGCAATTTCGTACACCGACTACATGGGCATCATCATGGGTTCGGTGACCGACATCGTGAACACCATCAGCTTGGTGCTCATCGCATTCGTGAGTATCAGCCTGGTGGTGAGCTCCATCATGATCGGCATCATCACCTACATCAGCGTGCTGGAGCGCAAAAAGGAGATTGGCATCCTGCGTGCGATCGGCGCGTCGAAGCGCAACGTGGCCAACGTATTCAATGCCGAGACCTTTATCGAGGGCCTCATCGCCGGCGTCTTTGCCATTGTCGTCGTGGTGGCCGTGAGCTTTCCGGTTAATGCCTGGGCGCTTGCTGCCAAACAAGTGCCCAATCTGATGAGCCTGCCCGTGCAGGATGCGCTGGTGCTCATCGCGATTTCGGTGCTGCTGACGGTTGTTGCCGGCCTGCTGCCCGCCCGCAGCGCGTCCAAGAAAGACCCCGTAGAAGCCCTGCGCTCCGAATAATGTGGCAAAGGGACAGTCCCTTTGTTACATTGAGACCCTCGCGAAATCGGGGTCTAATACTTTTCCAAGAAGTGAACGAGTCAAAATGGACCCCCGAAGCATCGACACTTTTGAGATGCAATTTCCTGCGGTTTTGATCGTTGAATCCTGCGGTTTTGGCGTCAGAAAATGTCGATGCTTCGGGGGTCAAAATACAGCCATTCACTTCTGGGGAAAGTATTAGACCTCGAGATATAGACGGCGTTTGCGAGCGGAAATTAGAGCGTAAGCCTTTAGTTCTTCTTTGCAGAGAGCATGAGCCTAATCTCCGGACGGGTGTACTTGTCGAACTCTTCTTTGGGCTTGGTGTCAAAGGTGTAGTACGACTTGATAGATTCGTCCTCCGTCTTGATGCTGATTTCTTCATATAGGGATCCGGCTAAAAATGCCTGCTTAAATTCATCCGACAGGCTGCACGGCGTGAGGAGGCCCGGTGTGGCAACGGAAACGTCCAGCCCATTGAGCGGGGCACAGAGCGTCGCGATATCCTGCTCGGCGCGGGCGAGGTTGTCTGCAAGGCTTGCCTCGGGGTCGATCTGACTGACGTAATCGACGTCCGTGAGCGTGCCGTCTACATCAAAAGAAAGGTAGATATAGGCTGCTTGAGCGCCGAGGTCATTATCGCGTAGATAGCCGATTATGCGGTAGCCGTAGTCGTGATACGACTCGTATGGGTCGTCTGCTGCGACGCGTTCGCACACGGGCTCCAAGGCATCTTGCGCGATGGCGAGCTGCTCGGCGGCTGCAGCCTTTCTTACCTGAAGCGCGTTATTTCCCTGGACAAACTGCGGGATGTAGACGCCAAGCAGCACAATGGCGGGCACCACCGCGAGAGCTATGATCTGCTTCTTGACGCTTGGAATCGTCACGCCGTATGCGTTTGCCATGGCCTCGGCATTGCTCGAGGTCTCGGCTAGCACGTCTGCCGCCGTGGCGACTGCCCCTACGGCGCCGGCGACCTCGGCGGCACCGCCCAGGTTGCGCGCGAGATCGTTATCGCTGTTCTTGAGCAGGCGGCCGGCAGCTTGCGTGGCAAGCACGCCGGCGACCTCCGCGGAACGGTCCTTGTTGGTCTGGGCTACCGCGAGCCTGCTCTGCAGCTCCTTCCACTGTTTGCCCTGCATTCCAAAGCGCGGCGCAAGAGCGCAATAGCAAAAGATGGCGAGTTCGATTACGGTGAGTGCGATGGCGGTATATATGCCCGCGGGTTGGAATTCCTTTTGGTGGAACGCGATATCGTTGATCATTTGGAGCGGCAACATCAACAGGCATGCTACGAACGACATGACGAGTGCGGTCGCTGCGATCTTGGGGTATGTGCAGTACCGCTGTATGCGTTTCTTTTCTTGTTCGGTGAGTTGCTGCATGGGGCCTCGACTCTCATCGTTTTTCGGGGGCGATGCGCGCATGCGTTTGAGTATAAATGAGTGCAGGACGTCTGTTGTTCATATAGCGGTCAACAGCGTGCTGTTGGTGGTCGTTTGATCGCGAACGTCGTCTTTTGGAGCATGAAGCCGCTGCCGATGCCCACAAACAGCAAATCGAAGGTGAATGGTTTCCCGAGAAGTGAACGACCTAATTTGGACCCCTGAAGCACCCACGTTTTTCGACGCTAAAACCGCAGGATTTGAGTGATAAAACCGCAGGAATTGGCCTTCCAAAAGTGTCGATGCATCGAGGGTCCGATTTCACTCGTTCACTTCGCGGAAAACCATTCACCTTCGTTGTATGAGGCGCCGGATGGAAGGGTGATTATCGTCAAGCTGCTGCCTCTGCCTTGTGAATCATCTGGAGCACAAGGCATAATGCATGTAACAAGGGGGCGGTTCCTTTGTCACATCCGCTGATATGAGAGAAGAGTAGATGATTCTTTCGCTTGCCCCTATGGAGGGGATTACCGGGCATGTGTTCCGTCGCGTGCATGCGGAGTGCTTCGGTGCGCTCGATTGTTATTACACGCCGTTTTTGCCGCCGCCGCGGGTGGGAAACCGCTTTGGCGGCAAGGCGTTTAAGGAAATCGATCCTGCCAATAACCAGGGGCTCAACGTAGTGCCTCAACTGATGTCCAAGAACGCGGACGAGTTTGTGTGGGCGGCACAGGTGCTCGCCGACATGGGCTATCGCGAGGTTAATTTCAACTTGGGTTGCCCTTCGGGAACGGTTGTTGCCAAGGGTAAGGGATCGGGCTTTTTGCGCAACTTAGACGAGCTCGAGGTGTTCTTGAGCGATGTGTGCGAACGTTCGCCGTTGCCGGTGTCGGTAAAAACCAGGCTGGGGCTGGAGGGCGACGACGAATACGAGCGCGTGCTCGATCTGTATTGCCGCATGCCGCTGGCAGAGCTGATTGTGCACCCGCGCGTGCAAAAGGACCGCTATACGGGCTCGCCGCGCAAGGAGTTTTATGGCAAGACGTTGGAGCGGGCACCGTTTCCGGTGGCATACAACGGCGACATTTTTGATCTTGAGGATATGGGCGCGCTGGTGGAGGCCTATCCCGGCACGCGCCATGTAATGCTGGGACGCGGCTTGCTCGCGAACCCCGCTCTGGCTCGCATGGTCAACGGTGGCCCTGCTGCCACGGCAGCCGAACTACAGCGTTTCCACGACACGCTGTTTGCGGCCTATGCAGAAGAGATTGGCGGCAACGCGGTCTTCCGTATGAAGGAGTGGTGGTTCTACGCCAAGTGTGCTTTCGCCGACCCCGCTACCGTTCACAAGCTCGTACGCAAGACCAAAAAGGTCGACGAATACCGCGCCGCCGTCGAGCGGGTCTTTCACGAGCAGCCACTCGCACCCATAGCCCGCTTCCACGGCTAGTTAGTCATCGGGGACGTTCTTTAACGACTAGTCATTTAAGAACGTCCCCAACGACTATGTTGCACTAGAGCAGGTTCTTCTGTGCCCATGCGATGATGTCGCTCGACTCGTAGAGCGGCTTGCCGTCGATGAACAGGCAGGGAACCCGGCGTTTTCCGCCGACGGCGATGAGCGTCTGCTCGGCATCGGGGTCGGTCGAGATGTTGCGCTCAGGGATGGTCACGCCGTTATCGGCCAAAAAGCGCTTGACCTTTATGCAATACGGGCAGCCGGTCATAACGAATAGCACGAGCTCATGATCAGTAGCCATAGGTCTCCAATCGGTTGAGGTTTTGATTGAAATACCCAAAGCCGCCGCGGTCTATGCGCGGGCCAGCGACGACTCGATGGCCTGGACCAGAAACGCCGTGGCTCCGGTGTCGCAGGGCTTGTCGTAGTAGTCAATAAAGCGCTGGTCGGCAAGATAACCGTGAGTGAGCCCCAGATACGCCTCGTCTTGGGGCTCGCATCCCCAGTTGAGAGCAATCCAACGACGGTGCATCGCGACGAGCTTGCGAGCCTCGCTTCCATCCGCATCGCCGTCGCCCATGGCAATCGAAAGCTGGCCCAAAATGGCGCGTTCAAGTTCCTTCATGTCGTTCCATGTCTGAGGATCCATATCCAGCAGCGCCTCGTTTGCCGCATCGATAGCCTCATCGCCATAGCGCGCCCGCGCCTCGGCACCGTAGCGCTCCTCGTTTTCTTGCACGGCGCGCCAGCGCTCCAGTTGCGGCAGGACGGCGCCCATGAGCGAGACGGCTTCGTCGAGCGACATGCCGGTGTTTTGTGCCAGCCGCGGGGCACAGTCCTCGATCATCGCCTCCATGGTGGTCTCGTAGGTGTACTGGCCGTGGTCGTAGCACCACTTGCAGTAATGATCGGTCGCGGCGCCCGCAGCATCGGTACCGCAGTCGTCGGGCGTGAGTATCATGCCGCAGCTCTGGCAATAGTGCTCGGGCATTTCGAGCAGGTGAGACAGGGGCTCGTCGGTCACGGCGGCGATGAGCTTCATCATGTCGATACCCGGTGTGACCTCTCCACGTTCCCAACGGCTGATGGCCTGGCGTGTGACGAAGAGCTTAGCGGCGAGCTGCTCCTGAGTAAGGTGATGGGCGCGACGGATGGCAATGAGCTTTTCTGCAAAGGCCATGGCGGCTCCTTTCTGCTGGTTGATGGCTTAAGCATACGCGGCGGCAGGTGCCCTTCCAAGCAACCGTTGGTTGCACGACGGGGACCGCGGCGAAGAATTGCGCGCAACGCCCCACACCTCCATGCCGTACAATGACCGGCATGGAACCTATCGCACACATACATACCGACCTGCCGCAGAAGTTCGGCATTCCGCGCAACAGCTTTTTGGCGCCTCATCTGCAGGGACGCATCGTCTTTGAGCCGGAATTTGCCTCCAATGCAGCGGTTGAGGGCCTGGACTTCTTCTCTCACCTGTGGCTGCTGTGGCGCTTCGAAAACGGAACGCCCGGCGGCACGGCTAAGGACATAGCTGCCGATGCCAAGGCGCAGGACAGGTCCGGCACCAATGCCAAGTGGTCGAAAACCGTGCGCCCGCCGCGTCTGGGTGGAGCCGAGCGTGTGGGCGTCTTTGCCACGCGCAGTCCGTTTCGCCCTAATCCCATCGGGCTCACCTGCGTCAAGCTTGATCATGTCGAGCTCACCGACGATGGCCCCATCATCCATGTGCTGGGGGCCGACCTGCGCGATGGCACGCCCATCTACGATATCAAGCCCTACATTCCATTTGCCGACTGTCACCCGGATGCGACGGGCGGCTGGATTGAGGATGCTCCGTGGCAAGAGCTTGACGTCGAGTTCCCGCAAGCGCTGCAGGATATGGTCCCGCCCGCAAAGCTCCCCGGCTTGGTCGAGGTCCTTTGCCAAGATCCGCGCCGCGCAGGCAGCAAGCACGAGCCAAACCGCGTTTACCACTTGGCTTACGCCGGGCTCGACATATCGTTTACGGTCGACGGAGCCAGGTTGACGGTAACCGCCGTCAACGACGCGCAAGACTAACCAGCCATTCGTCCGCACCCGTCAAATTAAGCGCCAAACCCCGCGCCAAAACCGCCCACGCTGGTGGACAATAACGCCTTCCAAAACAATCAGCTTTGCACGGGAGTTCAGCATGAAATACGACTTTAGCTCGCTTATCGACCGCCACGGCATGGACTCCATCGCCGGTGACTCCTGGGGCGAGATCCCCGGCATGGCTCCGCACGCCCCCGACGAGGGCATCGCACGGTTTCCCATCTGGGAGGCAGACCG
>UQIS01000012.1 GCA_900541245.1 uncultured Collinsella sp.
TATTACGAGCTCCTGTGCGAATTGAAGAGAACGCTCCCGCAAACTGCCTCTTGACAACTTATAGGAGCGTCGGTTTTAGTTCAACAAGTTTCGGAGTGGTCGCGGTTGAGCGATTCATCGTAGTAAACCGCCATAGTTTTGGCGGAGGCAGTCAGATTTGTGGGCGGTAAACCAAAGAGTGTCCCTTTTGAATAGTCGTTTAAGAACGTCCCCAATGACTAAGTTGCAGGTGGCGGCGGTTGTGTTACACTAACGCTGCGTAATTGACGCAATCATCTCGATACAGATCAATGATGTCCGTCGTCTTGAACGGAACTAGACTGTTTAGCCGCCCTGAAGGTTTATGCAGGGAGCATGTGATCACAGGGCTTGAAAAGAAAGTTGAGCAAACACTGTGTCTGATCAACAGCAAGAAAACGAAATAACTACGACGCAGGCCGCTCCCGCTGCACCGGTTGCGTCGGACCAGGTCGCGGTGCCCGCGCAAGCCTCGGCTCCTGAGACGCCTAAGGCTGCTTCGACGCCTATGCCTGCAACGGCTGAGAAGGCCGTGCCTGCAACTGGTGAGGAGGCTGCTCCGGCAAAGCCCAAGCGCACGCGCCGCACGGCCAAGTCTGCCGCTGACGGCGAGGAGGTCGCCAAGCCCAAGCGCCGCACCACGCGCACGACTCGCGCCAAGCGCACCGTTGCGGCTGACTCCTCGGCGCCGATTTCCGATGAGGTCGCGCAGGCACGTGCGTTGGCGCAGATTAGCGAGGCTCAGGTGGTGCGCGCCCGCCGTCGTGCTGCCGAGCGCGAGGCCGCGGCTCTGACCGAGTTTGCAGCCCCGTCTGTGCCCGAGACCCCTGCCGCCGACCAACCGACCGAGAAGCCGGCACCGCGCACACGCCGTCGCACGGCTGCTAAGGCCGAGCAGGTTGCTGAACAGGTAACCCCCGAGCTCACTGAGGCTTCGGTCCGTTCCGCGGCAGGGGAGGGCGCATCGCCAACTGAGCCCGCTGCGCCTGTCGAGGCCAGCGAAGTTCCCGTTGTCGATCCGGCTTTGCGCCCGCACCGTCGCGGTCGCAAGCCCAAGGCGTTCGTCGAGGCCGAGAAGGCCGCAGCCGCAGCCGCCGCCGCTCGGGATGCTGCGGCGACCGCCGAGCCTGCAACCGCTGCCGACGCGCCCGTCCAGGATGCTACGACTTCCGAGGCCGTTTCTGCCGATGTCGAGCCCGCCGACGTCCGTCCTGGTCGCAGCCATCGTACTGCTGCTAAGCGCACGTCCAAGGCCAAGGCTGCCAAGAAGGGTGCGTCCGAGGTTTCCGCCGAGACGACCGCCGATGCATCGACTGATGCCGCCGAGCCCCAAGACGTCGAACAGTCTGCGTCCGAGAAGCCCAAGCGCGGTCGCAAGAAGTCCGCTAAGGCCAAGGCCGCCGAGCAGCATGCCGAGGCCGAGCCGCAGGGCGATTCCAATGCCGAGGCCAGCGATGATGCTTCGGCTAACGAAGACGCCTCCGCAACCGATGGCACCGCCCCCGTCGAGACCGAAGAGAGCGCTCGCCCCAACCGCCGTCAGCATAAGCGCAACGACGAGCGTAATGACCGCAACGAGCGCAAGGACGAGCGCAACAACGATCGCCGCAACCGTCAGCGCGACCGCAAGCAGCGCAATAAGGAGCGCAATGCCGCTCCGACTGAGCCCACGCTTTCGCGCGAGGAGCTCGCGGCCATGAAGGTCGCCGAGCTGCGCGAGAAGGCCAAGGAGTTCGAGATTGAGACGACCGGCAAGAAGAAGGCCGAACTCGTCGAAGAGATCTACACCACCGCCGCGAAGGCCGAGGGCTTCCGCGACATCAAGGGCATTCTGCAGATTCGCCCGGACAGCTCCGGCATCATCCACGCCCATGGCTACATGAAGTCCAACGACGACGCCTTCGTGCCCGCCTACCTCATCCGCTCCGCGCGCCTGCGCACGGGCGACGTCATCGAGGGCTCGCTGCGTCCTTCGCGCGGCGGCGACAAGCGCGCCGGCCTCGCCAAAATCACGACCGTCAACGGTCTGGACCCCGAGCAGATTCGCAACCGTCCCAAGTTCGGCGACCTCACCCCGGTCTATCCCAACGAGCCGCTGCGCATGGAGCACGGCAAAGACTCCATTACCGGTCGCGCCATCGACATCGTGTCGCCGATCGGCAAGGGTCAGCGTGGCCTGATCGTGTCCCCGCCCAAGGCCGGCAAGACCACGATCCTCAAGAAGATCTGCCAGTCTATCTCGATTAACAACCCCGAGGTGCACCTCATCTGCCTGCTCGTCGACGAGCGCCCCGAAGAGGTCACCGATATGCAGCGTTCCATCAAGGGTGAGGTTGTGGCGTCGACCTTCGATATGCCCGCCGACAACCACACTCGCGTGGCAGAGCTCGTCATCGAGCGCGCCAAGCGCATCGTGGAGCTGGGCGGCGATGTCGTGGTGGTGCTCGACTCCATTACGCGTCTTGCCCGCGCCTACAACTTGGCGGCGCCCGCCTCGGGCCGCATCCTTTCGGGCGGCGTCGATTCGGCGGCCCTGTATCCTCCCAAGCGCTTCCTGGGCGCAGCCCGTAATATCGAGAACGGTGGCTCGCTCACCATCCTGGCCTCTGCCCTCATCGACACCGGTTCCAAGATGGACGAGGTCATCTTCGAGGAGTTCAAGGGTACCGGCAACATGGAGCTTAAGCTCGACCGCGACCTGGCCGACCGCCGCATCTTCCCGGCTATCGACCCCGTTGCCTCCGGTACGCGCAACGAGGATCTGCTGGTCGACGAGCAGATGCGTCCGTTTGTCTTTGGTCTGCGTCGCATTCTTGCCGGCATGAACAACACCGAGCGCGCAGCCGCGTCGTTTATCAAGGGTCTTAAGGGCACCAACACCAACCAGGAGTTCCTGGTGCGTTCGGCCAAAAAGCACAGCGACTACGAGCAGACGTTCTAGGTTGTCATCCACGCGCAGCGATAGTCATCAATGCGATAAAGGGTCGGGGCTTTGAGCCTCGGCCCTTTTCCATATCGCCGCTCCGCGCTTATTTTTGACCATAAGACTGGCAAGCAGCAGGTTTCCCGTTTCAATCCGACATCGTCGCTTGCAATCGACAGGGCGGTTTCGCATAATAGCTTTTAAGCTTCGCGACGGAAAACGCAGATGAAACGAACCATATACCGTTGCTTTGGGGCATAGCCCCGCTTCATCTTCTCTCGCGCAGCCAACTGAATGATGCGATTTGGGTGCTGGAAGATGGGGAGAGCTCATGGCTTCTTCTGATGCAACACAACGAGCAGTCCTTGCCGGACTTTCGTGCGGGATCGGCCTTGCCGCTCCCGTGGTTATGTATGCCGCGACGCTGCCGTTTTCGTCGGTGAATGAGACGGTCGTGGCGGGTGCGGTTCCCTTCGCCGTGGGCGCGGTGGCGGGCGTGGGCATCTATGCCGCCTCGCTGGGTATCTCCGAGTATCGTGCGCAGCGTGAAGAGCGTCTGTTCCAGCCCGATGCCATGGGCGGTGCCGCCAATCTCAATCAGCATCAAAGCGAGTTCAAGACCGCCTCGATTCCAGCTCAGCAGCAGGATGCGACTCCTTACGCTGCGGCTTCTGCTTCTCAGGCTCAGGCGGAGCAGTCTACCTCGGCATTCCTTTCCGGCCTGACTGGTGCGTTCCAGCGCCGTCATGCCGATGATGGTGTCCCTACCATCGCTCGAGCCGCAGATGCTATGGACGAGGACGAGGCTTGGTCCATGATCGACAGTATGCTCGACGACGATTCGCCGGTGAGCTGCGACCCTGCACGCTCGCGCGACGTCTATCAAGTCGCCATCGACGAGCTCACCAACGGCGGGCAGACCGGCTCCCTCAATCGCGACGACATCGCCGCCGCGGCGCGTGCCGTGTCGGGCTCCCAGGCCGCCCCTGCGGGCAGCACGGCGGCGTTCGTGGCACTCGTTGCCAACGCGGCATCCAATAACGCCTACAGCGCTACCTCGGCGGACACGAACGCTTCTGCCGATAATTCGTACGTTGATGAAGCCATGACCGCGGACGAGGAGGCCGTTGCCGCCCGCCGTGCCGCCGAGAGCTCGCTTTGGGGCGCTCCTGCCCAGCAGCAGGCGGCTGAGGCTGCGCCGTACAATGCAAACCTTGCCAGCATGCCTATCATCTCCGGTGCCGCGGACATCGATCTCGATGACCTCGATGAGCCTGCGGCCATCACCGCATCGATTGATGCCCAAGATCGCATCGACACCGGCGACCTTCCGGACGCCTCGCTCGAGGTTGATGTCCCCATGGCCGATTACTCGGGCCACGAGGACATGTGGGCCGCCGCCACCGCGATTCTAGATGAGATTGACGAGCCTGCTCCTGTTGCAGCCCCCGCCCCCGTCGCCGCCCCTCAACCTGCTGCCCCCGCCTATGTCGGCCGTCACAGCGCAGTGTTCCCCGAGGATACTGCCCGTATCTCGCGCGAGAGCATCGAGCGGGCCGAGGCAATTGCCGCCGGCATTATGGAAAATCGTCGTCACGAGCGTGTCAATCAGATCCTCGAGGAAGAAATCGAGCGCCTGCAGTCCTCTACCGCCAAGCGTACGGGCCGTGCCTACCTGAGCGTTATCGAGGGCGGTACCGCTAGCTTCGCGCCGCTCCGCGCGGAGGCATAACTTCTGCATGGTTAAGATCAATCGAAAATGGGCGGTCGTGACCTGCCTGATGGCGCTCTTGATCTGGGGCAATTCGTTGGTTCCCGGCTCGGGGTCGGGCTCGCTGAGCCTAACGGTCATGGAAGCTGTCCGCGGTTTCCTGCACGGCGTGGGACTTCCATATGAATGGGTGACCAACTTTGTTGTTCGCAAGTGCGCGCATTTTACCGAGTATATGGTGCTCGGCATCCTGGCAACGCACGCCTTTGATTTTGAGGGACGGCGCACCTTTGACGTGCTGCTGCCCACGGCGGTGTTCCTGCTGCTGATTCCCTCGATCGACGAGACGATTCAGCTCTTTGTGCCGGGACGCGCCGGCATGATCACCGATGTGATGATCGACTGCTGTGGAGCGGCAACGGGCGTTGTGCTCCGATATCTACTACGATCGCTCATATGTGCCAAAAAGGCCGCCTAGGACGTATTGTTTGGTCCTAGGCGGCCTTTTTTATTTGCGGGCTTATATGAGGCGTGGTGGCGTCGTCCCGTAGGTCGGATTTGCCGGGCGCGCCACGCCCTGTGGGTGCGCCTGTTACTGAAGCGCCTGTGCGCCCAGGGCCAGGCAGCCCATGATGCCCTGCTTGCCCTCGAGGCTGTTGTTGACGATGTAGTTATCGATGTCGTTGACCTCGGGCGTGACGATATAGCCGTTGAGCATTTCGGCACACTTTTTGCGTGCGAGTGGCACGATGGGGGTGTGGTCGGCCACGCCGCCACCGATGATGATCTTTTGCGGCGCGTAGCACAGCGTGTAGGTCATGAGCGCCTGTGCCAGATAACCGGCAAGCAGGTCCATGGCCTTCGGGTCATCGGCCATGTCTCCGGCGCTCTTGCCATCCCAGCGCTTTTTAACGCCGGGACCTGCGATGAGACCCTCGAGGCAATTGTCGTGGAAGGGGCAGGCGCTATGCTCGCCGATGGTGTCGCGCGGGTCGCGCGTGACCAGGATGTGGCCGGCCTCGGGATGCATCATGCCGTGCACGAGCTTACCGCCCGAGAGTACGCCGGCGCCCACGCCGGTGCCGATGGTCAGATAAACCACGTCAGTGAGGCCCTGAGCGCAACCAAAGGTGACCTCGCCCAGGCAGGCGACGTTGACGTCGGTATCGTAGCCGCAGGGGATATTGAGCTCGTTTTGGATGGTGCCCAGCAGGTCAAAGTAGCGCCATGCCGTCTTGGGCGTCTCCAGGATCTTGCCGTATTGGGGTGAGGCGGGATTGACTGCGGTGGGGCCAAAGGCGCCGATGCCCAGCGCGGCGATGCCCTTGTCGGCAAACCACGCGTTGACGGCCTCGACGGTTTCCTGCGGGGTCGTGGTCGCGATCTGCTCACGCTCCAGGACCGTGCCGTCCGCATAGCCCGTGGCGCAGACCATCTTGGTGCCGCCGGCCTCGAGCGCTCCGATAAGCTGCTGCTCTGCCATAATATTCCTCTCTCTGGGACGAGTTGCTCCGTGACTAAAGTATAGGGCTCTAAACCATTTAAGAAAGCGCTATAAAAAGAAGCCTCGCAACGTGGCGGGCGGTGCGGGGCTTCTTTGGTTGCTTTAGTTGCCGGGCCGTCCTTACCCGCGCGGCTTGATTTTATCACGTAGCGACTTGAGGTTCTCCAGTGCCGCGTTAAGCGTCTCGTCCCGCTTGGCAAAGTGGAAACGAATCAGATGGTTGACGGGCTCGCGGAAGAAGCTCGAGCCGGGCACGGCGCCCACGCCCACCTTGGATGCGAGGTCCTCGCAGAATTCGAGGTCGCTGTCATAGCCAAACTCAGAGACGTCCATCATGACGTAGTAGGCGCCCTGCGGCACGTTATGCGTGAGGCCGATGCTATCGAGCCCCTGGCAGAACAGGTCGCGCTTGGCGGTGTAGAGGTCGAGGACCTCCTGGTAATAGCTGTCGTCGAAGTTGAGGGCGGTGACGACAGCTTCCTGCAGGGGAGCGGCGGCACCCACGGTGAGGAAGTCGTGGACCTTCTTGATGCGGTCGGTGATCTCGGCAGGGGCGATGGTGTAGCCCAGGCGCCAGCCGGTGATGGAGTAGGTCTTGGACAGCGAGCTGCAGCTGATGGTGCGCTCAAACATGCCGGGCAGCGTGGCCATATAGACGTGCTCGTGGGGCGCGTAGACGATGTGCTCGTATACCTCGTCGGTGATGCAGTAGGTGTCGTACTTTTTGCAGAGGTCGGCGATAAAGGTGAGCTCCTCGCGCGTGAAGACCTTGCCGCAGGGGTTGGAAGGGTTGCATAGGACGATGGCCTTGGGGCCGTTGTCGCGGAAGGCCGCCTCGAGTGTCTCGCGGTCAAAGTCGAATGTGGGCGGGTTGAGCGGCACGTAGATGGGCTCGGCACCTGAAAGGATTGTGTCGGCGCCGTAGTTCTCGTAGAACGGCGAGAAGATGACGACCTTGTCGCCGGGGTTCGTGACCGTCATCATTGCGGCCATCATGGCCTCGGTGGAGCCGCAGGTGACTACGATATTCTCGTTGGGGTTCACCGGCATGCCCATAAAGTGCTCCTGTTTGGCGGCAAGCGCCTCGCGCATGGCCTGGGAGCCCCAGGTGATGGAGTACTGGTGATAGAGCGGCTTGGGATCGGCGGCGATGGTGCTGAGGCTATCGAGCAGCTGCGCCGGGGGATCGAAGTCAGGGAAGCCCTGCGAGAGATTGACAGCGCCGTACTTATTGGAGATGCGTGTCATGCGGCGGATGACCGAATCGGTAAATCTTGCCGTGCGGTTGGAGAGTTCTTTCATGACGGTCCTTTCGAGGATTTGCAGTGGGGCAAGTTTACTCCTATGAAACCGGTGGGATTTGCTCGAAATGGTCTCGAAAAACTCTTTTCAAAATTCTTGAAAATTGGGGCTTGCATCGCGTGGCGTTCCTTGCAATAATAGTCGAGCGCGAAGCGCACAGGACACGGTGGGTGTAGCTCAGTTGGCTAGAGCGACGGGTTGTGGTCCCGTAGGTCGAGGGTTCGAGTCCCTTTACCCACCCCAGTTCTTGCTTCGTGTTGATATCGGGTCGTTAGCTCAGTTGGTAGAGCAGGGGACTCTTAATCCCAAGGTCCAGGGTTCGACCCCCTGACGGCCCACCCAAAGATTGTTAAAGCGACTGGCTTAGGCTGGTCGCTTTTTTGTTAACCTCACATGGGGTCGAACCCGTCGGGGCGCGGAGCTGAGGAAATGCGTAAGCATTTGCCAGCGCAGCGCGCAAGGCGCGAAAGCGCCGCAGCGGCCGCCTGCGCAGCAGGCTGACCCCCTGACGGCCCACCCAAAGATTGTTAAAGCGACTGGCTCAGGCTGGTCGTTTTTTGTTGACCACGCATGGGGTCGAACCCGAAAGGGCGCGGAGCTGAGTAATCTGCACCGTGATTCCCTTAGGGAAACACGGCTAAAGCCCCGTAGGCGTGTTCTCCTAAGGGGAATCATGCTTACGGGGCTCGATGCATGTTGAGAAGTTGTGATCAAACTCAAAGTGAGAATCGATTTAGTCTGCTCGATAGTGCGAACCTAAGCTTTCAGTTCGCTTGCGCATGGCTTTGACCATTTCCTGTGCTAGTCGAATCTGCGACTGTAGGCGGGCGAGGGCTGCGATCTCGCTGTCATCGGTATGCGGCTTGCTCAGCGCCATGGCCTTGTCTTGCAGGCTTTCAAGCTGTTGCAGGGCCTCGGATAGGCCTATTTCGGTCCTGTTGATCATGCAAAAGGTTCTCATCGTGTGCCTAAGGCTGTGTGTCAGGCGTTCGGCATCTGTTGTGGCAATGCCGTACTGGGGGAGGGTGATATCCGCCTTCAGGGCTGCCTCAGGCTCCTTCTGCGCTGCAAGGGCTGCCGATGCGCCCGCGATGCGCCCGAACACGATGCCGTTGGCACTTGATAAGCCACCAATGCGGTCGGCTCCGTGCATGCCGCCTGTCGCCTCGCCGCAAGCGTAGAGGCCCTCAACGCCCGTGTACGCGGTCTTATCGATCTTGATGCCGCCGTTAGCGGCGTGGGCATACATCGCAACGCGCATCTCGTCAGTCGGGGCGATGCCGTGCTCGTCTTGCAGCCAGGTGGCAAAGGTCTGCACAAATTCTGGGACATCCTCGCGGGGGAAGTCGTAGCGGAGCGCCAGGCCTTCGGCACCTGCCTGATCGATGACGAGATCGATGGCGCGGGAGGCCAAGCGTGACGTGAAGGGACCATATCCAGAGCGCTGCTCGAGCAGGTCGTCCAGCTTGTCGTCGGCAATATCTACCGGCTGGTCTACATGTACGTAGCGCCAGGTTTTCTCGTTGAAGACCAGGTTGCGCTTGGGCTCGATGAAGCCGGGCATCATCTGCATGAACTCTATATTAGTAAGCGATGCGCCGTGCGCCAGTGCGATGGCCTGCGAGGAGCTGAGCACATCAGCCGACGTAAGGCTGCGCTCGAACAGGCCGCCTGTGCCACCGGCTGCGATGATCGTGGCTTTGGTAGCAAAGGGCACGATTCGATCTTCGGTGAGGTTGTAGAGCACGGTTCCGGTGATTCTGCCGTTCGTGTCCTCAACAAGGTCGATAAGCTCATGGCGGGGGAGCAGGCGAATGCCGAGCGACTCGATCCGGGCTGTCAGAGCGTCCTCAAGGGGCTTGCGGGTGAGGCCGCGCCACATGCGCGTTTTGTGGTCAAAGCAGGGGATAAACTGCTTTTGCTGAGCGCTCTCAGCGTTTTGCGGACGCTTGAGCTCAACGCCCAGGTCTTGCTCGAGCCATTCAATTGCCTGGGGAATGCCGTGGACAAACGTCTGGACAAGCTCGGGGTCGGCAACACCGCCGCCGACGGTCTGGATGGTGTCGATGAGGTCTTGTTCGTCGTCTTCGTTAACGGGTCCGATGAGGCCGAGGCCCCAGGTACCCGGGAAAAAGCTCGATCCACTCATGGTCTTGCCGGCGCTTGCCACAGTGACGGTTGCACCCGTGCGTGCCGCTTCGATGGCGGCACAAAGGCCCGCAATGCCAGATCCAATTACCAGTACATCAGTCGATTCCATCGGATTCCTTTCTCGTCCGGCGCATTGTCGCACGGGTGATCGGCAATGGGGCCGCAAAGACCCGGCAAATCGGTAAAGGGCAAATATGGCAGGTGGGCGTCATGGACGCTCTGACGCTCCATCTCATCACATCTTGCATTTCGCCCCAGCTGATATATCGGCATTAGCTACCCTGCGCCAGCGCAAACAAAAAGAGCCGCTACCTCGAAAGGTAGCGGCTCCAAAGCTCAACTATATGAGCATCGCGCGGGCGCGATTAGGCCTTGAGGGCCTCCTCGACGGCGACAGCGCAGGCGACGGTGGCACCGACCATGGGGTTGTTGCCCATGCCGATGAGACCCATCATGTCGACGTGCGCAGGCACGGAGGAAGAACCGGCGAACTGGGCGTCGGAGTGCATGCGGCCCATGGTGTCGGTCATGCCGTAAGAGGCAGGGCCGGCGCCCATGTTGTCCGGGTGCAGGGTACGGCCAGTGCCGCCACCAGAAGCGACGGAGAAGTACTTCTTGCCAGCCTCGAGGCGCTCCTTCTTGTAGGTGCCAGCGACGGGGTGCTGGAAGCGCGTGGGGTTGGTGGAGTTACCGGTGATCGAGATGTCGACGTTCTCGTGCCACATGATGGCAACGCCCTCGCGGACGTCGTCGGCGCCGTAGCAGTTGACGGCGGCGCGGGGACCATCGGAGTAGGGGATGGTCTCGACGACCTTGAGCTCGCCCGTGAAGTAGTCGAACTGGGTCTTCACGTAGGTGAAGCCGTTGATGCGGGCGATGATCTGAGCAGCGTCCTTGCCCAGACCGTTGAGGATGACGCGCAGCGGCTTCTTGCGAGCCTTGTTGGCGTTCAGAGCCAGGCCGATAGCACCCTCAGCGGCAGCGAAGGACTCGTGACCGGCCAGGAAGGCGAAGCACTCGGTGTCGTCGGAGAGCAGCATAGCGCCCAGGTTGCCGTGGCCCAGACCGACCTTGCGGTCCTCGGCGACGGAGCCGGGAACGGTGAAGGCCTGGATGCCCTCGCCGATGATGGCGGCAGCCTCAGAAGCGGACTTGGCGCCACGCTTGACAGCGAGAGCGCAACCGAGGGTGTAGGCCCACTCGGCGTTCTGGAAGGCGATGGACTGGGTGTTGTTGACGATCTCACGCGGGTTGAAGCCCTTGTCGGTGCAGATCTGCAGAGCTTCCTCGAGGGAGGCGATGCCGTTGTCGGCGAGGCACTTGTTGATCTTGTCAGCGCGGCGCTCGTAACCTTCGAACGTAACAGTCATAGTTATTTCCCTCCCTTTCTACTCGTGAACCGGGAACACGCTGGCGACGGAGTGAGTCTCCTCGTCGGTGCGCGGGTCGATGTACTTGGCAGCGTTCTCCCACTGACCATAGTGGCCCATAGCGCCAGCGATGGCCTCCTCGGGGGTCTTGCCGGCCTTGACGGCGTCGGTGAACTTGCCGAGGTTCAGGAACTCGAATGCGATGATCTCGTTCTTGTCATTGAGAGCCATGCGGGTGACGTAGCCCTGAGCGAGCTCGAGGTAACGAGCGCCCTTGGCCTTGGTGCCGAACATGGTGCCGACCTGAGAGCGAAGGCCCTTGCCGAGGTCGTCGAGGGAGGCGCCCACGGGCAGGCCGCCCTCGGAGAACGCGGTCTGGCTGCGGCCGTAAACGATCTGCAGGAAGATCTCGCGCATAGCAACGTTGATGGCGTCGCAGACGAGGTCGGTGTTGAGGGCCTCAAGGATGGTCTTACCGGGAAGGATCTCGGAAGCCATGGCGGCAGAGTGGGTCATGCCCGAGCAGCCGATGGTCTCAACGAGGGCCTCCTCGATGATGCCGTCCTTGACGTTCAGCGTGAGCTTGCAGGCGCCCTGCTGAGGTGCGCACCAACCCACACCGTGCGTAAGACCGGAGATGTCGGAAATCTCCTTAGCCTGGACCCACTTGCCCTCCTCGGGGATGGGTGCGGGGCCGTGGTATGCACCCTTGGCAACGGGGCACATGTTCTCCACTTCCTGTGAGTACTGCATGCCTCTCCTCTCTATCGTGTTGGCGTCCCGTCTGGGGGCCGTGGCTGGCGATTGCCGGGCGACCCTTCGAAAGGGACATGACATGCAGCCCCTATAATACCGCGAAATGCACGGAATATTCGGCGAACGGCTCAGTTTTCGTAGCGAGAAGTCCGGAAGTTTTAATTGAAACGGTTTAACCCTATGTTCTGTGGTCGTGAACTTCCGTAGAGGGGGTCCGTCTTGGGCAAGCTATTGGTCAGCTCTTGTAAGCATTGCGGGGGTTGACCTGTTGCAACGATGCCGTTCGCCGCCTGATTACTGCCTTTGGCCGCGCGAGTGTATTGTTTTGCGTGAATGTTTTGATGGCCCGCTTCAATCGTGCTGTATTGGATGGCAAGCAGATCCCGGCGAAGGGAGCGCCATGCAGCGCGTTTGGAGAACGGTTACCGGCTTTTACTATGTCTGCGCCCGCGGTACGGACAAGCAGTTCATCTTTGAGGGCGATGAAGACCGGTGGGAGTTTTTGGAGCTGATGCGCGAGTGCTGCCGCGAGGAGGGTGTGACGGTTATCGCCTGGTGCCTTATGGACAATCACGTGCATTTGGTGCTTACAGATTACGAGGACAGGATGAGCGCGGCGATGCACCGGTTGCTTTTGACGTACGCGCGGCGGTTCAATAAACGCACGGGGCGCACGGGGCATCTGTTCCAGAACCGTTTTGACCGGCGCTCGCTCGATACCGACTGGCAGGTGATGGAGGCTATTCGCTCTGTACACGCCGATCCGCAGGAGGTGGGCGTTAGCCTAATCGAGCGTTATCCCTGGAGCAGCTTTCCGGAACATCTACGCGCTTACGACGGTGATGTGGCCGATGCCGCGAGGGGATTTTCTGATCCTTCTTGTGTGCTTGAGCTTTTTGGCTCTGCCGAGGGCTTTATTGCCTATTCGCTTTCGACGCCCGTCGGCAGTGAGTCAGCGCTGTGCGATATGAAAGAGACGAAGTGGGAACGCCACGCCTTTGCCGACAAGATGGCGAAGGAACTCGGGGTTCCGCTTCGCGGGGTTAAAGCCGCACCGCCGGCGCAGCGCGATACCGTTATTTTTGGATTGCACGATGCCGGCTTTACGGTGCGCCAGATTGAGCGGTATACCGGGATTGGCAAAAGTACCGTCTCTCGTATCGTGCGCGCCCGCGCGCGAACGGCGATGCGGGCTGGCGGAAACGTGATGTAAGGTCGCCTGTTCACCGCAGCTGGGGTCGTCCATACGCCGCAACCAGCGTCCAAAAGCTTGGTACGGTAACTGCACTTCTTAATATGCATAGAACAATCGCCATCTTGCATAAATTAACGACTCAGTCCGGGTTTGCCCGTGCCTACCCCCGTCTGCGCCGTGCAAAAAACGGAGTTTTCAGCATCGTAGTGCTGTCGGCACCGCTGCAATCTTGCAACATACGGGTTCCGAAGCTATTGATCCCCGCCGTTGCGCCCCCGAAGCACGTGCCTGCGTCCCGTCAGACCGCGATGCTTGTTCTAAAACACAATATATATGCGCCTTAAGACGTTGATTAACGCTTTCGATGCGTATACACACAGCTTGGCGTGCTGAATACTCGCAAAAATGCACGCCGCTCCCTATGGGACCCGCCTGCGGTAGGCGCGAAGCGAGTCGGAGCTTCGCAGAACGGGGCTTGGCGCATTGCTTGGCGGGCCCGGGGTCCTGCCGCAGGCCTTTGGTGCTGTGGAAAACGCCCGTGTTCGTGTCTGGCTGTGTGGCAAATGTCAGACGGGGCGTCGGACGCGCGGACTTTGTGCGTTCGCGCTCATTAGGTAAAAACAGAGCCGCCCGTATCGGGCGGCTCGACAATCAAAAACCTTGGATTCGGGGCATAAGCTACTGGTTTGTTTGCCCCTCGAGCATGCCGTCGAGGGTGCGCCAGGCGAGCTCGGCGCATTTGACGCGGGCGGGCATGTGCGAGATGTCCTGGAGCTGGGCGGCTTCATCCAGGTCTTCCAGGTCCTCCTCGGAGAGCTTTTCGCCGCGGATCATGGCGAGGAAGAGCTCTGCCAAGCGGTGAGCTTCCTCGACGGTCTCGCCGGTGATGAGGTCGGCCATGATGTCGGCGCTGGCCTGACTGATGGCGCAGCCGTGGCCGGTAAAGGAGGCCTCCTCGATCACACCGTTCTCGACGCGCAGCTGCAAGGTGAGCTCGTCGCCGCAGCTGGGGGTGATGCCGTCGTGCTCGTGCGTGGGGGCATCCATCTCGTACTTGTAGTCGGGGTGCGAGTTGTGCTCCATAAACGTGGTGGAGGTGTACAGATTACCCATTGAACGTGCTCCAAACGTGATGCAGGCCGGCGATGAACTTGTCGATGTCGGCCTTGTCGTTGTAGAAGGCCACGCTGGCGCGGCAGCAGGCAAGGTTCTCGACGCCCAGCCAGGTGAGCAGCGGCTGCGCGCAGTGGTGGCCGGCGCGGATGCAGACGCCGTCCATGTCCATAATGCTCGCGACGTCGTGCGGGTGGATGCCCCTGACGTTAAAGCTGACGACGCCGTGGTGGTTGTCCCAATAGATGGAGCCGATGATCTGGACAAAGTCGAGCTGCATGAGTTCGCCCATCAGGTAGTGGACGAGTGCCTGCTCGCGGGCCTGGATGTTCTCGTAACCCACGGTGTTGACCAGGTAGTCGAGTGCCGCACCCGTGGCGAAGATGCCGGCGGCGTCCTGCGTGCCGGCCTCGAACTTCTCGGGGACGGGCGCCCAGACGGCGTCCTGCTCGGTGACAGAGTCGATCATTTCGCCGCCGGTGAGCATGGGCGGCATGGCGTTGAGCAGGTCCATCTTGCCCCACAGGACGCCGATGCCCATGGGGCCCATGGCCTTGTGCGCGCTAAAGGCAAAGAAATCGGCGCCCAGATCGGCCACATCGACCGGCATGTGCGGCAGCGACTGCGCGCCGTCGACGACCAGATAGCCGCCGTACTTGTGGACGAGCTTGCCGAGGTTCTTGACCGGGTTCTCGACGCCCAGCACGTTAGAAACCTGACCCACGGCCAGAATTTTGGTCTTGGGACCCACCTTGGCAAGAACCTCCTCGGTGGTGAGCTGGCCGGTCTTGGTGGGGTAGAGGTAGACGAGCTTGGCGCCGGTCTCGCGGCAGACCTGCTGCCACGGAATCAGGTTGGAGTGGTGCTCCATGATGGTGATGACGACCTCGTCGCCCGGTTTGAGCACTGTGGGCGCAAAGCTCTTGGCGACCAGGTTGAGCGACTCGCTCGTGTTGCGGGTGAAGACGACCTCGTTGGCCTGTGAGGCGCCGATGAGGTCGGCGATCTGCTGGCGGACCTTCGCGATGGCGTCGGTTGCCTCGACGGACAGCGAGTACAGGCCGCGCAGGGGGTTGGCGTTCATGCGCTGGTAGAAGTCGCGTTCGGCGTCAAGCACGCAGGCGGGGCGCTGCGCGGTGGCGGCGCTATCGAGGAAGGCGATCTCGGGGTGCTGCTGGAAAAGCGGGAATTGTGCCTTGTAGGGATTGGTCTCGATGTCGACGGTAGGCCAGCCGCGCGAGGCCTCGTCGCTGGCGTCGAGCTCCATAGGCTCCGGTGCGGTACAGGTGTCGCATTTAACGTGCTCGGTGTCGATCATGCGAGCTCCTCCTCAAAGTTATCGATCAAGTTGTTGCCCAGACGGACGACGGCGGCGCGGGTGCGCTCGTCGGTCGCGGAAAGTGCGGCGTCCTCCAGCTTGGCGCGGATGAACAGGTCCTCGGCGGCGTTTTGGTCAAGGCCGCGGCAGGCGAGATAGAACAGCTGCTCGTCGCGGACGTGGCCGATGGTGGCGCCGTGGTTGCCGGCGACGTCGTCCTCGTCGCAGAGGATGACGGGAACGGTCTTGTTGTCGACGCCCTTGTTGGCCAGCAGCACCGTTTCGCGCTCGGTGCCGACGGCACCCTTGCAGCCGTGCACGAGGTCGATGGTGCCGCGGTAGACCTTCTTGGACGTGCCGGTCAGCACGCCGTTGGCGTCGATCTCGCACTCGGTCTTGCGGCCGCGGTGGCGCAGCTCGTAGTTAAAGTCGCGCACCTGTTCGCGGGCACCCAGGTAATCGGTATCGATGGTCACCTTGGCGGTGTCGCCCAACAGGTCGCCGGCAAGGCCGGTGGCGCTGGCGCCGGCACCCAGGACGGTGTGCTGCACGTTGACGCGCGCGCCCTCGTCCAGGAACAGACCGGTGTCGTCGAGCGCGATCCAGCTGTCATCGAGCGTCTGCGTGCAGGTCACGTTGACGGTGGCGTACTCGTGAGCGCACACGCGCAGCACGGAGCCCACGACGCCTTGGCCGTTGACAGGGGAGTCTAGGGCTAGAGCGAGGTCGAGCGTTGCCTGCGGACGGGCGACGACATCGATGGCGGCAATCGCTGCCGCTGCGTCGACGCCGCTCACGCGCACGGTAACCGTGGCGTGGCTGTATGCGGGCACATCGATGACGACGCGCTTGGTGGCGTGATCGGCCAGGTAGGTGTAGGTAGCCTCGCCCATGCCGGTCTCGAAGGCCTCGGCAGGGGAGAGTTCCTCCTCGAGTTTGATGGCGCCGGCCTGGTAGACAGAGGTGGCGGGCACGTCGAGCTCGGTCTCGGGCGTGATGCGGGCACGATCGGCGGCGTCGCCGGGGGCGGCGGCACGGCGCTCGGGGAAGCGCTCGGCCATGGCGTCCATGGCGTTGTCGAAGGCGTCGGCCGTGCCAGCAAACTGCTCTTCCAGGCCCTCAACCTCAACGGCCTCGGCGGGGGCGGCGGCGAGGCCGTCCGAAAGCTCAAGCTTGGTCTGGTTCATGCGCAGCCAACCCCAAGTCGCAGCAGGCATAGCATTAACCTGCTCGAGCGTGGTAACAGCGGTGTTCGTGGTCTGTTTCATTATCCGATCGCTCCTTCCATCTCGAGCTTGATCAGGTTGTTCATCTCGACGGCGTACTCAAGCGGCAGCTCCTTGGAGACCGGGTTGGCAAAGCCGTTGACGATCATGGTGCGGGCCTCTTCTTCCGAGATGCCGCGGCTCATCAGGTAGAACACCTTGTCGTCTCCGATACGGCCGATGGTGGCCTCGTGGCCGATGTCGACGTTCTTGGCGCGGATGTCCATGGCGGGGATGGTATCGGAGCGGCTCTGGTCGTCGAGCATCAGCGACTGGCAGCTCACGGTTGCCTTGGAGCCCTCGGCCTTAGGCGTGGCCACGATGGAGCTGCGGAAGGTCTGGATGCCGCCGCTCTTGGAGATGCCCTTGGTCTCGACGGTTGCCGATGTCTCGGGTGCGTTGAGCACGACCTTGCAGCCGGTGTCGAGGTTCTGGCCGGCGCCGGCAAAGGTGATGCCGGTAAAGCTCGAGCGGGCGCGGCGGCCGTTGAGTACGCTCATGGGGTAGAGGTAGCCCACGTGGCTGCCGAAGGAGCCGCTGATCCATTCGATGTCGCCATCCTCGTCCACGCGCGCACGCTTGGTGTTGAGGTTGTACATGTTTTTGGACCAGTTTTCGATGGTCGAATAGCGCAGGTGCGCGCGCTTGCCCACAAACAGCTCCACAGCGCCGGCGTGGAGGTTGGCCACGTTGTACTTGGGCGCGGAGCAGCCCTCGATAAAGTGCAGGTCGGCATCGTTCTCAACGATGATGAGCGTGTGCTCAAACTGGCCGGCGCCCTTGGCGTTGAGGCGGAAGTAGCTCTGCAGCGGAAAATCGAGCTTGGTGCCCTTGGGCACGTAGACAAACGAGCCGCCCGACCACACGGCACCGTGCAGAGCCGCAAACTTGTGGTCGGTGGGCGGGATGAGCGTCATAAACTTCTCGTGGATGAGCGGCTCCCACTGCGGATCGTGCAGGGCCTCCTCAATGCCGGAGTAGACGATGCCCATCTTGGACGCGGTGTCCTGCATGTTGTGGTAGACGAGCTCGGAGTCGTACTGCGCGCCGACGCCCGCCAGGTAGCTGCGCTCGGCCTCGGGGATGCCCAGGCGCTCAAAGGTGCTCTTGATGTCGTCGGGCACCGACTCCCAGTCGTGCTTTTGGTCGGTGTTGGGCTTGACGTAGGTGACGATGTTGCCCATGTCTAGGCCCTCGATGGAGGGGCCCCACGTCGGGTCGGGGAAGCGGTTGAAGATCTCGAGGGACTTGAGGCGCAGGTCGAGCATCCACTGCGGCTCGTCCTTCTTGGCGCTGATCTCGCGCACGATGTCGGGTGTGATGCCGGCGTCGAGGCGCTCGAATCCCTCCTCGCCATAGGTGAAGTCGTAGAGGCTGCGGTCGATGTCCGTGACCTCGGTGCGGTTCTTGGTCATTGCGTCGCCCCTTTACGCCTGCTGCTCTGCAGCGGCGGCCTCGGCCTGGGCGCGCTGCTCGGCGGCCTCGCGCTCGAAGGTCTCAAAGCCGTTCTTGTCGATCCAGGGGATCAGCGAGGCGTCGTCCTCGCGCACAATATGGCCCTTGACCATAACGTGGACGCGGTCGACATCCAGGTGCTCCAGGATGCGCGTGTTGTGCGTGATGATGAGCATGGAGCCGTCGCAGCTCTTGCGGTAGGCGTCCATGCCGTGGCTGACGGTGGACAGGGCGTCGACGTCCAGGCCCGAGTCAGTCTCGTCCAGGATGGCGAGCTTGGGCTGCAGCAGCAGAAGCTGTAGCATCTCGACCTTCTTTTTCTCGCCGCCCGAGAAACCTACGCCCAGCTCGCGGTTGAGGTAGGCGGTGTCCATGTTGAGCTCGGCCGCGAGCTCCTTGACGCGACGGCGGAACTCCTTGCCTTTCATCTCCAGGCCGGGGCGGCCGGCGATGCTGGCGCGCAAAAAGCTCGACAGCGGCACGCCCGGGATCTCGACTGGGGCCTGGAAGCTCAGGAACAGGCCGGCGCGCGAGCGCTTGTCGGTGGTGAGCTCAGTGATGTCCTGGCCGTCAAAGACGATGCGGCCGTCATCGACGGTATAGACGGGGTCGCCCATGCCCAGGTGGCCGAGGGTGGACTTGCCGGCGCCGTTGGGTCCCATCAGCACGTGGGTCGCGCCGGCGGCGACGTTGAGGTTGACGTTGTGGAGGATGGTCTTCTCGTCCACGGAGGCGGTCAGACCTTCGATGGAAAGCAGCGGATTTGCGCTCATGCTGTCCCTCTCTGTATATGGTGTACTCATAGGTGTACTAAACCCTAGGAATCTTCTCGGAATAAAGTTACTATGGGTTCGGCGTTAGTCAAGGGAAAACCCGACTAATCCACTCGACTTTTTAGATGAGGGACATAAAATCAGGTTTGTTTGCCCCGCGTGCATAGGATTTGGGACAAACAAGCCTGGTTTTGTCCCAGTAACGATGGGAGGGTAGGTATGCTCATTTCTTCTAAGGGCCGCTATGCCCTCCGACTGATGATCTATATCGCGGCGCTGGGCGACGCCGAGGGCAAGATTGCCCTGCGCGAGGTTGCCGACCGCGAGCATATCTCGCAAAAGTATCTGGAGCAGCTGGTTCGTCCGCTTATGAAGGCGGGCCTGCTTAAGAGCGTGCGCGGCAAGGGCGGCGGCTACATGATGGCCAAGGACCCGGCCGAGGTGCGTGCTGGCGACATCCTGCGCGCCGTCGAGGGCAGCACGGCTCCGGTGGCGTGTGACGGCATCGACAACAGCTGCACCCGCAGTGACCTGTGTTCCACCGTCAAGTTCTGGCGTGGCCTGGACGACGTGATCGAAAAGTACGTCGACGGCGTGACGTTGGCCGACCTGGCCGCCGTCCCCGAGATCAACTTTGACATTAAGCTGTAGGTTGAGCGCAATTCCTTAAGATTTCGCGGAGGGTTGTTGCCGTTTACCGAGGGGTTGTTGTGCAACAACGGGCGAGCTGCAATACTTATTTCTATCTTTGCAAACTGCACTTTAACTATACCAATGCAGGGAGGATCTTATGCAGCCCAAGCATTCCGCGATTGTGGCGGGCCTGACGCTGGCGCTTTCGTTTGGCGCCGTTGCCGCGCCTGTGACTGCTGTTGCCGAGGAGCCCACGCCGGGTGTCGCCTCGGATGCCACCGATATCGATAAGGGCCTTTACACCCAGCAGTCTTTTTCGGGCGTGCTGAGGTCGGTTCAGGGGGTCTCGTTTGTCAACGTGACTGCCGAGATGAAGTACTTTACCAAATACGAGAGCCACGGCAACTATAACCAGGGATTTTCGTATGGCGATGGCTATAACGCGCTGGGCTATTACCAGTTCGACCGTCGTTGGTCGCTTGTTCCGTTTATGAAACAGGTCTACAACTACGATTCTGCCAAGTACGGCATGCTTAAGGCCGCGATCGATCACGGCAGCGAGATTTCCAACGCGAACAACTCCATGTATGCGAACGGCCAGCTCACCGAGCTGGGTCGCATTGCGCAGGAGGCCTTCCAGGGTGCTTATAACACCGACCCTGCTGAGTTCTCGGCGCTGCAGGATGCCTATGCGTATAACTCGTACTATGCGGTGACCGAGGCGTGGCTCAAGAGCGCTCTCGGCATTGATATCTCCGGCCGCGCCGACTGCGTCAAGGGCATGGTGTGGAGTATTACCAACATGTGCGGCACCGGTGGCTGCAGAGACTTCTTCCGCTGGGCAAACCTTTCCAACAGCATGACGGACCGCGAGTTTGTGACGGCGCTTTCCAACAGCGTGGTCAATAACGTGGCGACCAAGTATGCAAGCCAGCCCCAGTATCACAATGGCTGGAAGAACCGCTACCGTAATGAGCTCAAGGATTGTCTGGTCTATATCGCCGAGGACGAGGCTGCCGCGGCAACGCCTGTGGAGCCCGTGCAGCCCGCGCCCACGCCGGCACCTTCGCCGACACCTGATTCGAATGACGACTCGAGTGACGATGCCAACGATGGCAAGATGGATGCGCCCTCGACGGATACTGGCGGCGATGGCTCTGCTGGCGGCACTACCAACGACGGCTCTGCCTCGAGCGGCTCCGATTCTACCGGCTCTGCTGCGGGCGATTCGTCATCAAGCTCTGCCGGCAATACGGACAGTGCCGCCTCTGGTTCGACCGACGCTGGTTCCTCCGACTCTTCCACTGGCTCGAGCGATTCTTCCGCCGATACTGGTTCTAGCAATGACTCTAACTCTGACGCCGCTTCTGATTCCGGTGCTTCCAAGGACGACTCGAATAAGGCGCCGGACGCGCCCGTTACTTCGACGGGCAAGAAGCCCTCTTTCGTTGTGCAGCTTGGCTACACGTTTGGTTCCTCGCTGATGGCTGGCGTAAGCAACTCGTCTCCTGACAAGAACAATTCTGATCAGGCTTCCACGGAAAAGACCGAGGCCGCAAAGGGTGACTCCAAGGACGATGATTCCGAGAAGACCGAGTCCGATAAGGGTACTAGCTCTGAGGAAAAGGGCGAGAAGTTCGCTCGGAGTAAGGACGAGGAAAAGAGCAAGACCGACGACGGAAAGCAGCAGGGCGAGGACGGCGGTAAGGGCAACGCCGACAACCAGAACCAGGAGCAAAATGGCTCCAATACGGTGACCACCACGACGACTACCACCACTAAGACCTCGGGCGGCATCATGCCCAAGACGGGCGACCTCATCGTGATGGCGAGCCTTGCCAGTGCAAGCTTGGCCACACTGGGTGCCACCTCTATTGTGAGTGGCAAGAATAAGCTCGATCAGCAGCGTAAGGCTGCTGGGGAGGACAGTTCTGAGGAGTAGCCTCTCGATTGTCAGATAACTAAAGAGTCGGGACGGGGCCTGGTGCTGCTGCATCAGGCCCGTTTTGTTGTGCAACGATTAGTTATGCCCCCTCACACCCCGTGTTACTACCGTTACCCGATCTGTTTGTGTACCGACATCCGTACGTGCGAGGCGGTCATTACAATTGGCATCGTGCTGCGATTTAAGGGGAACGTTGCGATGTCTGAACAGGCAAATAATGGTTGTGCTGCCGACTTTGGCGTGCGTTTGATCGGCTGTGCCGACGATGCGGCTTTGCCCATTGGCATGCACGACTATGCGGAGGCTCTTGGTTGCTGCACGCTGGTCGACAAGACCATGTTTATTGCCGATGTGTTGGACTGCGACGCGTCCGTTGTGGTGTGCTGTCGACCCGAGGGTTTTGGCAAAAGCATGAACTTGTCGACGCTCAGGGCTTTTCTGGAGCGTCCAGCGGTTGGTCGCGCTGATCAGCGTTTGTTTGCCAATGCTCAGATTTGGGATGCAGACGGTGGGCGCTATCGGGATGAATATGCTTGCTATCCGGTGATATCGCTGGACTTTTCTGGCGCTGCGAGGCGTGGTGCCGCTATTGCCGACGTCGTGCGCGATGCCCTTTCGGGCGAGTGCGCTCGCTTGTTGGCGCTCTTGGAGGCTCCTGATTTAGCTCGAGATAAGGTGCGTCACATCGAACGTGTTGCGCGTGGCGTGGCGAGCGCGGACGAGGTTGACTCGGTGCTCGGTGTGCTCATTGAGCTGCTGGAGATGGCCTGCGATGAGCAGGTTGTATTGCTCGTTGATGGGTACGATGCGGCGTGGTCTCGCCGTGCGAGCGCGAGGGACGCTTCCGACGCCGATCCGGCAGGGCTATTCGATCGCGTGCTGTTCGACGCCATTGCCACTGCGCGCGATTCGTTGCGGCTGACGTGTCTGATGGGGGAGTGTCCCGGTCCTGCCGAAGCGGCGCTTTCTTCGCGCAGTTGTTCGTATTGTCTGTCGACGCCGCTTTCGACGTGGTGTGACCGTTGGTTCGGCTTTTCGGATGCCGAGGTCCAGGCTCTGTTGAATCATGCTGGGCGCGAGGAATACCTTGATGATGCGCGTGAATGGCTCGAGGGATATCGGTTTGGCAGGGTCTATTGTTCGAGTCCGGCGCGCGTGATCGGTTTTCTGGACCGAGGCTGCACGGCGCCTGTGCGCGCCGATCTGTATGGGTATGCGGATTGCCTGAGTAGGGTAGTTGCCGGGTGGAATCTCGACCGCCTTTCGGTCTTGTTTGATTTGCTCGGGGCCCATGGGTGCGCTGAGGTCCCGCTTTGTTTGGGCACTGCAGAGCCAGATGTCTCGCCTGACGATGGCATGTGGACAGCGCTGTATCTGTCCGGTTTTCTCACGACGGATATGACTGAGGAGCCAGAGCATGGCAATCGCCTCCGTGCTTTGCGATTGCCCAATAACGAGCTTAGACAGGCCTTGCGTCTAGTGATTGTTGAGTGGTTTGAGTGCGCTGCCGAAGACATTCGAGACGTCGATGCGTTTCGCGACGGGCTGTGCCGTGGGAACGAGGATACCGTGAGGCGGGCGCTAAGCCGCATCCTGGGGGATGCGGGAATCGGTGAGACCGACCCAGATAAGCCGCTGCCATATCATCTGCTCTTGCAGGGGCTCTGCTTTGGCTTACCGGGCTATGCCAATCCTGCCTCGAGGCGAAAGTGTGGCGCAGGTCGCTGGGACATCCAGGTTTTCCCTACGGGTGCTGTGTTCGACGTAGCAGATACGATTGGCATGCTGGACGAGCGCCCGCTGATAACGATTAACTTGATGTATGACCCCGATGTGGATGCGCTGGGACTGGAATTGCTGGCCGTGCAGTCGCTACTCGACATAGAGCGCGACGGCATCGACGAAATCCGTGTACCGCGCCCCGGCGTGGGTCGCATGCGCTGGGGGTTCGGTTTTGATGGGCAGCATGTGGCTACGGTGTGCCAGCGGCTTTAAGCGCCGAGGTGTTTCCGGCTTCCGTTACTCGGTGTCCTTCATGGGCGGCATGGGCTTCCAGTCGGGGTCCTTGATGATCTTGCGGGCGTCCTTCATGCCACGGCGCAGCGCCGGAATACCGGTCTTAAAGCACTTGTCAACGGCTGCCAGGCGAATGAACTCCTTGCAGAAGGTCGCGGCGTTGCCCAGACGGAACAGCACGGGGTGATAGTCGCCGTAGATTTGCATGTAGCGGGCCAGATAACCGCGGTTGCGCATGATGTAGTAGCGGTTGGTGTCGCTCGTGGAGTTGAGCTGGCGCTTGCCGGCGATGTCCCAGTTAGAGACGGCGCGGGCGCGCTTGAGCACCACGTCGGCCACAACGGCGGCGGGGAAGTGCTGGCTGGCTACGTAGCCGTAGCAGGCATCGTCGCCGTAGATAAAGAAGCGCGCGTCGGGCAGGCCGATTTTGTCGACCACGCGTCGCGAGAACATGCCGCCCTCAAAGCACAGCTGGTTCATGGCGCGGTAGCCCTCGGGACCCAGATCCCACTTGGCGATGGGGTTAGGGATGCCGAGCGAAAGGATGAGCTGGTACTGCCAAAAGAAGGCGCCGCCGTCAAAGTCCAGGCGCGAACCCTGGATGACATTGTAGCGGTCGGTCCACTTGGCAAGACGCTCGATGCCTTCGGGGATGACGAGCACATCGTCGTCCATCACCCAGAACCACTGAGCGCCCAGGTCGTAGGCGCATTTAGTGCCGGCGGAGAAGCCGCCCGCACCGCCGCCGTTTTCGAGCTGCGGGGCGTAGATGACACGGTCGGTGCCGCCCTGCGCGTCGGGCTGCTCGGTGTCGATGCCCCACAGGTTGGCCAGGCGCTCGTTGAATGCGGTGCACATGGCCTCGGTCTCGCGCGAATTCTCGTTATCGACAATCACGATGCGCCAGGGCGTTGCCGTGAGCTCGGTCATGGAGTCGAACAAGTTGGCCAGGAGTTCCTGGCGCTTGTACGTAACGACGACGATGGCGAGCTTGTCGATGGGAGCGGGAAGGGTTGAAGGCATGGGGCAATATATCCTTTCACGCGCGGCGGGCGAGTGCTGCGCGGAAGCTATCGAATACGTCCTTGGGACTGTCCTATTGTAAAGGCTCGGCGCACCTTAGCGGCAAGCTTTGAATAAAACGCAGGAACCTGCCATGGGCCCGCCGCATGACGTGGGGCTGCTTTGCCCGCAAGAGGCTCCATAGATTATATAAACGCCCGCTGGCGCGCTGACCCTTTGATACCATGAAACGACAGGTATTTCCTAAGGAGCACATTTGTCTACTAACGCCTCTGGCAGCCCTGTTCTGTCGCTGCTTATTCCCATTTACAATGTTCAGCGCTACCTGCGCGAGTGCCTCGATTCCGCCCTGGCGCAGACGCTCAAGGATATTGAGATCGTCTGCATTAACGACGGGTCGACCGACAACTCGCCGGCGATTATCCGCGAGTATATGGAGCGCGATAGGCGCGTCAAGATGATCGACAAGGCCAACAGCGGCTACGGCGACTCGATGAACCACGGTCTGGAGATGGCGCGTGGCAAGTACGTTGGCATCTTGGAGTCCGATGACTTTATGGCGCCCGACGCACTCGAAAAGCTTGTCTCGGCCGCCGATAGCAATAATGCCGACTTTGCGAAGGCGAACTTTGATTTCTACTGGTCTAAGCCCGAGGAGCGCCGTTCGCTGCACGAGATGTTTAAGGCCAAGGACTGCGGTAAGCCGGTGCACCCGAGCGACACGACGCAGTTCTTTAAGCAGAAACCGTCGATTTGGTCGGCTGTGTACCGTCGCGATTTTCTTGAGCGCAACGGCATCAAGTTCTTGCCGACTCCGGGAGCATCCTTTCAGGACACGTCGTTTGCCTTTAAGGTGATTGCCTGCGCCGACAAGGCCGTTTACCTGCACGATGCCGTGCTTTCGTATCGTCAGGACAACGAGAACTCCTCGGTCAATTCTTCGGCTAAGGTCTTTTGCGTCAATACCGAGTATGCCGAGATTGAGCGTTGGATTCGTGAGGATTATGCCCGCGACCACGTAAGCGGCGATGTCGCGCGCATGCTCAAGTTCAATCAGCTCATTAAGTACGATTCGTACATGTGGAACTACGTGCGCCTGGCGCCTAAGTTCTATAAGGAGTTCCTGGTTCAGATGGCCAAGGAGTTCCAAGCGGCCTTGGACGCCGGGGACTTTTCGCTTGACGACCTCAAGCCGTGGAAGCGCGCAAATCTCGCTGCCATCCTCAAAGATCCTGAGGGCTGGGTTGACGAGCATCCGAGTTTTGCGACGGATGGTGCCTTGGGGCGTGCTAAGTATTACGCCTCGGTTGGAGGCCCAGGCGTGGTCGCTGCCTTCCTCATCGAATCGCTGAGGGGATAGGTCGACATGGGAGAGACTTTGACCCCCAAAGCGACCATTGTCGTTCCCGTCTACAATTCGTCGCGCTCCATTCAGAGATGCCTCGATTCGCTGTTGGCCCAGTCTGAGCGCTCGATTCAGGTTGTCTGCGTCAACGACGGTTCGGCTGACGATTCGCTGGGCGTCTTGCGTCAAATTGCGCAGACCGACGACCGTGTGCTGGTGATTGACCAGGAAAACGCGGGCGTCTCGTGCGCTCGAAATGCCGGAATCGATGCCGCCAAGGGCGAGGTGGTTTTCTTTGTAGACGCCGACGATTACATCGACGCCCAAACGGCGGAGCGCGTGCTGCAGGCCATGGAGTCGTCGGATGCCGAGGTCGCCGTATTCGGTGGCGTTTGCGAGCCGTCCGACGCCGCACCTAAACGCGTCCAACAACTCATGAGCCCCAAAGCGGGCACCTTTGGCGCACGAGATCCCCAGTTGCTGTTCCACGCAAACGCACAGCCCTATGCATGCCGCGCGGCTTTTTCGCGCGAGCTGCTCAATCGCGAAGGCATTCGCTTTGCTCCCGGCTTGGCCTTGGGCGAGGATGTCGTATTCCAATTTGCGGCTTATGCGCTTGCCCGTAAGACCGTCGTCATGCCGGACAAGTTCTACCACTACGTGATGGAGAACGACTCGGCAACGCACGAGTTCAACAGTGCCGATGCTCGCGCCAAAAAGCTTGACGCCCACATGAGAATGCTCGAGGAGGTCTTGGAGGACTGGGCGGCCTACGGCCTTTTGGACCTGTGCCCCGGCGAGCTGATCACTTGGTTCTTGGACCTTATTGTGTTTGACTTGGCGCGTCTGGACGCCGATGGTTTCCGTCGCGTGGCCGGTCGCGTCAATATGGATTTCACGACGTTTTTGGGAACGGAGTGGGCGGATATGCCCGCTAAGGGCGCCGTTCGCCGTGTTGCCCATGAGCTCGTTGCAGCGACCTCGGGCGTTTCGATGGCAGACGCCACGCTGTTCTATCATTCGACCCGCGGTCTCAAAGCCTGCCTGGAGCGCTTTATCTAATTCTAGGCGCTGCCGTTGTCCGTTGCTTCGCTGTTAAAATAACCCTGTTACACGCTATTCAACAGGAGGTTCTCTTGCAGAACTCTGATACCCCTAAAGTTTCGCTGCTTGTTCCCATCTGCAATGTTGAGCGCTACCTGCGCGAGTGCCTCGATTCCGCCGTTGCACAGACGCTCAAGGACATCGAGATCATTTGCATCAACGATGGCTCTACCGATAGCTCGCCGGATATCATCCGCGAGTACATGGAGTGCGATGCGCGCGTCAAGATGATCGACAAGGCCAATAGCGGCTACGGCGACTCGATGAACCGCGGCTTGGAGATGGCACGCGGTGAGTACGTGGGCATCCTTGAGTCCGACGACTTTATGTTTGAGGATTCGCTTCAAAAGCTGGTTGCCAAGGCCGACGCCGAGTATGCCGATGTCGTTAAGGGTGACTTTTACTTGTATTGGTCCACGCCCAGCGAGCGCCGCGAGCTGTTTGGAATTATCGACGAGCATATGACGGGTGCGGCGTGTCGCCCCGCCGATCGCCCGGGTATCTTCTACCGCAAGCCTTCCATTTGGTCGGCCATCTATCGTCGCGAGTTTCTCAACGACAATCAGATTCGGTTCCTTCCCACGCCGGGTGCCTCGTATCAGGATGCGAGTTTTAACTTTAAGGTCTGGGCAAGCGCCGAGCGTGCTGCGTTTATTGCGGATCCCATTTTGTGCTATCGCCAGGATAACGAGAAGAGCTCCGTTAATTCGCCCAACAAGGTGTTTTGCGTGTGCGACGAATATGCCGAGATGCAACGTTTTTTGGATGAACGCCCCGAGCTTAAGGCTCAGCTTCAGGGCATTTTAATGCGCATGAAGGTCGATACGTATCGCTGGAATGATGAGCGCCTGGTCGATGAATTGCGCGAGCAGTTTTGGGAGAAGGCATCTCCCGAGCTCAAGGCCGATTGGGATGCCGGTCGCTTTGACCTGTCGCTCTTCGACCCGCGCGGCGAGACCGACTTGCGACTGATGGTCAAGTCGCCCCGCGCCTATATCGATTCGCGCTTTGATTTTAAGAAGCCGGGCAAGCTCAATACGTTTAAGCACTATTTTAAGATTGGCGGCCTGCCGCTGGTCTGGCGCGTGCTGACGTATCAGCGTACCTACGGCGATAACCCGCATCCCGATGACGTGCCTGCGGCACAGTAGGAGCGCGTGATTATGACTATCCCTAGGATTTCCGTCGTCGTTCCCATCTACAAGGTGGAGGAGTGCCTGGCATGGTGCCTCGACTCCTTACTCGCACAGGATATGCCCGATTGGGAAGGTGTGCTGGTCAACGATGGTTCGCCGGATGGTTCGCGCGACATCGCCGCTGCCTATTGCGAAAGGGATACGCGCTTTAAGCTTGTCGATAAGCCCAACAGTGGTCTGTCGAGCGCGCGCAATGCGGGCATCGCTGCGTCCACGGCGCCTGTCGTTGCGTTTTTGGATTCCGACGACCGGTTTACGCCTGATGCGTGCCGCGTAATCGTTGATGCCTTTGAGCGTGAGGATTGCGACGTTTTGACCTTTGGCGCAAATCCGTATCCGCTCGAGGCGGGGTATCCGTGGCTTAACTATGTGCTGAGCCCGCGCGATGTGTCGTTTGTGGGCTATAGCTCCGACCTGCTGTTTAAGGAAGCATCTCGCCCCTTTGCATGGCGCACCGCTTGTAAGCGCGCTTTTTTACTGGGCAACGGGATCGTGTTCGACGAAACCGTTAAATATGGCGAGGATCAGGTCTTTGATTTTGCCGTGTACGGTCGCTCGCGCAAGACCGCGCTTATCTCGAACAAGCTGTACGACTATCGCGTGGCACGCAAAGGCTCGCTCATGGACACCATGCGCTATGACGACGAGACGCGTTTGCTGGAGCACGTGAAGATTTACTCAGCGGTGCTGGCCGATTGGCACCGTGATGGGCTCGACGATCAGCATGCCGATGACCTGGCGTACTTCCTGTGCGATTTGGTGCTGTACGATGCACTCAGGCTGCTGAGCGTGGGCTGCGGCAAGGTGTTTGCTGCCGTCGCCGCGGCGCTTGATGGTTCTGCCGTGGACAGTGATGCTGCGCTCGCGCAATGCGCTCCTTCTGTTGCCGCTCTGGTGCGTGCGGCACTTGTCGGTAAGGCGCCTGCTGCTCGTTCGTGCAAAAAGCTCATGTTCGATTACGACGTCTTGAGGTTTGGGCGCTTGGGCGCGTGCAAGCGCATGGCTGCGAACGCTCTGGGAAAGCGAGAAGTGTAGATGAGTATCAAGCGTTTGGCGCTTTGCCGCAGTCAGGGTCGCCTGTTTGTGCTGCTTCGTTTTGTCGGCCAGGATATCGCGGGGCTTATTGAGCAGGAGGGTTCCCAGGCCTTTGCTCACGCGACGACCAATGGCGTTTGCGTGCCGTCTTTGGCACTGCCGGTTGATTATGGCCGCGTGCTTGCGCTTTGTCCCTCCGTTGCCGATTATGAGCGCGAACTCGTCGTCTTGGTGCTTCCGTTTTTGGACGGCTCTACGATTGACATCTCATTTGCGTCCGGCGGTAAAAGACTGGGCTCTATTCACCTTGATAGTCGTATTGCCAAGCTTGAATCCAAGATTAACTACAAAGCAAAGCCTGCGCTGTGTGCGCTTATCCGTGATGCGCAGCGCGGTGAGTGCTGCGGTCGCTACGAGATCGATGCCGTTCGTTATTTACCGGCAGATGAGGGCGCAGTCTGGCGCTATGAGGTCAAGTGGGCGGGAGACCCCCAGTGCACCCCTGAGCTCCAGATCTTCGACACGAATATGAACGCCATCGATGCCACGGTGCATGTGTTTGAGTCGCAGGTCGATGTTCTCCAGCAAAACGGATGTCGCGTCAATAAAACGTATCTGAGCGTGGAGATGCCCGAGGATATACGAGATTTTGTCGCGATTGTGGCTGATCCCACGGGCCAAATCCAGAGCGGGTTTTGCGCCATGGATGGTCGCCTGTACAACGGCATGTTCGATGACAGCTGGAACCGCATGAAGGACGCGCGTGCGGATGACGTGGCCTATCGACGCTGGTTTGTTCAACATCGCGCAAAGCCGGGCGACCTGGCGTGCCAGTGCGTCGCCGCTGCGGCATTTGCCTATAGACCGCTCATGAGTATTGTGGTGCCGTGCTACAAGACTGATCGGGTCTACCTGCGCGAGCTGCTGGACTCCGTGCTATCTCAGAGCTATGACAACTGGGAATTGCTGCTTATGGACGCCTCGCCTGAATGGGACGCGGTGTCCGATCTTGCGGACGACGCCAATGATGAGCGCGTTCGGCGCATCGAGTTGCCCGGCAACGGCGGCATTGTACTCAACACCAACGCTGGCATTCAGCAAGCGACGGGCGACTACATCGCATTTTTGGACCACGATGACATTCTGGAGCCGGATGCGTTGTTCCACTATGTCGCCGCGTTGAACAAAGCGGCAGAGGGGGAGCGTCCACAGGTCCTGTTCTGTGACGAGGACATGTTCCAGAAAACGGGGGAGTGGGGTCAGCCGGTCTTTAAGACGCAGCTCAACGTCGACCTGCTCTATAGCCATAACTGCGTGACGCATTTTCTGATGGTGGAGAAGGCGCTTATCGATCGCATTGGCACGTCCCCAGAAGACGTTGCGGGTGCCCAGGATTACGACCTGACGCTTCGCTGCCTTGCATCGGGCGCACGGTTTGAGCATATTGCCCACGTGTTGTATCACTGGCGTGTGCACCCCGGCTCCACCGCCGATGGCTCTGCAGATAGCAAGCCGTATGCCATTGAAGCTGGTCGTTTGGCGCTGCAGCGCCACTTTGACTCGCTTGGCGTTCACGGAACGGTCGAGGAGACCGAGACGCCGTTTGTCTATCGCATGCGTTATGCGCTGCCGGAGTCTGCGCCGCTGGTGAGCATTGTGATTCCCACCAAGGACCACGTCGAGACGCTCGACGCCTGTGTGATGTCGATCGCCCAGAAGGCCACGTATGCTAACTACGAGATCGTCTTGGTGGAGAACAACAGTGAAGATCCGGAGACGTTTGCGTATTACGATACCCTGCCGGAGCGCGTGGCCGCAGTATCTGAAGGCAAAGGTAACGCACGCGTTGTGTACTGGCCGGGCGAGTTCAATTACTCCCAGATCATCAACTTTGGCGTTGAATACGCCAAGGGAGATTTTCTGTTGCTGCTTAATAACGATACCGAGGTCATAAGCCCGGACTTTATTGAAGAGATGATGGGCTATCTGCAGCGTCCCGATGCGGGCGTGGTTGGTGCCAAGCTCTATTTTGCCGATCATCTGGTGCAGCACGCTGGCATTGTGGTCGGCGTGCGCGGCGCACTTGCCCATGCCAACCAGGACTTCTCGGCAAAGCGCGAGGGCTATCTTGCCCGTGCTGTGCGCCCGGGCAACTTCAGTGCCGTAACGGGTGCCTGCCAGATGGTCCGTCGTAACGTGTTTGAGCAGGTCGGTGGCTATAACGAGGAGTTTGCGGTTGGCTTTAACGACGCAGATTTTTGCCTGCGTGTGTGGGAGGCGGGCTACCGCACCATCTTTACGCCCTATGCCGAGCTGCACCACAACGAGTTCACCTCGCGCGGCAGGGAAGAGGCTAACGAGGAAAAGCTGCGCCGCTGGAAGCGCGAGCAAGCTCTGTTCATGCAACGCTGGCCTGAGTTCTTCCTCAACGGCGACCCATGGCTCGGACCAAACCTATCTGCCGATAGTGAGTACTTCTCGCTTTAGCGCGAAGTAATACCAAGTTCCGGCAAAGTATCCTCAAGAGCTGCAAGGGCGGTGGGGTTCAAGTACTCCTCGTTCAAGCAGCTCTTGTCGTATCGAAAACGTGTGTCTCGGGAGCATTCGATGAGTTCCGCGGTAAAGAACTTCTCCCAGCTAAAGAACTTTGAGCTTTCGATATGTTCAGCGGGGTTAAGTAGCATGTCCTTAATGTGTTTGCTGTTGAATAATCCCGACTTCAACACGAGCCATTCAAACGATTCCGGTAGGAATAGCTTTATGTTCTTTCGGCGCAATAGAGCAGCTGCTTCCGCAATTTCTGGTCCAAAGGCGGCGCCGTCGGCAATCACGAGGATGTCGTTTTCCGGTGCGTCCATAATGCAGTTGCAAATATTTGATTTGCCTCCCGCGCTGATGCATTTAATGCTGCTCTTTTTGCATAGCAAACTGAAGAATTCGTAGCCCGAATTTGTGTCCTCGACGATGACAAGCTCGGGCCTCTCGCCTCTAAAATCAGTATCACCGTAAATTCGATATGTAGAGGTGTAGACGCGAGAGTAAACGGGATACTTCGTTGTGGTTCGGTTGGTGTTCTTAAGACCGTAGATTTCATCAACGCTATAGGGCAGTTGGCGCAGTGACTCTCTGGCGACGATTACGTAGTAGTTTGAGCTACGCTTTGCTTCATGGGCAAATTCTCTTGATCGAACAAAAGTATTGCCCTCATCAATAAAAACAATACTGCTGGAAATCTCTTGGAGATCTCTGCGCCAATATTTTCCAGATATTGTTTTACAGGGCACTTTGCAACTTACTGTTACGCCGCTTTGTGCCCCAAGCTCTTCGTGAGCTGCCACCATATCAAGCAGAGTTGTCTTGCCTGTAGCACTGTTACCTTGGATGATGGTCAGATTTCTATTGATGGTCAGTTTAAACTGAACACGGTTGTTCTGAATAACTACCTTGTATGATCCGCGCATCAGGAGTTCTCCCTTAGGCATTTTCCAGCTATGGGGACAAGGTCAAACATCGTGTGAACGACATCGCCTGTGTTCGCAATGGTTGCCGTGAATTTGCCGTTTCCAAAATCCAATATATGGTAGAGGTTGATTGTTAGGTCCTTTTGTGCAGCGATTCTTAGAATCCAGTAGGCGCAATTGTCACCACAGTTTGAGGCGTTATATACATTTTGCGGCATAAAGTACATAAGCAGCAGTGTTTTGGTGCCGCTGGATAGTTTCTCGGGAGGGATGATGCCTAGGATCTTAGTGTCGATTGCGTTGGGCCCCACCACGGTGCCCTTGTCGATAGATTTAATGACACGTTGGGCAAAGGAATCTTCAAACCACTGGGGGGAGTACACGTTATCGAAATAGACCGATGTGTTGTAAATCACGTTATCCATGTCCCCATAATGTATCGTTAACACGTCGACCTCCTAGGTTGAACGCTGTGTGTTCCCCTGGTGCTGATTATATCGTTTTGTGTTTGGGCTGTTGGAATACGGTCGAAGCAATACCGCAGGAGTTTGGGGCTGGCGGCATAGCCGGTACCAAAAAAGCGTTCGCAGGCGCCCTGTTGGTACCGGCTGATAGTATCGTCAGGAAATAAGCGTTCGGTGATGAGCTTGGGATTTCGCCCCACAACTTGCTTCTGTTCAGTCATGGAATGAGTAAACATTTATTTGTAGTAGTTGCTTCCAAAATCAGAAAATATCTATTTCGATTTAATGGGCCGCATCTTTCAAGGATTGGAGAACGATATATGCAACATAAAGTTAAAGCCACTTATCTTAGGCTTCCTTGCTATAAGCAGATTTCAGCCTTGAGCATTTCTCTTTTTCTTATGATAAAACAATCGCAAATTCCTTACTTCCCAGGGTTCCCTGATTCTCTGAAACCCATATTTAATGTGAGTGGTTCACCTTTATTCGAGCTGGTCGATGTTTTTACGACTGCAATAGCTACAAGTCTCATATTTTGGTTTGTTTTTAATTATTTGCCCGATCAGAAGAATAAGAAACATGCAATGTTACATTGTGCTGGTTACATTGAAAACCTATACAGTCTCTTGGATGAGTTATTTTCATTTATTATGCTAAGTTATAGCTCGGATAAATCTATTGATAACTGCCACATTGAAGAAATAGATGAAATTGTTTTTTGCCGGAAAACAATTTATTACCGAGATGAAACCGCTCCCGAAGGCGTAGAGGCTGTTTCGGAGTTTATACTATTAAACGAATGCCTACGCATTATTCCTAGGGTGATGGAGATAATTCAAACTATTGACTGCTCCTCATACTGTGCATGTCTTGACGACCGTTTGCTTCATTATTTTGATCTGATTAAAGAAAATGAGTTAGTTAATAACTTGAATAGGTACAAGAGGCTTTCTCAACAATCCTTACAAGCTTTCAGCTTCCATATTCCCTTTGATTTCATTTCTTCTCTGTATGTCGCAAAAAAACAACTCGGAGCAGTTTTAACTTCTCCTCCTTCAGCCCATCAATATAAACTTGCAACTGAGGCCGAGAAAGAAAAGCGAATTTCCGCAAATATGAGTTATGAAAAAGAACTTATAGACCAAAATAAGCTGGATGCTGTTTCTGAAGTCGTTGAAGTGTTTAGATATTAGCTTTCGTTTTTTGCTTACGGTAAAATGAATCTAAGACCACTTCGTATATGTTGATAATCTGCGTGCTCGTCAGCATGCTTCAGGGAATTGCGGCTGCGCCTTCAGATCGATGCAATTATTCCATTAAAGATTTAGATAATGGGTGATGCCGCACCTACCCCAAGCTGCGGCAGGTCGCGTCGGTCACGTCGGCCATTAGGATATGGCGCACCACCCTTGCAGCCGAATCTCATTCGTCGTGCCTGGTTGACCCTGAAGAGGTAGACGTACCGGTCGAGGTGGCCGGATATCGTGACGAGCACACGGTGCCGCCAATCGAAGGCGGTCTTGTGGGGGACGCCGCACAGCTCGGCCGCACACTCGACGGGAACGTTGCGGCGCATGAGCCTGATGAAGGAGATCCAGACGGGGAGCGGCTTTCGGCAATGTTCGAGGACGGTTCCGGTGGGGGAGGTGAACCTCCTGCCGCAGCAGCGGCAGCGCCACCTTGAAACCCCAGCCGCGGTCGATCCGTTCCTCCAGACGCCCTCGGCGCCGCACTCCGGGCGCCCCGGGTCCGGCCGGTAGGCCGCGGCGGCCTCGGCGAGCGTGCCCACGCCGACCTCCTCGCGGCTGCGCCTCTCGTCTACGGCTTCCTTGAGCGGCAGGAACTCGTCGGCGGCGTGGCCCGCCACGAGCGCCCCGAAGGTGTTCGCTCTTCCCATATGGATCTGCCCCATCTGCCCGAACGCCCACCCGGAGGGATTGTCGCCACACAAAGATCCGGGTGGGCGCTCGGGTTAATTCTCTGTTTTGCTGGGAAGAGCATAGCATTCGGGGACCTTCCGGTTCCCGAATTAGCACCTGTTATCTAAACTGTTAGAAAGCGGAATTAAGCTGATGTGGGTGATCAATCTGCTATAAGTCTGAAGTGGGGCTTTTTCTTCATACATGGATTTGCGCTGTCACCAGTCATTTCCCGATTCGGTCTGTTGGCTCGCCTTGTTGATCGGAGCTGTCACGTCTGTCGTCTTGTAAGCCTGTCGTTTTTGATTGAGTTTTAAACCCCAACTGACATTGCATCTGGTGCTTATGCCATAGCCGCAAAATTGAATTTACGACATGATCGAGTTATTGGCTTGGAGTATTGGCGTTATTTCGATTTAACAATGCCTGAAACCGTCTGTGACAAAAAACATCCATTGGTCCGAAATAATACATATCGAATCTCGTATTTCCGATACCATCTAATTGGACTGTTATTCATGGAGGGTCATATATGAAGCGTATTTCATGTCTGCTATCTCTTGCCACTGCTATTTTCTTTCTTGTATGTACTCCGGCGATTGCTGAAAACTCGACAACAGGAATAGTGAGGCGTGCTGAATCTGTTTCTTATGCTGCATCCTCCGACCCGTCGGCGCCCGCCCCCAGGGCGGAGGCGACCGGCGACGGCGAGGTCACCCTGACCTGGGAGCCCGTCGAGGGCGCCGAGCGCTACGCCGTTGCGGAGGCCTTCTCCAACGGCAACTACGCCACCTTCACCAAGTCCCTCACCGGGACGTCCTACACCGCCACCGACCTGCCCAACGGCTACGACCACGACTTCCTCGTCCAGGCCTACGTGAACGGCCGCTGGTCCTCCTTCGGCCCCGCCAGCCTCGTGCGCTGCAGGCCCGAGGGGACCGTCAAGCCCGCGCCCGCGGCGACCGCCGGCGACGGCAGCGTCGAGCTGTCGTGGGGCCGCGTGCCCGGCGCCACCAAGTACGCCGTGGCCTACCGGAACGGGTCCGGCTACCGCACGCTGACGACCTCCTGCTCCGGTGAGTCCTTCAAGGCCTCCGGGCTGCCCAACGGGACGAGCTACCGATTCCTGGTGCAGGCCTGTGTCTACGGCAGGTGGACCTCCTTCTCCGACTCCGATCTGGTCTCCGCGACGCCCTCCGACCCGTCGGCGCCCGCCCCCAGGGCGGAGGCGACCGGCGACGGCGAGGTCACCCTGACCTGGGAGCCCGTCGAGGGCGCCGAGCGCTACGCCGTTGCGGAGGCCTTCTCCAACGGCAACTACGCCACCTTCACCAAGTCCCTCACCGGGACGTCCTACACCGCCACCGACCTGCCCAACGGCTACGACCACGACTTCCTCGTCCAGGCCTACGTGAACGGCCGCTGGTCCTCCTTCGGCCCCGCCAGCCTCGTGCGCTGCAGGCCCGAGGGGACCGTCAAGCCCGCGCCCGCGGCGACCGCCGGCGACGGCAGCGTCGAGCTGTCGTGGGGCCGCGTGCCCGGCGCGAATCAATATGTAGTTTCGTGTTCGAACGGTAAGTCGTATAGATTGAAATCCCATCAAACTAGCGTTGAAATCAAGGGTTTGAAAAACGGTGAAGAATATACGTTCTATGTTAGGGCGAAGATTTACGATTGTTTGACCGCTCTTGAGGATACTGATTACATCACCTGCATGCCGTACTCTCTTGTTTCTCCTAAGGTTAGCGTTTCTGCTGTTGGCGATGGGACGGTGGGCCTTAAGTGGAATCCAGTTGCCGGTGCATTACGATATGCAATTGCATATAAAACAAATAATGGATACAAGACTGTTACCTATGACTGTCTTAATACCGAATTCACCATTAATGGACTTACCAATGGCCAGAAGTATTCATTTATTGTTCAGGCTAATATTGATGGTCGCTGGTCTCCTTTTGGGAGCAAGGACCTTGTTACCGCTATTCCCGAAGATCCTAATGCTCCGAAGCCTCATCTAGAGAAAGCCACGGCGACCTCCTGTGTTCTTTCGTGGAATCAGATTCCTGGAGCAGAGAGGTACGCGGTTGCTCTTAAGACTGGAAATAGCTACAAGACGTATTCTCTTGATGTCAAAGAGTCCTCGTATCTGGTTTCCGGCTTGAATCTCGGTAATACTTACCGTTTCCTTGTACAAGCATTTGTAAATGGAAGGTGGAGCTCTTCCTCGGACGCATATTTATGTGAAGCCGTTCTTGAGGACGTTCGTTCCCCTCAAAATGTTAAGGCCACTTGTCCTGGCGACGGAAAAATAAAGCTTACTTGGGACTTTGTTCCCAATGCAACGAGATACGCGATTGCAGAGTATAAGAATGGCTCATATGTAACGTTCACGACTAATTGTTTGAGCACTAGCTATACGGTTTCCGACCTTACGAATGGACGCAATCACAGGTTTCTTGTCCAATCTTACGTAGATGGTGCCTGGTCTGCTTACGGTGATGCTCTGCTCGTGGACGCAGTTCCACATGGTGTAATTACTCCTCGTGTAACTGGTAAAGCTGGGGATCTTTGCGCAGATCTATCTTGGAGCAAGGTGTCAGGCGCCACGCGTTATGCTATCGCGGTAAAGACGAATAGTGGCTATAAAACTTATACATATAACTGTACTGGCAATTCGTATAGAGTTGAAGGACTAAACGGTGGACAGACCTATCAGTTTGTCGTTCAGGCTTATCTCGACGGCGTATGGTCGCCTTTTGATGAAGACGACCTGGTTAGTGTAAAGCCGACGGGCACGAATGACACTGTATTTGGCATTCCGCGCCTAACCGTTGTTAATTGGCTGACGAGCCATCAATACAATGGCTATTATCTTGGTACTCGATATTCAAGTGGCTTTTCATACCAGACTTGCTTGTATCCTAACGGCGCTCCAGGGCCCGGGGGCTACACCGGTATGAACTGCACTGGTTTTGTTGCCCATGTATTTAGATCTCTTGGTGTAAACGTTGATGCGGTCGCAGCCAACAACAACCATACTCCGTGGCGCGCGGGGCCCGGCGGCGGTGGCTATATCAATGCGTGGCGCTGGTATGGTTATGCAATTGACTCTGGCTGTAAGGTTTATCACTTCAATACAGTTGCCGATATGTTGAATAGCGGATTGGCTAAGAAGGGCGATGTAATTTTCTTTAAAACAGATGGTTCTATCGATTGCCATATTGGATTTTTCTGGGGAGATAACTCCCATGACAATAAGATGTGGCACCAAATTTTGCCTGGCAATCTGATTGGCCCTTGTTTTAATAACGCTAATAAAAGCGAAGTTCGTCAGCAGTGCGTGCTCATCAAATAGGCCCGGCGTTCGTTTGATGATGGCCTTCACTATGATTTGACGGCTCGCTTAATCGATTGCATCATGAGTAGGTTATTAAACTCAATCTAAGGCTAGTTATGGATTTCTCCGTTGTAATTCCAGTTTATGGTTGTAAAGAGGCACTGCCCGAACTGCATAAGCGAATCGTTGATGTTTTTGAAAAGATGGAGGCGTCTTTCGAGCTCGTTCTTGTTGACGACCACGATCCATATGATTCGTGGTCTGTTGTGCAGTCGATATGCGACGCTGATGAACGTGTGTATGGAATCAAGCTTGCTCGTAATTTTGGCCAAATTCGTGCAATCACTGCTGGTCTTGACTGTTGCCATGGTGATTGGATTGTCGTAATGGATTGCGACCTCCAGGATAGGCCGGAGGCCATTCCCCAGCTCTATAATAAAGCTCTGGAGGGCTTCGATGTCGTCTTTGCAAAAAGGGTAGAGCGAAAAGATAGCGCTTTGACCATGGCGTTGTCTCGAGCTTTTTATAAAGTGTATGAGTATTTTACTGACGGCAGTTATGATCCTTCACTTTGCAATTTCAGTATTGCTCGTCGTGCGGTAATTTCTCAGTATTGTTCAATGCGTGAACATAACCGTGGATACACGATGTTTATTAAGTGGCTTGGGTTTAGGCAAACTGCGATAGAGATAATTGGTGATGAACGCTTTGCAGGTGAGTCTTCCTATAGTTTTAGGAAAAAACTTAATATGGCGTTTGAGCTTATTACCGCCCAGTCTAATAAGCCTTTGAAATTTGCGGTTAACGTTGGCTTTGCAATGTCCTTCGTTGCCTTGCTCGTTCTAATTGCAGCGATAGTTCAGAAACTCTGTGTTCCAGGAATTCAAGTTGGATGGACCAGCCTTCTTTGTTCCGTCTTTTTTATGGGTGGGCTCATTTTGTCTGCAATTGGAATCGTTGGACTGTACGTCGGCAATATTTTTACTGAGGTTAAAAATAGACCTCTGTATGTGATTGAAAAAGAGTGTAATGGAAAGGATGAATAAGCTATGGTAATTGTTATTGGAGCAACTAGTTTTATCGGCATGTATACCGTCGATGAGCTTGTGAAATCGGGCAAGCAAGTAGTTGCTACCGGTAGAAATGAGCGACTCCGGCCTTTCCTTGAGAGCATGGGTGCCGATTTTATTGGTCTCGACATTACTAAGCCCGAAGATTTTTCAAAACTCCCTACTGATAACGTCGAGGGCGTGATTCTTCTGGCTGGCTTGCTTCCCGCAAATGCAACAGCCGATTTGGTTAATGACGAAAATGCGGCTGATTACGTTAGGGTGAATACTTTGGGCACGGTGAACGTGCTTGAGTATTGTAGAACGAATGGCATTAAAAAAATAATTTCCGCCACTACCTATGGTGATGTCTCTGGGGCATGGAGAAAGGACTATGCCATTACTGAGGATGAGCCCAGGAATTTCTCCTTTACTGGTGACCACGCTGTCTATACCATCACGAAGAATGCTGCCAACGATTTGATTGAGTATTATTCGCAGCAACATGGTCTTCAGGGGGCAGTGTTCCGTTTTCCTCCGGTTTACGGCGTTGGGCCTCATGGCACAATCTTAGTTGATGGTAAGCCGTACAAGTCTGCTATCCAAGTCTGGATCGAAAAGGCCGCGTCCGGACAGAACCTTGAGATATGGGGAGACCCTCATATCTCAAGAGACATTATCTATGTGAAGGATGTTGCTCGGGCATATCGAATGGCTTTGGAAAGCGATTCAACGCATGGGCTTTATAACATGACTAGCGGGGTTCCTTTGGAGCTTGAAGATCAGGCTCGTGCAGTTATCGAGGTATTTGGCGACAGCTCTAAATCGAAAATTGTTTACAGGCCGGAGCTCAAGAACAACACCCCTTCATTTTTGTTCGATATGAGTAAGGCTGAGCGTGATTTCGGCTTTGTTCCAGCTTATAGAGACTATTATTCGATGATGCTCGATTATAAGGCTGAGATGGAAAGCGGCCGCTGGAATGATTTCGAAAAGAACTCTTCGGCCAATTGGGAGAAGTAAAGATGTCGAAAAAGCTCGCTATTATCGGTGCGTCTGATTTTCAAAATCCATTGATTCTTAAGGCCAAACAACTTGGCTTCGAAACGCATGTCTTCGCATGGGAATGCGGCGATATTGGCGAGCGCACTGCTGACTATTTCTATCCTATTAGTATTACCGAAATCGATCAAATTGCTGAGAAGTGTAGCTCTATCGGTATTGACGGTATTTGTTCTATCGGTACGGATCTCGGCAACATTACTGTTTCTAAGGTTGCCGACAAACTCGGTCTGTGTGCCAATTCAGTTGACTGCATCGACGTATCCACAAATAAGCACTTAATGCGTGAAGCCTTTTTCAAAAATGGAGACCCTTCTCCTAAAAGCTACCAGGTGACCGACCTTACAGATATTGATGGTTTAGATCTCACTTATCCACTAATCGTAAAGCCTGTTGACAGGTCTGGTAGTCGTTGCATCACTAAGCTTCAGTCTTCAGAAGGACTTGAGGATGCCGTCCGCGCTGCAATCAATGTTTCCTTTTCTAAGGCATGTGTCGTTGAAGAGTTTTTTACTGGCATTGAATTTAGTGTTGAATTTGTTTCCTGGAAAGGCGAGCATCACTTTCTTGCACTGACGAGGAAATACACAACTGGAGCTCCGCATTTCATTGAAACTGGTCACTTACAGCCTGCACCCGTTTCAGATTCTTTACGTTCCAAAATCATTGAAGTTGTTTCTCACGCCCTAGATTCTTTGGGAGTTGAATTTGGCGCTTCTCATTCAGAGATTTTGGTTAATGAGAATGAGGATATTTGTATTGTCGAAATTGGTAGCCGCATGGGTGGCGACTGTATCGGCAGCGATCTCGTGGAACTCTCAACGGGAGTTGATTTCTTGGGTGCAGTAATTTCTGTTGCTACTGGGCGTGAGCCCGACCTGAGTGTCTCTGAGCATCCTGAATGCGCCATGATTCGATTTATTTTTGATGGCGAAGACTTAGCGATGCTTCGACAAGCAGAATGCGATAGGAATGTGAGGGTCGAGCGAAGTTCTGTGGACAATGACATGGAGCATGAAATTGTCGATAGCGGCAGCAGATACGGCTTCTATATCCTGACTTCAGATTCGATTGATAATTTGGAAAAGTACTTGCCGAAGCGAGGCGTATAGAAATTGAAAAATGGACGCGTTTTCTTAGCGCTTCATCTGCTATTGGTTTTGTATTCCTGTAGCGGTATCTTAAGTAAGTTTGCGGCAGGCTATCCTTTTCTATCTTTCGGTTTTTGTGTCTGCTATGCCGGAATTATCATGCTGCTTGGCATTTATGCTATTTGCTGGCAACAAATTATTAAACGACTGCCATTAACGACAGCCTATGCCAATCGCGCCGTTACAGTTGTATGGGGCATGGTATGGGGTGTAATTGTCTTTAAGGAGCAGCTTGGCTTTCTTCAGGTTGCCGGAGGCATTATTGTATTAATTGGCGTGGCTTTGTTTGCCTCTTCAGATTCCGATGCTGCTTAGGAGGGAAGTGCTGTGGATTTTCGATATGCCTTGCTCCTTCTCCTCGGTGTTTTTATTAGTGCAATATCTCAAGTAATGCTAAAGAAGGCTGCTCTTAAGACGTATGACAGCAGGGTTCGAGAGTATCTGAACCCTCTAGTGATTTGCGCTTACTTCCTTTTCGTTTGTACGACCTTTCTTTCGATTTTTGCTTATAAAGGGATTCCCCTTTCCATGGGTCCGTTGTTGGAAGCCACCAGCTACATATATGTGACAATATTCGGTATTACGATTTTTCATGAGAAAATGTCTCGGCGGAAGTGGATTTCACTGCTTCTTATTTTGCTTGGTATCGGACTATATTCATTTGGAGCTGCTATATGATCAATTTTAATCTCCCGCCTTATGTGGGCACGGAAATGGAATATGTTCGAGAGGCCTGCGCTGTCAATCGTAAGATTTGTGGTGATGGTCCTTTTACCAAAAAATGTAGCGAATGGCTCGAGAACCGTTTTAATTCCAATAAGATCCTGCTAACGACTAGCGGCACGAGCGCGCTTGAGCTTGCAGCAATCTTATGCGACCTACATCCTGGTGATGAGGTGATTCTGCCTAGCTTCACTTTCTCTTCTACTGCTACGGCTTTTCAAATGGTCGGCGCCACTTTGGTGTTTGTTGACGTGTGCCCTGACACAATGAATATTGATCCCGATGCCATTGAGAGGGCGATAACTGATAAAACCAAGGTTGTCGTTCCTGTGCATTATGCTGGCGTTGCATGTGATATGGATCGAATCATGGACATCGCTACGCGCAACAACTTGTTGGTCGTTGAAGATGCGGCACAGGGTGTTTTGAGTTCTTATAAGGGTAAGGCTCTCGGCACTATTGGTCATTTTGGTTGCTATAGCTTTCATGAAACTAAGAACTATTCGATGGGCGAAGGTGGCGCGCTTTCTATTAACGACTCGCGTTACTGTGATCGTGCTGAAATTATTCGCGAAAAAGGGACTAATCGTCAGCGCTTTTTTAGGGGTCAAGTAGACAAGTACACTTGGGTTGATCGTGGGTCGAGCTACCTGCCTTCTGACATGAATGCGGCCTATCTTTGGGCGCAGCTGGAGCATGCTGATGAAATTAATGAGAACCGACTCTCAACTTGGCATTTTTATCAGGAGTCTTTAAAGCCGCTTGCAGATGCCGGCAAGATTGAGCTCCCCTATATTCCTGAAGGCTGCGAACATAACGCGCATATGTTTTACATCAAGTGTAAAGATCTTAAGGAACGCGGTGATTTTATCTCTTACCTTAAGGATCATGGTGTCCAAGCTGTTTTCCATTACATTCCTTTGCATGATGCGCCTGCAGGAAAGATGTTTGGTCGTTTTGACGGGGAAGACAGGTTTACTACCTCTGAAAGCAATAGGCTTGTCAGGTTGCCTATGTACTATGGGCTAAGCGATGCCGATAGGCATCATGTTGCTGACGCTGTTCTTTCTTTTTACGCCACTCGATAGATATTAAAAGGCGGCTTCTGGCCGCCTTTTTCTTTTAAGGACTGTATATGCAAAAGAGTATCCAGCGCTATTTGTTGACCGCAATCTTTGCTATGTCACTTCTTTCTCTTTTTCTTGGTCATCCTGTTAACGCTTTTGCCGATAGCTCAGATGTAGATAACCTTTCGTTTATTTATATCGAGAAGAGTCACGTTGACCTCGGAGATGCACAAAGAGTTGCTTTGGGCTTTGACGGGACGCCGTCGGATGAGCCTGTGGCACTGTATTGTGCAAATACTGCGTCTGAAGCCCTTATCCGATTCGATGTCACTTCCAGTGCTGACAACACATATCTTTTCTCTTCGAGCGTCTCTGCCGCTGGTGTTTATTCCTTGCTTAAGGTGGAGTATGCCTTTGGAGCAACTCGTTTTTTTCCTGATGAAATTTCTGATCAGATGTTTAGTGCCGGTGAGGTAGCTGCACCGTATCGATTGCTGTCTGGTGGCGACTCGGACGATCAGCTTGAGTCCGTGTTTACAGACGACACGGGCGCTTCGTTTGATTCGTTGGAATCCGCTGTTGATGCCATTTCGGAAAATTCAGCCCGGGCACGCAATTGGGTCTTTGTTTTAGACGCAGGTCATGGCGGTTGGGATTCCGGCGCCGTCGGCAATGGTCTTCGTGAGAAGGATCTTACACTACAAATCGCGCGTTATTGCCGCGATGAACTCCAGAAATACGCTGGTGTTCGAGTTATTATGACGCGTGATTCCGACGCTTCCGTCACTGGGGTTGCCAACACTACAAACGAGCTCATTGCTCGGGCGCAAATCGCGAGAGACAGCAAAGCCACTTTGTTCATGAGCTTTCATATCAACTCGGGTGGTGGTACCGGAGCGGAAATTTGGATTCCGAGGCAAGCTAGCTGGTATTCTTCATTTAATGAACTCGGAGAGTCTCTGGGTCAAGATGTCTTGAACAGACTTGCATCTGTTGGTCTTGTTAGCCGTGGCACAAAAAATGATTATTACGATTTTAACGGTAAACAATTGTATTACCCGGATGGTAGTAATGCAGACAGCCTTGCTGTCATTAGAAACTGCCGCCAGTATGGCATTCCGGCGGTTTTGGTCGAACATGGTTTCATCGACAATAGTTATGACGCCGGACTTTTGGCCAACTCGCTATACCTTCAAAAAATGGGTCAGGCAGATGCTCTGGCTATTGCTAAACAGTTCGGCCTTTCGAAGGAAGCTAAACCTGATCCGGTGGTTTCCGAGATGCGCAACGGCAAAATCAAGTTGAGCTGGGATTCGGTCCCCAATGCATCTAAGTATGCGATTGCTCTGTGCAAGAGCGATGGCAGCTTTGATACCTATACGTATGATTGCACAGGAACTTCCTATGAAATCGATGGGCTTGAAAACGGGAAGACATATACATTTCTCGTTCAGGCTTATGCCAATGATCTTTGGAATACCTTTACGACTGACGATTATTTAACTTGTAAACTGGTTCCATCCCCCGAGGCCTCTGCCGAGGCGACCGGCGACGGTGAGGTCACCGTCTCCTGGAAGGCCGTCGCCGGCGCCGAGCGCTACGCCGTCGCCGAGAAGATGGCCGACGGCTCCTACAGGACCTACACGCTCGACGAGAAGGGCACCTCCTTCAAGGTCTCCGACCTCGCCAACGGCGTGACCCACCGCTTCCTGGTCCAGGCCCGGGTCGACGGCTCCTGGTCGTCGGCCGCCGACGGCTACCTGTGCTCCGCCGCCCCGTCGGGCACCGTCAGGCCCAAGGTCTCCGCGAAGGCCGGCGACGGGTCGGTCCAGCTCACCTGGGGCCACGTGCCCGGAGCGACCCGCTACGCGGTCGCCGTCCGCCAGGGGTCCGGCTACAAGACCTACACGCTCGGCTGCGAGAAGGAGTCCTACACCGTGAAGGGCCTCTCGAACGGCACTTCCTACAAGTTCCTGGTCCAGGCCTGGAACGGATCGTCCTGGTCGCCCTTCTCCGAGTCCGACCTCGTGGCGTGCCGCCCGTCGGACCCCAGGGCCCCCGAGGCCTCTGCCGAGGCGACCGGCGACGGTGAGGTCACCGTCTCCTGGAAGGCCGTCGCCGGCGCCGAGCGCTACGCCGTCGCCGAGAAGATGGCCGACGGCTCCTACAGGACCTACACGCTCGACGAGAAGGGCACCTCCTTCAAGGTCTCCGACCTCGCCAACGGCGTGACCCACCGCTTCCTGGTCCAGGCCCGGGTCGACGGCTCCTGGTCGTCGGCCGCCGACGGCTACCTGTGCTCCGCCGCCCCGTCGGGCACCGTCAGGCCCAAGGTCTCCGCGAAGGCCGGCGACGGGTCGGTCCAGCTCACCTGGGGCCACGTGCCCGGAGCGACCCGCTACGCGGTCGCCGTCCGCCAGGGGTCCGGCTACAAGACCTACACGCTCGGCTGCGAGAAGGAGTCCTACACCGTGAAGGGCCTCTCGAACGGCACTTCCTACAAGTTCCTGGTCCAGGCCTGGAACGGATCGTCCTGGTCGCCCTTCTCCGAGTCCGACCTCGTGGCGTGCGTAACTTTGGGCACTCCGATTATGGGAAAGTCTGCCGCTTCGGTTTCGAGCATGGTTTCCTTGTACAACTCTACTGGACATACCTATCCGACTATTTATGCCTCCAAGGGCGCAACAACTATTAATGACTTTTGCCAGATAGTATTAGAGGAAGCGAATGCTGAAGGTGTTAAAGCAGAAGTTCTGTTTGCTCAGGCTATGCTCGAAACCGGATGGCTTAAATTTGGCGGTAGCGTAAAAGCAGAACAATGCAACTTCGGTGGAATTGGCGCTGTGAATGCAACTGTGGGTGGAGCAACATTTGGTAGTGTCCGAATCGGTCTTCGTGCTCAGGTTCAGCATCTAAAAGCCTATGCTTCGAAAGAGCCCTTGAATAACGCTTGTGCTGATCCGCGTTTTGATAAGGTCGAGCGCGGTATTGCACCGTGCGTTGAGGATTTAAATGGTCGCTGGGCAGTACCCGGCGAAGGGTATGGGCAGCGTATCGCCCATATCGCAACGCAGAGTATTTAATCAGATTGCTAACGTTGTTGAGGTCTAGTATATGAAGCTGCTGCTCCTATTTTTAATGATGTTTGCCGGGTTATGGTTCTTCGCAGAGCTTGTGATGAAAATGGGGCTTATCTCCAAGTGTAGGGATAAAACCAATCGGTTTTATTGGGCATTGCTATTCCTATGCACAACGCTTGTTGTGCTGTTTGTTTACCGCAAGTTCATTTTTGGCGATATCGTCTATGCATTCAACGACATTGGGAGCGATACCACCCAGCAGTACATCCCGTTGTATCTAGATTTGATTCATGATTTTCAAAGAGGGAACGTATCTGTATGGAACCAGAATTACGGACTTGGATGCAGTAGGCTTGTTTACCAGTCTCTATACTTCGACCCTTTTAATTTGATACTAATTCCATCGTGTGTATATTTGGGCGATTGGTTTTTACCATATGCACTGATTTCTATCCAGATTGCTAAGGTTTATATTGCCTCGATAGGTTTCTATATCTTCCTTAGTTTTTATGGCTTTAAGGAACCAGCTAAAATTGTATCGTCTCTTGTGTATTCGATTAATGGATACCTAGTTCTTTGGGGAAATCACTATTTTCTTGGTAATGCATGCCTCTTTGTTCTTTTAATTCTGGTTGGCATCGAACTGTATTTCGATAATCGATCTCGTCTTGGACGATTGCTTCTTTCGGCTGGCGTGGCGCTCGTCACCCTTCTCAGTGTATATATTTCGTTTATGACATTGGTGCCCTGTGCAATTTATGCATTATTGCGAGGGGTCTATCTGAATGAAAGCTGGTCAAAGGGCTTCAAATCGTTTTCCGATTTTATATTGCCAGTTGTAGGGGGATTGCTCGTTTCAGCAGTCGTTTCAGTTCCCGTCGCATATTTGTTGCTGTTCGATTCCAGCCGAATATCTGGCGGACCGTCTCTTCAGTCAAAGGTGCTGACCGCACTCTCTTCCAATGTTGGATTGGGAGACTTGCGTTTATTTTTACTTCGAGTAATGGGTAATAATTATGCTGGAACCTGGTCTTCAGACTTTGGTTCTTCGAATTACTATGAGCTTCCTCAGATTGGGTGCTCTGGTGTTATTTATTCATTTATATTTCTATATCTTGTTTGGCTGCTCTCTTCCAAAAGATCTAGAACGCGCAACATCGTTCTCGGCATTGCCCTTGTGTTGCCCTGCCTATATCTGATTAATACTTTTTTCCCTGCATTTTTAAATGTATTTTCTGAGGTCAAGTATCGGTCATCCTTTTTCATTCCGGTTTGCTGCTGCTTGGTGATAGCAGTTGTGTTTGATCAGCTCCAGAGTGCTCACTTTTATTCAAAACCGAGTATTCTCGTTGCTTTATTAATTAGCTTGGTAATTAGCGTTCTTTGTTGTATTGGCAACGAAGGCGACGCAAAGGCGCTTTCGTTGTTTTTGATGTTTGTCTGTATTGCGCTTATTGCATGTTTGTTGCTATCGGTAAAGTCCTTTGTTCGATTTGTCCTCATCTTGTCAATATCTGCCGTCTCGCTTTCTATGGCTGATGCTTATGTTTCCGTCACTTGTCGCACGCACTTGAAAAAGGACTCATTTCCTACTTATCAACTCGTCGAGTCTGGAATCTCGGCAAATGCTCTTAATTACGTTATGGATAATGATTCAAGTGTTTACAGGATGGACAAGACATTTTCTGAATGGTCAGTCTTTCAAGATGGCTTAATCCAAAATTATGATGGAGTTACTTCCTATAATTCCACCCGGCCAAAAGAGGAGATTTCTCTACTGGATGCTTTTTGGCAGGGCAATACTGATGGGACCCCTTCACATGTATATTCCGCATTCTTTTTTGATCAAAACGAAGGTGATGCAGCCGGTTTATTTGGAGTCAAGTACGTTTTATCTGGTGATGAATTAAGCTATGACTGGCTTGATTTGGTTGAAGTAATTGATCATATATACATTTACAAAAATCGTCATTACTCGTTTGGAACGTTTTATTCTAATGTGAGAAAGGAAAATGACTGCATCAATGGAAATCATAATTCCTTATGGGATTGTCTGAATAGCGGCGAGGCCATAGTTGATGACGATAGCTATGCCAAGCTCGACCGAACCTTAAACAACGATCATGATTCCAAGGTGTCGTCAGTCAATGTCACTCAGGTTGATGAAGGACGTTACGATGTATCCGTTTCTTCAGACAACGATGGGCTCGTGATGGTGCCGGTGCTCTCCAGCCCTGGTTGGCGTGCATTTGTTGACGGTTCAGAGGCGAAGTGTATAACAGTAAATTACGGGTTTATTTCTACCGCTGTCTCCAAGGGCGAGCATCACGTTGAATTTGTATACATACCGTATGGTTTAATGTTAGGTATCTTCTTAAGTCTCTTAGGTCTGTTTATTGTTTGTGTGGTTGTCGCTACGCCTTTTCGGCGTGGCTAATGTGTAGGTGATTGTAATGAAGCTAGTGGCTACTGTCCGCGGCTGCGGAACTGTATATTTCGCTCTTGATGGTGAACTTCCTGCCTCTTATGCTGTCGACGTGGTTTCTAAGTCTGGTAATTTGATCCCGTATTCAAGTCACTTAATTGACTCATTGCTTGTAATTGCAATTCCTTTGCTTGAGGGTGAAGATTTCAATCTATCTGTGTTTTCTAGTAATCAAAAATTGAATCGGTTATTTAGTAAGAACTTCGGATGGGATGAAATTAAGTGGATTTCACGATTCAATTATCGATTTAAGTCATCGTTGTCTTATTTAATTCGCGACTCAGATCGTCAGGTCTATTCAAATCAAATTCATGTGAGACCCACTATTCTCTTGAAATCAGCAGATGGCTCTGAGTTAATATGCAAAGGAGTTATTTGTTATCCCAATAGTGAGATTTTAGCTCGACTCGACGTTATTGATTCAGATGGCAGGGCGTTAGCGTATAAACCGGATTTTGGAAGAACCAATACCATTGATATGGGTGGGCTTAAGAGGAAAGAGACCTCTTTTAGCCTTCGTTTGTCGGTCGGTCCGAAGAGCTATTGCCTAGTCGCTAATGTTGAATCAAAGTCCGTCCAGACTGGTTTTCTGTGCTTTGATCCTGCATCTGTTGAGTTTTATTCAGATGTCTGTTCTCCACATTTTTATAAGGCGTCTTCGCCGGGTTTGTATTCTGAATTTTGTGCAAAGCGGCATGACTATTTGGCAATGCTTGATTCGTGTGACTTTGATACGAGTTGTTCGCTGAAATTCAGTATCGTTGTGCCACTGTATAAGACCCCTCTTAAGTTTCTTCATGAGATGATTGATTCCGTTCTCAATCAGATTTATCCAAATTGGGAGCTTATTTTGATTAACTCAACACCTGATTGTGTTGAGCTGTGTTCAGCTTTGGATCAATTGAAAGATGAGCGCATTAAGGTCGTCACTCTAGATTCGAATAAGGGTATTTCGGGGAACACTAACTTTGGCATTGCTGAAGCAAAGGGCGATTATGTCGTGTTTTTCGACCACGACGATACGCTCGATCCATTTGCTCTTTATAGATACGCAGAGCGAATTCAGGACTGTCCTGATACTGATGCACTGTATTGCGATGAGGACTTCTTAAATGAGGTCGGTGAGTATGTGGCCCCTCATTTCAAGTCTGATTTCAATCTAGATCTGCTTCGCGTTCATAACTACATAACTCATCTGCTTTGCGTTCGTGCCTCGTTCGCTAAAGAACTGATGCTACGGAAAGAGTTCGATGGAGCTCAAGACTATGATTTTCTGTTGCGTTTAGTAGAGAGAACTCAGAATATCTATCATGTCCCTGAGGTTCTCTACCATTGGAGAATTAGCGATACGTCAACTGCGAAGAGTGCGGGAAATAAGAACTATGCCGATGATGCTGGCAGAAGGGCACTGCAAGAGCATTTGGATCGCTGCGGTCTGAACGGTACTGCGGAGTTAACTGATTCTGCCTGTTTCTATCACATTGCCTACGCTCTTAATGAAGAGCCCTTGGTCAGTATCGTTATCCCCAATAAAGATAGTGTTGAGGTCTTACGCCGCTGCATTGACTCTATTGAGGAAAAAACTGATTACCGCAACTTCGAGATTCTGGTTGTTGAGAATAATAGTACAGAGGACGTGACATTTGAGTATTACCGCACCGTTTCCGAGCAATATGAGAACGTTCGCATTGCAACATGGGATGGTCCGTTTAATTACTCCGCTATCAATAATTATGGCGTTGGACTGACATCCGGCAAATACCTGCTGTTCTTGAATAATGACACTGAGGTTATTGAGAGCGGCTGGCTTTCTTCAATGCTGTCTTTCTGTCAGCGTGATGATGTTGGAGCGGTCGGTGCAAAGCTGCTGTATCCAGATGATACGGTGCAGCATGCAGGCGTAATGATGATATGTTGTAGAAATGAAGGCGAAATGGGCGGCCCCATTCACGTATTCAACAATCTTGACCGGGATGATCCGGGCTACATGCGCCGTGCTGTTATTTCACAAGACTTAAGCGCCGTTACCGCTGCGTGTATGATGACAAAGCGCTCCGTATTTGAAGAGCTTAATGGGTTTAACGAAGACTTCGAAGTCGCGTTTAATGACGTTGATTTCTGCCTGAGGGTTCGTTCACTCAATAAGTTAGTTGTTTTCGATGCAGATGCGCTTCTGTATCATTATGAATCTTTTAGTCGCGGCTATGAGACCGGTGAGAAGAAAGTTCGATTTATGCGCGAACAGGGTAAATTGCGCACTGCGTGGGCGGAGTACTATGTCAATGGCGACCCGTATCACGGTCCGATGAGCACTATGTAGATTGAAGTAAAGCTCTGGCGACACAATAAGTCGCCAGAGCTTTACTTGTGAAACAGTTTTCCGAATATACCACTCTGCTTTTTGTTGATTTGATTGCAGATAGATATAACATCCGAGAGGTCCAGTTTATTTGCAATGAAGTGGATACTTTTTGCCCCTGTGGGGGTGCGGACAGAAAGTTGGACCGCGGGGCGGTCCGGACTGGAGGTTCGCATGTACAGCAGGGAGAAGGTCGAGC
>UQIS01000013.1 GCA_900541245.1 uncultured Collinsella sp.
CCCCGCCGTCTCCCCCTTTCCGTGGCCCCCGCTCCGTCCGCACCTCCCTAAAACCTTCGCCCTCCCCGGGGCCGCTGAGCCCTGACCCGCCAATAAGGGACAGGTTTATTTTGGTCGGTTTTATCTGGGAAGATGCTGCTGCGACTATCTACAGATCTGTAATCTGAATACTGAATAGAATGTCTAACTCAATAGCGAGCGGCACTAACCAGCCCTTTTGCTTGCGCCCGGGAGGGACGTATATGAAGTTTATCGCGAGTTCCGCACGCAAAGGAAAGCACTTAATGTGCTTTCCGTCTTGCGCAGGACTGTAGAGCAGGAAACTTCATATGCGTCCCTCCCGGGCGCAAGCAAAAGGGCGACCCCTGTCCGGAGTCGCCCTTGTTGAGCTGCTTATATGCGGCTGTTACTCGGCGTCGTGGTGACGGCGGGGCTTGCGGCCTCCGTTGTCACCGGGACGGCGCGGGCGGTCGCTGCGCTCGGAGCGCTCGCGACGCGGACGCTCACGGCGCTGGAAGTGCTCGCCGTCACCCTCGGAGGCACCCTCAGCGCGAGCCGGGGCCTCGGGCTTGTCAAGACGATCGAGCGAGATCTTGCCGCGATCATCGACCTCGATGACGACGACCTTGACCTCGTCGCCCACGTTGAGGACGTCCTCGACCTTCTCCACGCGGCCCTTGGCGACGCGGGAGATGTGCAGCAGACCGTCCTTACCGGGCAGCAGGTTGACGAAGGCGCCGAAGGGCTGGATGGAGACCACGCGACCGGTGTACTCCTCGCCCGGCTCGGGAACCTTGATGATGAGCTTGATGCGCTCGACAGCCTGGTCCACGGACTCGCCGGTGCCGCCGACAAAGACGGTGCCGTCCTCCTGGATGTCAACCGAAGCGCCGGTCTCGTCCTGGATGCCGCGAATGACCTTACCGCCGGAACCGATGACGTCGCGAATCTTGTCGGTCGGAACCTGGATGGAGACGATACGCGGAGCGGTGCTGCGCGTGGTGTGGCGCGGCTCGGGGATCACATCGAGCATCTTCTGCAGAATGAAGGCACGACCCTCCTTGGCCTGCTGCAGGGCACGGGCCAGGATGTCGAAGGTAAGGCCGGTGGCCTTGTTGTCCATCTGCAGAGCGGTAATGCCCTCGGTGGTGCCAGTGACCTTAAAGTCCATGTCGCCCAGGAAGTCCTCGAGACCCTGGATGTCGGACAGGACCACGGTCTTGCCCTCCTCCTGGATCAGGCCCATGGCGATACCGGAGACCGGGCGCTTAATGGGCACGCCGCCGTCCATAAGGGCGAGCGTGGAGCCACAGGTCGAAGCCATCGAAGAGGAGCCGTTGGACTCCATGACCTCGGAGACGACGCGGATGGCGTAGGGGAACTCGTTCTCGTCGGGAAGCACCGGAAGCAGAGCGCGCTCGGCCAGATTGCCATGGCCGATCTCGCGGCGCTTGGGGCTACCCATGCGGCCAGTCTCGCCGGTGCAGAAAGGCGGGAAGTTGTAGTGGTGCATGTAGCGCTTGCCCTCGGTGGGCTCGATGGTATCCAGACGCTGGCCCTCGTTGAGCATGCCGAGCGACAGGACGGAAAGCACCTGGGTCTGGCCACGCTGGAACAGACCGGAGCCGTGAACGAGCGGCAGGTAGTTGTCCTTCACCATGATGGGACGGATCTCATCGGCGGCACGACCGTCGACGCGCTCACCGGTCTCGACGACCATGGTGCGCATGGCCTTCTTCTCGAGCTTCTTGAGTGCCACGGGGATCTCGCGCTCCCAAGCGGCCTGCTCCTCCTCGGAGAACTCGGCACGGATGGACTCCTTCAGAGCCTCGACCTTACCGATACGGGAGAGCTTGTCGGCGTCGCGAAGGGCGGCAGCCATCTCGTCGTAGTGGGCGAAGATGCGCTCCTGGACCTCCTCGACGGGCTGGTCGAGCGGGTACTCCTTCTTGACGATGGGGCCGTTGACCTGCTCCCACTCGGCGACGAACTCGTCCTGAGCCTGGCAGAAGGCAGCAAGGGCCTCCTGGCCAAACTTCATGGCGGCGAGCATGTCGTCCTCGGAGATCTCCTCGGCACCGGCCTCGACCATCGAGATGAAGTCGGCGGAGCCGCCCAGCTCCAGGTCCAGATCCGAGTTCTCGCGCTCCTCATAGGTGGGGTTGACGATAAACTCACCGGTCCCCACGTTGCGGCCGATGCGCACACAGGCAAGCGGGCCCTCGAAGGGCACGCCGCCGAGCGTCATGGCCAGGGAAGCACCCATGACGTTGATGACGTCAAAGGGGTTGACCTGGTCGGCGACGAGAGAGGTGGCGACGATGTGCACCTCGTTGCGGAAGCCGTCCGGGAAGCTCGGGCGAATCGGACGGTCAATCATGCGCGCGGTAAGCGTGGCCTTCTCGCTGGGACGGCCCTCACGCTTGAGGTAACCACCCGGGATGCGGCCGGCTGCGTACATCTTCTCGTTGAAGTCAACGGTCAGCGGGAAGAAGTCGTAGTTCTTGCGCTCCTTGGAGACGACCACGGTGTCGAGCATCGTGGTGTCGCCCTGCTTGACCAGGCAAGCGCCGGTGGCCTGCTTGGCAAGCTCGCCCGACTCAAAGGTGTAGGTCTTGCCGTACAGCTCAAAGGTCTTGGATACGAGTGTCATTGTTCTCCTTTACCCCACAGGCCCCTTGCCTGCGGGCTTCTCATGTGACGCGAGCCCCCTGCCCCCGCCACGCTTCAGAGCGTGATTGTTCGCGCCCTTACACAAAAAGAGCGCCCCGTTGCGCAGGACGCTCTTAGCATGTACAAATCCTTACTGGATGTTGTCGCGGATGCCCAGAGCCTTGATGAGCTCACGGTACTCGACGATGTCGTTCTTCTTGATGTAGGAGAGAAGACGACGACGACGGCCGACGAGCATGAGCAGGCCACGACGGGTGTGGAAGTCCTTCTGGTGGGACTTCATGTGCTCGGTCAGCTCCTTGATGCGCTCAGTCAGGATAGCAACCTGAACCTTGGGGTTACCGGTGTCGACCGGGGTGTTACCGAACTGGGCAGTCAGCTCCGCCTTGCGCTCTTTGGAAACAGTCATTGTTTCACCTTTCGTTTTACGTCGCCCGCGGGCGACTCGATTCGCCTCGGACTGGGAAGCCGCCGGTGGAGCGAGCATCCAAGGTCGAGGTACCAACAGGTCGGTATGTTACCACAAGCAGCCCGCGCCTGCGCATCATCACCGACCCAACATGAATTCCATCGCACGGAGGCGCTGGTCGGTATGCGTCGCCGCCCACACATGCGAAAGCCCCAGCAAGAACGCCGCCGTATGCGAGTCGATTTTCTCGGCCAAAAGCGCATCGAAGGTCATCGACATGAGGGCGCGCAGCCATGCGACCTCACCGGTCGATACCAGCTCGGCACCCGGAACGCTCGACGCGCACGATCCGCACATGAGACCGCCCGCCTGGGGCGAAAAATACGACAGCATGGGGTCTCCGCACAGCACACAGGCCGAAAAATCGGGTCGATAGCCAACGTGCGACAGCAGCTTAAAGACATATGCCGCCACAAGTAGATCCATATGCGCCGCATCGAGCCCGCTGCCGACCAGGGTAAGCGCCCGTTGCGTTATGGCAAAGGTAAACGGGTCCTCAGCGTCCTCGAACGAGCACACGCGCGCGACCTCGGCGATCGCGCTTGCGGCGCAGGTCGTCTCGTAATCGGGCGCAGCTCCGAGCGGCGCCTCCATAAGCTCGGCCTGAGAAACCACGTCGAGCGAGCGTCCATGTGCGAGCAACATATCGACGGTACAGAACAGCTCGCAGCGCGCCGCCAGGCGCCCACCGGGCTTGCGGGCGCCCTTTGCCACGGCACGAACCTGCCGACCTCGCTCATCAAGCATCGTCAAGATCAGATCGGTCTCCTTGAGCTTGGTCTTATCGAGGACGAGTACCTTTGTGCGATATGTCCGTGAGCCTGCCATGAGCGCTGCGCGCCCTTAGTCCTCGGCGCTATACCCAAAGCGGCGAATCTGGGCCTCGTCGTCACGCCAGCCGGCCTTGACCTTCACGTCCAGCTCCAAAAAGACCTGCGTGCCAAAGATGCGCTCAAGATCGCGACGGGCATCGATACCGATATGCTTGATCATCTCGCCGCCCTTGCCGATGATGATGCCCTTTTGGCCCTCGCGCTCGACGTAAATGGTGGCGTGCACGCGCAGTACCTGCTTGGTCTGCTCGAGCGCATCGCAGATCACGCCAACGGAGTGCGGGATCTCATCACGGGTGCGGCGCAAGACCTTCTCGCGCACAAACTCGGCAACGAGCGTCTCATCGGAAGCGTCGGTACCCATGTCCTCGGGGAACCAACGCGGACCCTCGGGCAAAAAGTGCGCAACGGTCTCGATGAAGGCATCGACGTTGAAGTTCTTGACCGACGACGTAACGATCTCGTCGTCATACTCCATGAGCTCGTGGGCGGCCTTGAGCTGTTCCATAACCTGGGCGGGATCGGCCTCATCGGCCTTGGTGAGCACCAGGACCTTCTTGCAACGGGCGCATCTGACGCGCTCGGCAACCCAAGCGTCTCCCCTGCCAATCGGCTTGGTGGCATCAATCAAAAACGCGACGACATCGACATCGTTCAGCTCGAACAACGCGCTCTTGTTGAGCTCGGATCCCAGACCGTCCTTGGGCTTATGAATACCCGGGGTATCGACAAAGACCAGCTGGTAGCCGGGACGGTTGACGACGGCGCGCATGCGGCGGCGGGTCGTCTGGGCCACCGGTGAGGTGATGGCGACCTTCTTGCCATAGCAGGCATTAAGCAGCGTGGACTTGCCGGCGTTGGGGCGTCCGACCAGGGCCACGAAGCCGCTGCGAAAACCAGGCTCAACGTCGCCAAAGCCCGCGAGGTTGTCGTCCTCGTCGCACAGGGCGTCGAGCTCCTCATCGCTCATGCCCTCAAACGGATCGAACTCCTCGACATCCTCGAGCCCCTCGGTATCCACCGCGTCCAAAGTCTCGTCGTCCAGGATCTCATCGGTAGGCTGCATATTGTCGGACATGGGAATCCCTTTCTAAATAAAGCCGAGCGCGTGGGCAAATACCAGCACGCCCACAATCGCGGCGGTGATGGAAAGTACGTATACGGAAGCGGCGGCGATGTCCTTCGCACGCTTGGCCAGCGGATGGAGCTCCTGGGTCGCCAGGTCGACGATGGCCTCCATGGCGGTGTTGCACAGCTCGCCGTGAATCACCAGGCCACAACAGATGATAATCGTGGCCCACTCGGCAATGTCGAGCCCCACGACGCAGCCGGCAATGACGGTACACGCGCCCGCAACGAGCATGACCTTAATGTTGCGCTCGGTCTTGACGGCGGTGACGAAGCCCTCCATGGCGTAGGAAAACGACTTTAAGAAGGACGGATGGTCCTTGTTCGATCCGGGAATCATAGACGGCTCCTAGTCGTGGGCGTGGTTGGTGATGGGGCCGACGTGGACCAGCTTGGGGTCCTCGCCGCGCTCGAGCGCCAGATCGCGCAGGATGGCGTCCTCGCGGGCCTCCATAACCTCGGCCTCGTCGTCATCAATATGGTCATAGCCCAGCAGGTGCAACATGCCGTGAACGAGCATCAGACGGCACTCGTCAGCGGGGCTATTGCCAAAACCGGGGGCCTGACGGGCAATAACCTGCGGGGCCAAGATAATATCGCCGAGCTCGAGCGTCTCATCGGCGGGAATGTCATCGTCAAAGGCCGAATCGCACTCAAACGAGAGCACATCGGTGGTGCGGTCGATACCGCGCCACTCGTGGTTGAGCTCGTGCATCTCGTCCTCGTCGACATACGAAAGGGAAATCTCGACTTCACGTTCAACGCCCTCGGCGGCAAGCACAACCTCGCAGATGTGCTCCACCTCCTGCGCGTCGAGCAGCGTATCGAGCTCGGCATCGTTGCTGATCAATACACTCAACGGGACTCCTTTCGGTCGCGCGGGCGCTGCTCGCGCACGTCATCATAAGCTTCATATGCCTCGACGATACGACCCACCAGGGCATGGCGCACCACGTCGGCACGCTCGAGGTGTGCAAACGCCACATCGTCGACACGGCCCAAAATCTGCTCAACGTCGGCAAGACCGCCACGACGACCCACCAGGTCGCGCTGGCTCAGGTCGCCGGTAATCACGAACTTGGAGTTGAACCCAAGGCGTGTCAGGAACATCTTCATCTGCTCGGGCGTGGTATTTTGCGCCTCGTCGAGCACCACGAAGGCATCGCTCAGCGTGCGGCCGCGCATGTAGGCAAGCGGGGCGATCTCGATCACGCCGCGCTCCATAAGCTCATCGGTGCGCTCGCGATCCATCATGTCAAAAAGGGCGTCGTAGAGCGGACGCATGTAGGGATCGATCTTTTCCTCGAGGGTGCCGGGCAAAAAGCCCAGATTCTCCCCCGCCTCGACAACCGGACGCGTCAAGATCAGACGGCCCACCTCGTGACGCTTGAGCGCGGCAACGGCGAGCGCCATAGCCAGATAGGTCTTACCGGTACCGGCAGGACCCAAGCCAAACGTGATGGTATGCGAGCGGATGGCATCCACATAGCGCTTTTGCCCAAGCGTCTTGGGGCGAATGACGCGGCCGCGATACGAAAGCAGCACGTCATCGCGAAGCGACGTAGCCTCATGCTCACCGTCGCGCAAGACGGCCAGGCAGCGAGAGACATCGTCGGCAGACAGCGTGCGCCCGGCAGCCGCCTCGCAAAAAGCGTGCTCGAAAAAGCGCGCCACGAGTTCGACCTCGTCCGGGTCGCCGCTCACGGAGATGCTATCGCCACGGGCGACCACGTGAGCGCGAACCAAACTCTCAAGCGCACGAAGAACGCCGTCGCCGACGCCCAAAACGCGCGAGGGATCAATTCCCTCGGGAACGGTAAGTCTAATCTTCGAGGCTTCCATGAACCTCCCTGCGTGCATGGACCAAGCCGGAATCATCGACTCCGATGATAGCAACACCGAGCAGGCACGGGGCTGTAAGTCCACAGGTATCGTCAAGACGGGCATGATGGAACGAGCCGACCGTCAGGTTGTCACCATACTCGAGCACGGCACGCTCGACCGTGCCCACGCGACGACGAGCGTCGGCAATAGCGAGCTCCTGTGCGGCGGCCCGCATACGGCGGCTGCGCTCGGCCATAACCTCGGGTGGCACCTGGTCGGGCATGTCGGCAGCAAGGGTACCGGGACGCTTGCTGTAGCGGAACACGTGCATACGCGAGAAACCCACACGGCAGCACAGCGCCAGCGACTCCTCGAACTCCTCGTCCGTCTCACCAGGAAAACCGACGATGACATCGCACGAAAGGGACGCCTGGGGCAAGTTGGCGCGAATCATACGCACCGTGTCCTCAAAGGCCTCGGCGCTATAGGGACGGCCCATGCGATGCAGGGTCGCAGTGCAGCCGGACTGCACGGGCAGGTGCAAAAACGGGGCGATACGCTGCGGATAGCGCGCCATAACCTTAAGCAGGCGCTCGGAGATATCCATGGGCTCGACCGAGGAAATGCGCACATGCGGAATAGACGTGCGCTCCATGATGGCCTCGAGCAGCTCATCGATTTCGACGTGCTCGTCGGTCGCGCTCTTGCCATCGTAGGCACCCAGGTTCACACCGGTCAGCACCACCTCGGGCACGCCGGCCTCCTGGGCCTCGCGAACTTGCTCGAGCACGGACTCGACGGGCACGGAGCGCTCGGGGCCGCGTGCCTTCCACACAATGCAATAGGTGCAGCGATGGTTGCAGCCGTCCTGAATCTTCACGCCCAGGCGAGAGCGACCGAGCGCATCGACCACCTCGCCATCGCTGCAGGCGGGAACGCTATCGGATTCGACACCCAGCACCTCGCAGACGCGCTCGGCGACATCGATCTTGGACGGCTCGGCGATCACGCGATCCGAAAGCTCCGACAGCTCCTCGGGATGCAAATTGACCACGCATCCGGTCACGACCACATAGGGCTCGTTTGGATGGGCCAGCGCATGACGGACGGCCTTACGGGTCTTGGCCTCAGCCTCGCCCGTAACGGCACAGGTGTTAATGACGATCAGATCGGCATCCTGGGGCTCCACAATAGCAAATCCCAGGCGCATAAGATCGGCAGTGATACGGTCAGACTCAACCCGGTTGACGCGGCAGCCGAGGTTGACGACGGAAATATGGGGTGCGAGCACGCGGGCTCCTTAATCGAGGATATCGTCGAGGGCACTCTTGATACGGTCGGTCACCGACTTCTTACCGGAAGCGACGTCATCGCCCATCTCATCGGCAAAAGCACGGAGCAGCTCGCGTTGCTTATTGGAAAGATTGGTGGGAACGACCACGCGCAGCTGCACGATCAGGCGGCCACGCGAACCGCCACCGCCAATGCGCGGCATGCCGTAATTATTGACGCTCACGGTGTCGCCGTACTGGGCGCCGGCGGGAACAGTCACCTTAACGACCTCGTCGGGCATAATGCCCTCGACCTCGATCTCGCAGCCGAGCGCAGCCTGCGCAATCGAGATATCGCTCACGAGGTACAGGTCGTCACCGTTGCGCTTAAAGCGCTCATGGTCGGCAACACGCACGTTGACAATCAGGTCGCCCGAGGGCTCGCCGCGAAGGCCGGCCTCGCCAAAGCCGCCCACACGCAGCTGGCGACCGGTCGAAACGCCGGCGGGAATATCGATGTCGATCTTCTCGTGCGAAGGCGTGCGGCCCTGACCGTCGCAGGTCTCACAGGGATGGTCGATAACCGTGCCCTCGCCATGGCAGTCGGGACAAGGCGAGGAAGACTGAACCTGGCCCAAAAAAGAGCGCTGGACCGTGGTGACATAGCCCGTGCCGTGGCAGCGGCTGCACTGTTTTTCGGTCGCACCGTCAGCCTTGCCCGTACCGTTGCAATCCTCGCAGGGAGCAAGGCGGTCATAGCTGATCGTCTTTTTGCAGCCGAGCGCCGCCTCCTCGAGCGTCACCGAAAGCGAGATGGCCATGTCACGTCCGCGACGACGCTCACGACGGCTGCGGGCGCCACCGCCGGCACCGCCGCCAAAGAACGACGAGAACAAGTCGTCCATACCCATGCCACCAAAGATATCGTTGATATCGACGTAGCCCGAACCACCAGGGCCGTCGGCAGTGCCGTAACGGTCGTAGTTAGCACGCTTCTGCTCATCGGAAAGAACGGAATAGGCCTCGTTGAGCTCCTTGAACTTGGCCTCGGCCTCGGGGTCGTCCGAAACATCCGGATGTACGGTACGGGCCTTCTTTAGAAACGCACGCTTAATCGTCCGCGCGTCGGCATCCCTGTCGACGCCAAGCACCTCGTAGTAATCCCTATTTTCCGACACGACCTAATCCTTCCGACTTTCATTATTGTCACAGTGCGTCCTATACCCAAGCTGGGCCGACCGCAAACAAAGGGTTTGATGTTATTGCATTTGGTACGGCGAAAGCATGGCCCGTTGCGAGCAGCTCGCGAACCAAACCGACACGAGCGCGAACATGAAGCCGTTGGCAAAACCGTTGGCAAACTGCATCGCACCGCGCTTCCACCACAGCAGACTACGATGAAGCACACCGTCCGAAAGCACCATGAACAGACCCATGGTAAACGGAATAAAGCACATCACGGCAAAGGCCGAGAACACGCCCGAGATGGCCGAGAGTACCAAAAACGGCGCCACGATGCCCATCAGGTAAAAACCGGTACGAGCTTTGCCTTCCAAGCGCTCGGCCTCAACATGGGCGCGGCCGACCAGGTCGCCGCCCGCGGCACCGTTGGTGCCAGCATGACCCAAGCCGCTAATGCGGACCTCGTCGCCATCGTGCGTGCCGGCAGGAAACTCAATCGTCTGCTCGGAGGTTACGCGAGTACGACCGCTGCCACCGCAATCAGGGCAGGGGTCGGCCACGACCTTACCGGAACCGCCGCACTCGGGGCAGACCGACTGGAACGTGCCCGCACCAAACAGAAAGGACAGGTCGACGTCGATATGGCCGCGGCCGCCACAGCTTGGGCAGGTATGGGCATGCTCAGACGAAACGGAGCCCGAGCCGCCGCAGTGACCACAAGTATCGAAGCGCGTGTAGCGGACGGTCTTGCGGGCACCGCCCTTGGCCTCCTTGGCGTCGAGTTTGATATCGACGACCACGTTGGCGCCGTTCTCGGGATTGTAGGCAGCCTGCCCGCGACGCGGCTGGCCCCAGACGCCACCAAAGGGAAAACCGCCCTCAAAGGGATTGCCATAGCCCGCGCTACCGGCGTAGCCGCCGCCATAGGGCGAAGCCGTAGGAGCGCCGGCGAAGGGGTTGCCCGAACGCATGGCGTCGTAGCGCGAACGCTTCTGCTCGTCCGAAAGCACGGCGTAGGCCTCGGAAACCTCTTTAAACTTATCCTCGGCATCCGGCTCTTTGTTGACGTCCGGATGGAGCTTGCGGGCCTTTTGCTGGAAGGCCTTTTGAATATCACGCGAGGTGGCGTCCTTGGAGACACCCAGAATCTCGTAGTAATCTTTTTCGTTCATCGTCGCCATGCGCGGCAACCTCCTGCTCACAGCAGCGTATATATTCCGGTAATTCTACCCGAGCGGCCTAGGTTAGATCCCAAAACAGCTCGAACAGAACATTTCCATCGAGCCAGCCCAGGTGTGTCGGCGCCAGACGAGCTCGAACATGGCCCGCGAGGACGTCTGCCGAAGTGAAGGGTCCCTCATGGACCCCGAGCGTCTCGGGAACCCAAGTGGCAAGACCCAATTCGAGCGCGCGATCGCAGGCAGCTGCCAGCTCGCCCGTTGGGATGACGCAAGCCGCACGAACCAACAGGTCGGACACAATACCGCGCGTCATGCGACAAGCGAGCATCAGGTCTTCAGCCGCAGCCTCACGCTGCGACAGATATTCGGCATCGAACGCCGTCGCGGCATCATCGTGTTGCACCAGACGCACGCGATACGCATCGCCTCGAGAAGACACGCCGGGAAACAAACCTGCAAGACGGTCGAAATCCTCGGCGTCGAGCATGCCCGCGGCAGAACGACCAAGGCCGAGGTAGCCCCGTCCGGTCCAGTAGGCAATGTTATGGGCACACTCATGGCCGTCGAGCGCGTAGCTCGCCACCTCATACGGGTGATAGCCGGCCGCACCCAAACGCCCACGCGCCGTGTCCATGCAGGCGGCTTGAAAATCCTCATCAGGCTCGAGCGACTCGTCGCGGCACGCCATGCGATAGAGGGGCGTCCCCTCCTCGAGCGTAAGCGGGTAAATCGACACATGGTGCGGAGCCGCCGCCAGCACGCCCTCGAGCGTGCGCTTCCAACTCGCTGCGGTCTGCTCGGGAAGTCCGCACATAAGGTCGCACGATACGTCAAGCCCGGCGTCCTTGACCGTCGCGATGGCAGCGAGCGCCCGATCGGCATCGTGAATACGCCCGATGGCGATAAGTTCGGTGTTATCGAGCGTTTGCACGCCCAGAGAGACGCGCGTGACACCAACCTTGGCAAGCGCAGCGGCAAGCTCGGCGGTCAGCGACTCGGGATTGGCCTCGCAGGTAAACTCAACGGGGGCGCACCACGCACGAATACGCCGCGCCAGCTCCACCAGGCGCTCCCCCGCCAGCGACGGCGTGCCGCCGCCAACATAGACGGTGCGGATCTGATCGAGGGCCCCAGCCTTGCCAAAAGCATCGAGGCGCGCATACAACTGCTCAAAATAGGCATTGAGCGCAGCGCCCAGCTCGCACGGAGCGAAACTGCGCGAATCAAAGTCGCAGTAGCGGCACTTTTGGGCACAGAACGGCACGTGCGCATACAGTGCGGTAACGGCCACCCTTAAGCCTCCAGCGGATGAGGGGGCACCGATTCGCCGGCGGCAAGGGCAGCCTCGCAGGCCACCACATCGCGCTCGATCTCATCGACCAGCGCCATAAACTCCTCGTAAGTGGAACAGCGCACCACATGGGCACGCCAAGCGGCGGCATGGGGCATGCCTTTTAAGTACCAGCTTGCGTACGTACGGGCACGCGACATGAGCGGCAGGAGCTCATGCGTCAGCGTTAGGTGCTCACGCAGGGCGTCCAGGCGCTCGACGGAACTGCGCGCCGGCACCGGCGTGCCATCGAGCGCAAGGGCGCGAGCATCGCCGAACACCCACGGATTGCCGTAGATGCCGCGCGCGATAAACACCGCGCTGGCACCCGAGCCTTGCAGATGCTCAGCAGCGTCCTCGGCCGAGAACACATCGCCCGAACCGATCACGGGAATCTCGACGGCATCTGCGACCTCATCGACGACCGACCAATCCGCCTGGCCCGTGTAGAGCTGCGTGGCGCAACGACCATGCACCGCCACCGCGGCGGCACCGGCACCTACGAGAATCTGGGCAAACGTCGCGGCATTACGGTCCTCGGCGTAAAAGCCCTTGCGGATCTTTACGGTCACGGGCACGTGCGCCGCACCCACCGTGGCCTCGACGATCTTCTCCGCCAGGTCGGGCGTGCGCATGAGCGCCGAGCCCTCGCCCTTGGTGACAACCTTGCGGGCAGGACAGGCCATGTTGATATCGATGAGCGACAGGCGATCGCCCACACGCTCCTCGACGGCGGCGACGGCACTCGCAAACTGATCGGGCTTGGAGCCAAAGAGCTGCACGCAAATCTGCTGCTCCTCGTCGGCCGGTAGCACCAGGCGCCAGGTCTTGTTGCTGGCATAGGCAAGGCCCGCCACGCTCACCATCTCGCTGTAGGCAAGGTTGGCACCGCGGCGACGACACATGATGCGGTAGGCAGGGTCGGTCACGCCCGCCATGGGAGCCATAAGGAACGGCTGCTCGGCATAGGCGCCCAGCAGCCGCTTGCTGTATTCAGAAAGCGCCATAGACCTACTCGTCCACCTTGAGGATCGCCATAAAGGCCTCCTGCGGGACCTCGACCGAGCCGATGGCCTTCATGCGTTTCTTGCCCTCTTTCTGCTTCTCGAGCAGCTTACGCTTACGCGAAATATCGCCGCCGTAGCACTTAGCAAGCACGTCCTTGCGACGCGCCTTGACGGTGGAGCGGGCAATGATCTTGTTGCCGATAGCACCCTGGATGGGCACCTCGAACAGCTGACGCGGAATAATCTCCTTGAGCTTGTCGCATAGGCCGCGGGCAAGACCGTAGGCCTTGTCCTTGTGGACGATAAACGACAGCGCGTCCACCTCGTCGCCCGAAAGCAAGATATCGAGCTTGACGAGCTCGGAGGGACGATACTCGTTGAACTCGTAGTCGAGCGAGGCATAGCCCTTGGTACGGCTCTTGAGCTGGTCAAAGAAGTCCAAGATGAGCTCGGCGAGCGGCATATCAAAGCGCATCTCGACCGACTTGCTCGTGAGATGAATCATGTCGGTAGTAATGCCGCGGTGCTCGATAGCGAGCTGCATGACGGCACCCGTATACTCGGGCGGGCAGATAATCTTGGCCTTGAGGTAGGGTTCCTCGATACGCTCGATGCGCGTAGCCTCGGGCAGATCCTGCGGGCTGCGGACATCAATCATCTCGCCGTCAGTCTTGTAGACGTGATAGTCCACCGAGGGGCTCGTGGCAATGAGGTCAAGATTGAACTCGCGCTCCAGGCGCTCCTTGACGACCTCCATATGCAGCAGGCCCAAGAAGCCCACGCGGAAGCCAAAGCCGAGCGCCACCGAGGTCTCGGGCTCCCACACCAACGACGGGTCGTTGACGTGCAGCTTATCGAGCGCGTCACGCAGGTTCTCGTAGTCCTTGTTATCGATCGGGAACAGGCCCGTATAGACCATGGGCTTGGCCTCGCGGTAGCCGGGAAGCGGCTCGGGGCAGGGATTCGACGCCCACGTGAGGGTATCGCCCACGCGAACGGCCTCGGGGTCCTTCAGGCCCGTGACCACGTATCCGACCTCGCCGACCGTGAGCGCGTCGACCGGGGTCTCGGCGGGACGCTTGACGCCCACGCCATCGACCAAAAAGTCGCCCTTTGCCTGCATCATGCGCAGGGTATCGCCCTTTTTGATGGAGCCGTCAAAGATGCGCACCGTGGCGACGACGCCACGATACTCGTCGAAGTACGAATCCAGAATGAGTGCCTTGAGCGGCGCGTTCGCATCGCCCTTGGGCGGAGAGATCAAAAAGACAATGGACTCCAGCAGATCGTGGATGCCCTCGCCGGTCTTGCCCGAGACGCACACGGCATCATCGGCAGGGATCGCCAGGTCATCCTCGATCTCGGTCTTAACCTCGTCGGGATGGGCCGAGGGCAGGTCGATCTTGTTGATGGCCGGCACAATGTCCAGATTGGCGTTCATGGCGAGCGTCGCGTTGGAGACGGTCTGCGCCTCGACGCCCTGCGTGGCGTCGACAACGAGCACCGCGCCCTCACAGGCTGCCAGCGAGCGCGAGACCTCATAGGTAAAGTCCACGTGGCCCGGCGTATCGATCAGATTGAACTGATACGTCTCGCCATCGTCGGCGTCATAGGACACGCGAACGGCATTGGACTTGATCGTGATGCCGCGCTCGCGCTCGATATCCATGGTGTCGAGCAGCTGCGACTCCATGTCGCGTTCGTCGACGGTATGGGTGAGCTCGAGGATGCGATCGCTGATCGTGGACTTGCCATGGTCGATGTGCGCAACGATTGAGAAGTTGCGGATGTGGGAAATGTCAATTGAAGTATTCATGCGGACTATCTTACCCGAGCGATACAAAAAATGGAGCCTGTTCCATAAAACAGGCTCCATTTATGCGCGTAATCTGTGTGGTGTGAAATTTACAACTTAGGCGTTGATGCTGTTCACGAGCTTGGCAAGACCGGACTTGCGGTTGGAAGCCTGGTTCTTGTGGATAACATGCTTGGCGGCAGCCATGTCGAGACGCTTGGTGACGGTCTTGAGGGCAGCCTGGGCCTTCTCGGCGTCGCCCTCGGCAACGGCGGACTGGACGTGCTTGGTCAGCGTCTTGAGCTCGGACTTGACAGCCTTGTTACGCATGCGAGCTGCCTCATTGGTGCGGATACGCTTCTTCTGAGACTTGATGTTTGCCACTTCTGGAGTTCCTTTCGAGTTCCTTGCAAAAAATGTATGACACCTCTGAGACACGGTGAGGTCATGCAAGCGCCTACTATAGCACGCTCCCCCTCAAAGGGATAGAACGAATTTGTCAAATAGGCAGGTATCATCACGATTTTCTCAAGATGTACGTAATCCAGAGCAAAAGCGCGGTCTGAGAATCGGCCGAACCCTTCAGCGCGAGCTCCACATCGACCGCGACCTCGAGCGCGGCAACGAGCTCTGCCATCGAAAAGCGACGTGCCCAGGTCAGGTGATTCTTGACCTGCCAGGACTGGAGCTTAAGCGTTGCGGCCAGCTCACGACCCTGTCCGCGCGCATCGAGCGCCTTGGCAACGATAAGCTCGCGGATGCGGCCGCACAGCAATGTGTAAGTCCACACGTAGCTCTTGGCGGGCAGTAGATTGAAGAGCTCGAGCGAGCGTCGCATGTCACGGGCCGAGACCGCATTGAGAAAGTCCCAGGGCTGGACTTCGGCCGTGCGCACAATCCAGCGCTCCACATCAGCAAGCTCAATCTGGGGCGCCTCGACCATCTGGGCAAGCTTAGCCAAATCGTTATCGAGCATGCGAGTGTTTTCACCCGAACGCGAGACGAGCTCCTCGGCGGCCGCCGTCGAGATCGACTTGCCGTGCTGCGTCGCCATCTGCTGCACGCGGCGCGGTAGCTCCCAGCGCTTGGTACCGGAGCAATCGATCACCGCCTTCTTGTCGATCTTGGCGATCGCCTTATACAGGCGCGTGTTCTTGGCAAGCGAGTCGGCGATGATGAGACAAACCGTCGTGGGGCTGGGACTCGCCAGATAGTCGACAAGCGGCTCGGAGATCGCTTTGGCGAGTTTTGAGCAGCCGTCAAGGATTACCAGGCGAAACTCGCTGCCCATGGGAAAGGTGTTGAGCGATCCGATAATCGACTCGATATCGGGGTCTTTGGTCATATCGCGCTCGTCGAGGTTGAACTCGACCATACCCGACTTTTCCAGACGCGCTTTCATACGCGAGACGGCGTGATCGCGCTTGACTCCGTCGGTACCGACGATCAGATATGCCGGCAGCAGACCGGTTTCGGACATTGCGCTCCCCTCCCGCAGACTCTCGAATTCGTACCGTGCCATTTTAGCCCAGGGGTTGGTCCCGCGCCAACGGCAGCATCACGGTCGCTGGCATCGCATGGCAAAACCTGTTACGGTCGGCGAGACGGTAATGTCTCCTTGTTCAATGGTACATGCGAACGCGCCGCCCGCATCGCGAACGGCATCGATGCAGGCATCGGATGGATGGCCGTAGCGGTTGCCCTCGCCCGCACTCGCCATAGAGAGCTCGGGCTTAAGCGTTTCCAGCAGGTCTTTGTCGACGGAAACTTTTGAGCCGTGATGCCCCAGCTTGAGCACATCGATATCACCCACCTCCTGTACAAACTCGCGCTCCTGATCGAGCTCGGCATCACCAGTGAGGAGCATACGCAGGCTCTTGCATTCCCGGGCATAGGAGAGCAGCAAGACAAGCGAGTCCTCATTGCCCTCGCCATCCACCGTGTCAAACGGCCACATCACACGAGCCCGAAATGCGCCGATATCGACCGTATCCCCGCGAGCCACCTGCCGATACGTTACGCCGGGGCGATTCAGGACCTCAGCAGGCGCACCGTCCAGCGCATCCGCTGCAACTGCAATGGTTCCAACCGAAAACCGATCGAGCACATCGGGAAGACCACCCCAAAGATCATCGACCCAATGTGTCAAAAAAAAAAAATTTTGTGGCGATCTATCGCCGCTTCCACTCTCTCGTCGAGCCCGCAGTCGACGAGCGCTACTGCGCCGCCCTCGCGAATAAGAATCGCATCGGCCTGGCCCACATCGAGTACCGTCACCGAAGGCGGAGCGAATCGATCCCAGTAGACGTACGGAATCGCAGCCAAGAGCACCAGGCATGCAAGCCCCACCGCCATAAGACGTGCACGGGGACGCGGCCACCAGACCAGCAGAACCGCCAGCAAACACGGCACTAGGTAAATCCACATGCTATCGGGCGGCACGCTCACGGATGCACCCGGCACGGCGGCAAACAGCTGCTCGAAGAACAGCGCGCAACGGGCGGCAATCATGGGCACAACGAGCGCCCAAGTCCGCAACGGCGCCACGAGCGAAAAGGGAACCAGCACGATCGACACAGCAAGCAGTACGCTCACCACCGGACCGATGACCGCATTTGCCAACGGAGCAATGAGCGAGAACGTACCAAAGGCAGGAATGGTGATGGGGAGCGTCGCCAACTGCGAGCACAGTGTGACGGAGAGCATGCTGGCAATGCCCGACGGCACGCTCAGCTCACCCAAAGCGTAGGTAGCATACGGGCAAAAGCACAGGATGGCAAAGACGCTGGCACATGAAAGCTGAAAGCCCATCTCGAACAGCACCGTCGGCCTCAGTAGCACAAAGATGGACATGGTTACGAAGAGTGCCGATGCGCCGTGCCGACGACGCCCCGCGCCGTTTACGACAAGCGTCGCGAATACCATGCAGCACGCGCGCACGGCCGAGGGAGACGCGCCCGTAAAGGCAGCGTAGCCCACAAGCGTTATCGCCAGTATCGCCCGCTGAAGACCACGTGAGCACCGAGTCTTTTGCAATAAACCCTCGATTACAAACCCCACGATAGCCAAATGGCTGCCCGAGACGGCGATAAGATGCGCCGTTCCCGTCACCGAAAACCAGTCGCCCGCCGGCTGGGCGCGCAGCTCGGCCGAACGACCGCAGACGACACCGGCTATGAGCGCACGCGCCGGGTCGGTCGCAGCCGCGATGGACGCAAGCAGCCCATTTCGCAGCCGAAGCAGCGGCCCCGGAGAGCCCTCATCGACCGGCACAATCCGAACGGCTTGAACCTTGCGCACCTCGCCTCGGAGCACGCGCGATCGTCCATACGCATCGTTCTCAAAACGCGAAACGCGGCCGATAACACGCACGTGCGCCCCGACCTTGAGCTCACGGTCAAACGATAGGCGAACCGTTGCCAGGTTCTTACCGTCCGCGCGTGCCTCGCAGGTATAGGAATACACGTCGTCGTTTATGGATGGATCACCCTGCACGACAAACTCGAGGCTGCTTGCCGCTCGACCATCGAGCGCCTTCGAGGCACTCAGCGTGCCCACAGCCCACCACACCGAGACGACCGCTCCCGCCACGAGACCGACGGACGCGGCATACAGCCACCGCTTCCAAGGGGCAAGCCGCGCACAAGATTGAGCCAGCACAACGAATACCGCCGCCGCAACGGGAATGGCCCATAGCGGCCCGACCGCCGGAGCCCGCTCCCTCAGCAGCGCATCAGCGGTCACGTTGAGCACCAAGGCGCAGCTCATGCACATGCCGGCACACAGGGCCATCGTCCACGGCATCAGGGGCCGCGGAGGCATCACATGCTCGCGCTCGGTCGCACTCATACGCAGATGCAATCTTTGATTTTGGCAAGCTTCTTCTCGCCGATTCCCGACACACGCATCAGATCGTCAACCGAAGCAAAAGCACCGTTCTTTGTCCGCTCATCGATAATCGACTGGGCCATGGAGGGACCGATGCCCGAGAGCGTCTGTAGCTCTGCCGCGCTTGCCGTATTGATATTTACTAGGCCTGTTGCGCCACTCACACCCGATGATGCGGAAGCCCCACCAACAACACCGGCTTCCGCAATGGACGCCTGCTGCTCCCCTACCGTTGGAACGTGAATCTTCTGTCCATCGACGACCTTAGATGCCCGATTGAGCCCCGTAACGTCTGCCTCGGGCGCCAGCCCGCCGGCGGCATCAATCGCCTGAGCCACCCGCGCGCCATCCTTGAGGCGATATACACCGGGCGACACAACGGCGCCATCGACATCGACATAGACCTCTGCCGCGGCAGAAGCCTTAGTCGAAGAACCTTCGGATGTCTTTCCGCTCGAGGCATCACCGGATCCCGGCTCCACCAACGAGCCCGTACCGTCAGTGCGCTCAAACGACACACCACCGGCACCGCCGCCAAGGTTCGCCATCGCCAAGCCGCTTGCCATCGCAATGACGACCAGTATCGCCATCACCACTGCCTTATGACCGAGCAGCTTGTCCGCCAAGCGGTCCATCCGTTTGACCCGTTCGTGTTGTTCGCGCTGCGCCATAGCAAAACCTCCCAACACCATCGTGTCAGGAAAGGAGCCCTGCAACAGCCACGCTCCAAAACCGGTTTTAGCGGTCAAACCAAAAACCGACCAAAACCTTGCACAAATCTGTCCATTTATTCAGGCACACGTCAGCAAATGAACACTTAGCCGCAAAATGCCCAGATAGCAAAAGACCGACGATGCAGGCGCATCGTCGGTCTATGCACAAAATTACTCGTTATCTTGGTAAATCTCACGCGGAGCAAGCTCCGAATGTTTGCGTTTTAAGGTCTTAGGGGCCTTATACGTATTGCTCTCGAAGTCGATATACTCGGTCTGCTTGAGCAGGCGCTCGATCATCTCCTCGTGATCGAACAACTCCCAGGCCTCATGCACGGCATCGAGTTTGGCGTGCGTCTCGGGACGGCGCGGCATAAACAGCGTGCAGCAGTCGGGAGCGGCCTCAGTCGAGATATCGAACGTACCGATCTCCTCGGCACGCGCAATGATCTCCTGCTTGTCCGAACCGATGAGAGGACGGAACACGGGGATCTTCACGGCCTCGTTGACGGCCATGATATTCTCAAGCGTTTGGGAGGCAACCTGCCCAAGCGATTCGCCCGTCACGATGGCCTTGGCGCCCTCGATGTGCGCAATGCGCTCGGCAACCGAATACATAATACGGCGATACATGATCACGCGCAGGTTGCTGGGACAGGTGACCGAAATCTCACGCTGGCAGTCACCAAACGGCACCACGTACAGGCGGCCGATCTGGACACCCGGCTCAAGCGCACGGATGATGTCCTGCACCAAATACTCGCTCGTATCGGGCGTCTGCGGACGACCGGAGAAATGTACCGGCACGCACACCGCGCCGCGACGCGCGAGCATCCAGGTCGCCACCGGAGAATCGATACCCGACGACAGCAGCGTCACGACCTTGCCGGCAGAACCCACCGGCAGACCGCCCACACCGCGCTCGGAGCGCGCATACACATAAACGCTACCCTGGACCACCAGTACATGCACCATCGCATCGGGGTCGTGCATTTGAACCTTTTTATCGGGGAAGGCCTCGCACAGTACCTCGCCCACCTGACGATTGATATCAATCGAGGTGAGCTCATAGTCGGTATTGGAGCGCTTGGCGTGCACCTTAAACGAATCGAAAGGACCAAACTCGCGCAGCGCCTTGACGGCGGCGGCGCAGTACTCCTGCGGGTCGCGGTTGGTGTGATACGCCAAAGACACACGAGCAACGCCGGGAACGGTGCGAATGACACGCGCCGCCTCGTCGGCCTGATGCTCGTTAAAGGTCACGAGGATATAACCGGAAATTCGAGACACGGCATTCACGGAAAAGGCGGCCAAGGCCGCCTTGATGTTATCCATGAGGATATGCTCAAAATGTGCGCGGTTCTTACCCTTCAGTCCAACCTCGTGATAGTGGACCAGGCAGACGCGAGCCGCCATTTAGGCTTCAGCAACCTTGTGGCCGAGCGCCTTCTCATAACGGGCCTCGTCGTAAGAGATGTCGCCGTCGACAATCTCATCCATAGCCATCGAAATGGTATCGGCACCGGAAAGCCCGATGGTGATGTCATCGACATCCTGGACGGCAAGCACGCGGTTGTGCTGGCCACGCAGCATGCTATTGATGTCGCAGGCGCGCTTGGAGGCAAGCGAAGCGAGCAGGAAGCGGTTGTGATCGGTCTTCTCCAGAAGATCGTCAATGCAAGGCTTTACAACGGACACGGACCTCAGATCCTTTCATGCATATCGAGAACGCGAACGAGCTCATCGGTCGCGCGGTCGAGATCGTCATTCACCACGACGTCGTCGTAGCGGTCGGCAAGGGCAAGCTCATCGGCGGCGTTTGCCATACGCAGCTCAATCGTCTCGGGCGTCTCGGTACCGCGACCGACTAGACGCTCACGAAGCACCTCGAGCGAAGGTGGCTTGATAAAGATCAGCACGGCCTCGGGGAAACGCTCCTTCACCTGCAGGGCACCCTGGACATCGATCTCCAAGATGAGAGACGAACCAGAGGCGAGCTTGGACTGGACCTCGCTCACCAACGTGCCGTAGCAGTTACCGTGGACCTCGGCCCACTCAACAAACTCACCGTTTGCCACGCGGCGGTCGAACTCCTCGCGCGTCAGAAAAAAGTAGTTGACGCCGGCGACCTCACCTTTACGTGGTGCTCGCGTGGTAGCCGAAACCGTCAGGCCCAGGTTCGAGCGGCGCTCGCGCACACGAGTGACGAGCGTACCCTTGCCTGCGCCTGACGGTCCAGAAATCACAAAGAGCTTGGAATCCTGAGCGCTCACTTATTTGGTCAGCTGCTCGAGGAGCTGCTCGCGCTGACGGACGCCGAGGCCCTGGACGCGACGGGTAGCGGAGATACCGAGCTCCTCCATGATCTTGGCGGCCTTGGCCTTGCCATAACCAGGGAGAGACTCGATGAGGGTGGAAACTTTCATGCGGGAAGCGATGGGGTCATCGGAGTTGAGCACGGACTCGAGGGACTTCTCGCCCTTCTTGATCTGCTCGCGAAGCTCAGCGCGGGCATGACGTGCGGCAGCAGCCTTCTCAAGAGCCTGCTTGCGCTGCTCGTCGGTAAGCTGAGGGAGTGCCATTCGTACCTCCAAATAGTTGGGTTATTTCTGATTCAATAATTGGCATTTTAGCACGTAGAACGTACAAAATGCCCAATCGCGGGTCCATAGGTTAGACGATACCCGCAAAAAGTGCAATATACTGCGCCCAAAGTTAAGCCCCTGACCTGCGATTCCACACAAAGGATGGGAAAGTTTACGCAGGCACAGGGGCTATTTTGTGCTAATGAGACCCAAAAGTGGTGACTTAGGGGAATCTTTTACGCGACGTTTTCGACCAGCTCGGCGACGATGGCGTCAAAGGCGGCAACCGGATCGTCGGCACCGGTGATGGGACGGCCCACCACAATGTGGCTTGCACCGCGCTCGATAGCCTGGGAAGGCGTCGCCACGCGGGACTGGTCACCAAGGGCGGCACCCACCGGACGCACGCCCGGAGTCACGATCAGGGCATCGGGACCCAGCAGCTCACGCATGTCGTGAGCCTCCATCGGCGAGCACACGATGCCATCGATACCGTTGGCCTGAGCGAGCTTTGCCAGGCGGGCGGCCTCCTCGGCCACGGGCGACTCGACGCCGATCTCGCTCAAGGCATCCTGATTCATGCTCGTGAGCACGGTGATGGCGACGAGCTTGGCGCGGTCGTCGCGCGCCTCCTCGGCACCCTCGCGGCAGGCAGCAAGCATGGCACCCGAACCCAAGCCGTGAACCGAGAGCAGGTCGGCACCGGCAAGCGAGGCCGAGCGGGCGGCACCGCGAACCTGATGCGGAATATCATGGAACTTGAGGTCGAGGAAGACCTTAAAGCCCAGGTCCTTAAAGGTCTTGACGATCTCGGGGCCCTCAGCGTAATAGAGCGTCATGCCCACCTTGAGCCAAGCGGCATGACCAGAAAGCTCGTGGGCGAGCTCGAGCGCACGCTCACGGTCGCAGTCGAGGGCGACGATAACGCGGTCGCGGGCATCGGTCTCTAGCATTCGAAAGCACCTACCAGTTCGTTGATGTCCTTCACGCCCTGGGACTCGGCCCAGGCCTCGAGCTCATGCGCGATCTTGAGCGAAGCGCACGGATCGACGAAGTTGGCCATACCGACCGACACGCAGGTGGCACCGGCCAGGATAAACTCAGCCGCATCCTCACCGGTCATGACACCGCCGACACCGTTGATGGGGATATCGACGGCCTGGGCAACCTCCCAGACCATGCGCACGGCGATGTGATGACACAGCGGGCCCGAAAGGCCGCCCTTGGGCTTTGCCACGCGGGACTTGCGGGTATGGACGTCGATGGCCATGCCCTGGATGGAGTTGATGACCGAAAGGCCGTCGGCGCCAGCGGCCTCGAGGGCCGTGGCGATCTCGGCGACGTTGACCGGTGCCATCTTCACGAACAGCGGCTTATCGGTCACCTTGCGGCAGGCAGCCATAACGGAAGAGGCGCCCTCGGGCGTGGAGCCCATGGCGGCACCGCCGGCGGCGATATTGGGGCAGCTCACGTTGATCTCGTAGCCGGCAGCCCAGGGGCACAGCTCGACATACTTCTCGAGCGCGCGGACAAACTCGTCAACGGAGTGGCCGGCAACCTGACAAATGACCTGGCAGCCGTCCTTGGACAGCTGCTCGAGCCACGGACCGGACTCGCGGGCAAAGGCGGCCACGCCGGGGCTCTGAAGGCCCACGGAGGTGATCATGCCGCCGGGAATCTCAGCCATGCGGGGCGCGGGATTGCCGGGCCAGGGCTCGGCTGCGCAACCCTTGGTGGTGATGGCGCCCAGCTGGGAAACATCAAAGAAGTTCTGGAACTGCCAACCGTAGCCAAAGGTACCGGCTGCGGTGTTGATGGGGTTCTGCATCTTGACGCCGCCGAAATCGACGGCCATGTTCACGGTACCCACTAGAAGACCACCACCTTGGAAGCATCGAACACGGGGCCGCACATGCAAGCACCCTTCATACCGTCGACCGTCTCGACATTGCAGGTGTTGCAGGCGCCAAAGCCACAGCTCATCATGCGCTCGAGCGACACCTCGCAGTACGCACCGGCCTCAGCGGCAGCGGCGGCGACTTTCTTCATCATGACGGCGGGACCGCAGCTGGCCACATAGTCGTAGCCGCCCTCGCCGAGCAGCTCGGCTGCCGGGTCGGTGCAAAAACCGTGCGTGCCGAGCGTGCCGTCATCGGTGCACACGTTAACCGTGGCGCCCAGCGCGCGGAACTCATCGACACCCACGGCCTTGGAAGCGGTGCCAAAGCCCAGGCAAACGTCGACATCCACGCCCTGCTCGGCAAGCTTGCCGGCAAGGCACAGCACGGGCGGAACGCCGATGCCACCGGCGACGAGCAGGGCCTTCCTAGTGCCCTCGGGAACAAGCCAGCCGCGGCCGCCAGGGCCCAACAGGTTGGACTTGGAGCCGGGGGCCATCTGCGACAGACGACGGGTGTCGTCGCCCACGACGGCGTACCACAGCTCGACGGTACCGGCCTGGGCGTCGGCGCAATAGAAGCTCAGGGGCACGCGAAGCAGCGAGGACGCATCGCCGGGCACGGCAATGTTCACAAACTGACCGGGCTTGAGCGCACTTGCAAGCTTGGGGGCCGAGATGACGAGCGAGAAGATGCCGTCGGCGATCTCCCGGTTCGAGACGACCTCGAAGTCGTGCATGCGTGCAGTGGAAGGTGTGGGCATAGACGCTCCAATCCCCCATGCGATTGCATGGTCAAAACGAACAGAAAGCGCGGCACCGCAAGGGCACCGCGCAAAAAAGCGATAAGGCTATGCTAGCATATGCAGCCGTCGGCGAGCGTCTGCTTACCGCCGACAAACACATCGGTGGCACGACCGGTAAGCGTGCGGCCGGCAAAACCGGAGTTCTCGGCGCGCGACTCGTAACCGTCCTCGCCAACCGTCCAAGTGGCGGACGCGTCGAACACGGTCAGGTCGGCAACGGAGCCCGCCTTGACCTGAACCTGGTCGAGGCCCAGGATCTCACGCGGCTTGATGGCCATGAGCTCGACCATGCGGCCCATGCTCATCTTGCCCGTGTTGACCAGCTCGGTGAGCACGAGCGACAGCGAGGTCTCGAGGCCGATCATGCCAAAGGGCGCAAGCTCGAACTCGCGGGCCTTCTCCCACGGGGTGTGGGGAGCGTGATCGGTGACGATAACGTCGACGGTGCCGTCGATGACACCCTGACGGATGGCCTCGGCATCCTCGTCGGTGCGCAGCGGCGGATTGACCTTGAGCGAGGTATTGTAGGTCTCGTCCAGGTCGTTCTCGGTCAGGAACATGTGGTGCGGGGTGGCCTCGCAGGTAACCTGAACGCCAGCGGCCTTACCGGCACGCACGATCTCCAGGCCATGGGCGGTGGAGATGTGCTGGATGTGCAGCTTGGCACCGGTCAGCTTGGCGATCTCGATGTCGCGGGCGATCTGGAGCTCCTCGCCGGCAGCCGGCCAGCCCTCGAGAGCCAGACGGGTCGAGACCTTGCCCTCGTTGATCTGGCCGTGGCCGACCAGGTCCTCGTCCTGGCAGTGGCTCATAAAGACCTTGCCGAACATCTTGCCGTAGTCCATGCAGCGACGGAGCATGCCAGCGCCCTGCACGCCGCGACCGTCGTCGGTGAAGGCGACGGCGCCGTGGGCGACCATATCGCCCATCTCGGACATGGCCTCGCCCTTAAGACCGCGGGTCATGGCGCCCGACGGATAGACGCGGCAGTGACCGACCTCGGCAGCGCGGGACTTGACGAACTCCACGACGGTGCCGTTATCGGTGACGGGATCGGTGTTGGGCATGGCGCACACGCCGGTAAAGCCGCCCTTGGCAGCTGCGCGGGTGCCGCTCTCGATGTCCTCTTTGACCTCGTAGCCGGGCTCGCGAAGGTGAACGTGCATATCCACCAGGCCGGGGACGAGGTACTTGCCGGAAAGGTCGCGGACCTCGGCTCCCTCGACGGCGAGATTCTCGCCGACCTCGGCGATCTTGTCGCCGTCAATCAGGACGTCAACGACACCGTCAAGCTCGACGGACGGGTCGACGACGTGGGCATTCTTAAGAAGCAAGGCCATTATCGGCACCTCCAAGCAGCAGATACAGGATAGCCATACGCACGCAGATACCGGCGTAGACCTGCTCCAGGATGACGGAGCGTTGCGGGTGGTCGGCCATATAGGAATCGAACTCGACGCCGCGGTTGATGGGGCCCGGGTGGCAGATAATCGCGTCGGGCTTCATGAGCTTCTCGCGGTCCTTGGTCAGACCGAAGAGCTTGTGGTACTCACGAATGGTCGGGAACGGGGCACCCTCGAGACGCTCCTGCTGCACGCGCAACATGTAGACGACGTCCAGCTCGGGCAGGACGGAATCGAGGTCGCTCGTCACGTGGTCGCAGCCCAGGACCTCGGGCGCCGGCGGCAGCAGCGTGCCGGGGGCGACGGCGTAGGTCTCGCAGCCCATGATCTTAAGGGCGGGGATCAGCGAGCCGCAGACGCGGGAGTGCGCGATATCGCCGACGACGGCGACCTTCAGACCGTGGAAGTCACCCTTGTGCTCCCAGATGGTGTACAGGTCGAGCAGGGCCTGCGTGGGATGGTTGTGCTTGCCGTCACCGGCGCAGATGACGCTCGCGGGCGAGTTCTGCGTGACGATGTAGGGAGCACCGGCGTGCTTATCGCGCACGACGATGCAGTCGATCTTGTAGGCGTTGAGGGTCTCGACGGTGTCGACGAGGCTCTCGCCCTTGACCGTGGAGGTCGAGGAGCCGCCAAAGTTGAGGCTGTCGGCCGAAAGACGCTTCTCGGCGAGCTCGAAGGAGCTGCGGGTGCGCGTCGAGGGCTCGTTGAACATGTTGACGATGGTCTTGCCCTTGAGCGTGGGGACCTTCTTGATGGCACGCTCGTTGACCTCGGAGAACGCCTTGGCGGTCTCGAGGATGAGCTTGATGTCCTCTTCGGAGTACTCGGTAATGTCGATCAGGTGCTTATGGTTGAACGCCACGGTACTACTCACCTCCCAGCGGCGCGGAGCCCACGTGGGAACCCGGCGCGACGTCGTTAATCTCGACAGCGGTGTGGCCGTCGACTTCCTTCATATATAGGTGCACGTTCTCCTCATGCGACGAGGGAACGTTCTTGCCGACAAAGTCCGGCGAGATGGGGAGCTCGCGGTGGCCGCGGTCAACGAGGACTGCCAGCTCAATGCGGCTCGGACGGCCCAGGTCCATGACGGCGTCGAGAGCGGCGCGGATGGTACGGCCCGTATACAGGATGTCGTCCACCAGCACGACGCGCTTGCCGTCGACACTGAAGGGAATGTTGGTAGCGTGGATCGCGGGAGCGAAATTGGTCGCATAGTCATCGCGGTAGAAGCTGATGTCCAGGCTGCCGAGCGGAACATCGACGCCCTCGATCTCCTTGATCTCCTCAGCGAGCTTCTTTGCCAGAAGGTCGCCGCGCGTGACGATGCCGACCAGAGCGAGATCTTCACAGCCCTCGTTGCGCTCGAGAATCTCGTGCGCGATGCGGGTCATCGCTCGATTGACGGCGGTCTCGTCCATGATGACCGCCTTGGGGGAAGTCGTGCCCATCGATCTCCTTCCTCACATGTCTTGACTGCTGACACAGTCAAAAAAATAGATGCCCGACCGCTCAAAGCGGACCAGACACCCACAGGAAGGGCTGCTCTTTGGCAGCAATGTAATTCCATGTGGGTATCTCGTACCCCTTTAATGGTCACTGGATAGTGTAGCCAACCTCGAGCTTAATTGCGAGCATAAATACAGAGCAATCCGTAAACGGAGCCCAACACTCCATAAACCTATATATATTTGTGGGACGAGCTTGAAAACCTTGGTTCGAGCTGGCATAATCCCCCCTGCTGCACGTAAATCGGATCTACGTCCAGGGCCGTAGCGTGGGCACTATCGCCAAAAGAGGAATATCTCTGTGTAGATTGCGCACAGGGAGTTGCTTCTGTGCTATAGTTCAGGCTTGTTTGTTAACGCGACATGTTCGTTTGTCGCCCAAGGAGGGTCAGTTATGTCCAAAGTTTGCGAAGTTTGCGGTAAGCACCCCGTTGCCGGTCGCTCCATCAGCCACTCTCACCGCGTCACCAACCGTAAGTTCCGCCCCAACATCCAGCGCGTCTACGTCGTCGTCGATGGTCACCGTCGCAAGATGAACGTTTGCTCCACCTGCCTCAAGTCCGGCAAGGTTGCGCGCTCCTAAATAAGGTCTTACCAACAAGTACCTCGGACTCTCCGGGTCAAAGACCTCGCGTTCACATAGAACTTACCAAAGGCGCCCTCCCCTACGGAGGGCGCCTTTTTGCACTCATTGGGGGCAGACTTACATGAGTGTTTTCACGCATTGGGGACAGACATGACGTACGTATGCGGCGCACCGACTGACTCCGGCCCCTGCCTCACGCTGCATCCTTCCAGCCTGCAGTTGCCTTGGTCACGCTCGTGGCGCCGATACCGGTGATACGAGCAATTTGCTTAACCGTGAGATGTGCCCGTCTGAGCCTCAGCAGGCAGGCATCGCGTTCGGGGCGTGGCAGGGCCTTGAGCAGCGCAGGATCTATGCTCGGCAGAACTTCGCGCGCAACGGAAAGGGCCTCCTCATCGGAGATCCGCCGGCGTGGAAGAACCTCCATTGCCCAGATGCGCCCAGCAACTTCCTCGAGATGCTCGCAATAGCAACGGGAGCCTCCGACAATATCGAGCATAGGGGCCGCATCACAGATGTCAAAGGGATCATAGCCCAGCTGATACGCCTTATAGCTTGACCAGCGGTACGCCTCGAGCGAGTCAAGCGCACCCTTCACGGGATTGAGATGAATATAGTCGAGCAGCTGCACCGCCTGCACGTCCGACTCAACCGCGACCCGCGAATAGCGATTATCAAACAGATGCCCCGTTCTCCCCGTTTTCCCGTTGAAATACTTAGCATATGCTGTCAACGCACACTGCATTGCCTTTGAAAGATTGTCAAATGGATCATCAATCATCAAATGGAAGTGATTGTCCATAAGGCACCAAGCCAACACCGCCACTTTATGGCGTGCAAACCTGTCCGAGATGTCCGATAAGAAACGATATCGGTCAGAATCATCTTCAAAAATAATCTGTTTGGAGTTGCCACGGTCAAAGACGTGGTAATAGCCGGTGAGCGAAACGGCGCGGGCGCATCGAGGCATAATCTCTCCTTTCAAAACCGAACAGGCAACACCTAAAAGGAGAGAAGGAACGCGAAATGCTGAGCCTGTGACCTATTTATATCCAATGAGCGGCAAAAACTGGTTCAGAACGGCAAAATGGCAAAACGATGTCTGTCCCAAATGAGTGAAAGCACTCATGTAAGTCTGTCCCCAATGAGCGGGGCGATGCAGCAGGTTGATAATTTTAGTTAAAACGCTTCAGTTTATTGAAGCGTTTTAGTGTGCCTTTTAGAGGAATCTTACCGTTCGCCGAATAATTTCTTGCTATCATGCAAGGCGTAGGGTAAATCTCCGATCGCAAGGAGACACAAATGGTGAAAAAGTCACCGGAAAACACTACTCCCGCAATTGTGGACAACGTAGAGGCGCTTGAGGCCAAGCTCGCTCAGATGCGAGAGGCCCAGGCGCGTTTTGCTACGTACACGCAGGAGCAGGTCGACAAGATCTTCTATGAGGCCGCCATGGCCGCCAACAAGGCTCGTATCCCGTTGGCAAAGATGGCCATCGAGGAGACCGGCCGCGGCGTTCTTGAGGACAAGGTCATCAAGAACCACTACGCCGCAGAGTACATCTACAACGCTTACAAGAACACCAAGACCTGTGGTGTCCTGGAGCGCGACGAGGCTTACGGCATCACCAAGATCGCCGAGCCCATCGGCATCGTGGGCGCCGTCATCCCGACGACCAACCCCACCTCCACCGCGATCTTCAAGACGCTGATCTGCCTGAAGACCCGCAACGCCATCATCATCTCCCCGCACCCGGCTGCCGCCAAGTGCACCATCGCCGCCGCCAAACTCGTGCTTGACGCCGCCGTCAAGGCCGGCGCCCCCGAGGGCATCATCGGCTGGGTCGATGTCCCCTCCATCGAGCTGACCAACATGGTCATGCGCGACGTCGACATCATCCTCGCCACCGGTGGCCCGGGCATGGTCAAGGCCGCTTACTCCTCGGGCAAGCCCGCCCTGGGCGTTGGCGCCGGTAACACCCCGGTCGTCATCGACGACACCGCCGACGTGCTGCTCGCCGTCAACTCCATCATCCACTCCAAGACCTTCGACAACGGCATGATCTGCGCTTCCGAGCAGTCCGTGACCGTCATCGACAGCATCTATGACCAGGTTAAGGCCGAGTTCCAGAAGCGCGGCTGCTACTTCGTCAAGCAGGGTGCCGAGATGGAGGCCCTGCGTGCCGCCATGTTCAAGAACGGCGCTCTCGACCACCGCATCCCCGGCATGGCTGCCGCCAAGATCGCTGAGCTCGCCGGCATCGAGGTTCCCGCCAAGACCAAGATCCTGATCGCCGAGGTCACCTCCACCGACCCCGCCAAGGAGGAGTTCTCCCACGAGAAGCTCTCCCCGGTCCTGGCCATGTACCACGCCAAGGACTTCCAGGAGGCCGTCGACAAGGCCGAGCACCTGGTGCTCGCCGGTGGCCCGGGCCACACCGCCTCTCTGTACGTGCACCCCGCCCAGGCCGAGAAGATCAGCCTGTTCGAGCACGTCATGAAGGCCTGCCGTATCGTCATCAACACCCCGTCCTCGCACGGCGGCATCGGTGACCTGTACAACTTTGGCATGAAGCCGTCTCTGACCCTGGGCTGCGGCTCCTGGGGCGGCAACTCCGTCTCCGAGAACGTTGGGGTGAAGCACTTGATCAACGTTAAGACTGTGGCCGAGCGCCGTGAGAACATGCTGTGGTTCCGCGCTCCCGAGAAGGTCTACTTCAAGAAGGGTTCCACGCCCGTCGCCCTCGACGAGCTGGGCAACGTCATGGGCAAGAAGCGCGCCTTCATCGTCACCGACCAGTTCCTCTTCAAGAATGGCAACACCCGCGCCATCGAGGCCAAGCTCGACGAGATGGGCATCGCCCACGACTGCTTCTACGACGTCGAGCCCGATCCGTCGCTGCAGTGCGCACGTCGCGGCGCCAAGCAGATGGCCCTCTTTGAGCCGGACGTCATCATCGCCGTCGGCGGTGGCTCCGCTATGGACGCCGGCAAGATCATGTGGATGATGTACGAGCACCCCGAGTGCAAGTTTGAGGACATGGCCATGGACTTCATGGACATCCGCAAGCGTATCTTCACCTTCCCCGAGATGGGCAAGAAGGCCTACTTCGTCGCCGTCCCGACCTCTTCGGGTACCGGTTCCGAATGCACGCCGTTCGCCATCATCACCGACAAGGAGACCGGCATCAAGTGGCCGCTCGCCGACTACGCGCTGCTCCCCAACATGGCTATCGTCGACGCCGACAACTGCATGACCGCACCGCGCGGCCTGACCGCTGCCTCCGGCATCGACGTCATGACCCACGCCATCGAGTCCTACGTCTCCATCATGGCTTCCGACTACACCAAGGGCCTCTCCGAGCGCGCTGCCAAGCTCGTCTTTGAGAACCTGCCCTCCAGCTTCACGAATGGCGCCAAGGACCCGCACGCCCGCGAGGAGATGCACAACGCCTCCTGCATGGCCGGTATGGCCTTCGCCAACGCCTTCCTGGGCCTCAACCACTCCATGGCTCACAAGCTCGGCGCTTTCCATCACCTGCCCCACGGCATCGCTAACGCCGTCATCCTGACCCGCGTCATGCGCTACAACGCCGCCGAGGCTCCCGTCAAGATGGGTACCTTCTCCCAGTATCCTTACCCCAACGCGCTGCACAACTACGCCGAGATGGCCAAGTACTGCGGCATCGAGGGCAAGGACGACAAGGAGGTCTTCGAGAACTTCATCACGAAGCTCGAGGAGCTCAAGGACTTCATCGGTGTCAAGAAGACCATCGCCGACTACGGTGTTGACGAGCAGTACTTCCTCGACACCCTCGACGAGATGACCGAGCAGGCATTCAACGACCAGTGCACCGGCGCTAACCCGCGCTACCCGCTCATGAGCGAGATCAAGGAGCTCTACCTGGACGCCTACTACGGCCGCGAGCCCCAGGACTACGCCGTCTGCTAGTTTTTAGCACGGTTTTTTGCGGCGGGGGTGCACGGGTGTTTCACACACCCCCGCCGTCGCTTCTATCGCATCGTTGAAAGGATGCAACCATGCTGCTACCCGATTCCAAGACCGAGCTCGTCCGCCGTGGCAACAAGGTCGTTTACGACCTGGGCGACAAGATCGTCAAGGTCTTTAACGAGACCAAGCCTGTCTCCGACGTGTTCAACGAGGCATTGAATCTTGCCCGCATCAATGAGTGCGGCATCCGCAGCCCCAAGGCTCTCGAGGTTTCCCAGCTCGAGAACGCCAACGGCTGGGCGCTCGTGACCGAGAAGGTTCCGGGCACCACCCTTGCCGAGAAGATGACTGCCGAGCCCCAGCGCTTTGGTGAGTACCTCGAGATGTTCGTCGACCTCCAGATCGAGATCCACGGCTACACCTCCCCGCTGCTCAACCGTCAGCGCGACAAGTTCGCCCGTATGATCGACAGCCTTGATCAGCTCAATGCCACCACGCGCTACAACCTTCAGGAGCGTCTGGACGGCATGACCAAGGAGTTCAAGGTCTGCCACGGCGACTTCAACCCCTCCAACGTCATCGTCGGCGACGACGGCCAGCTCTATGTGTGCGACTGGGCACACGCCACCCAGGGCTCCCCTGCTGCCGACGTTGCCACCACCTACCTGCTCTTTGCCCTCAACAGCAAGGACCAGGCCGAGGCCTACCTGGAGCTCTACTGCGACCGTGCCGACATGCCCATGCAGGTCGTGCGTCAGTGGACGAGCATCGTCGCCGCTTCCGAGCTCGCTCGTAAGCGCAACGTGAACGATGAGTTCCTGAAGAACTGGATCGACGTCGTCGATTATCAGTAATATCTGAGCGATTTATTTCGCATCGGAGGCATAATGGAAAACCCCGCAGCTCGCATGGGCTGTGGGGTTTTCCTTTTAGATATCGAGGATGCTACAAGATAATAGGACGGCCCCGCATCTCCCCGATTGGAGAAATGCGGGGCCGTCCCACATATCGAACTACAAGCGAAATCGTCGATTAACGGCGGGCTGCCTTAACAAGCTCGGCAACCTTGGCAACGACCTCGTCGATCGCCACGTCCTCGCGCTCGCCCGTAGCACGGTCCTTGAGCTCAACGGTGCCATTCTTAAGGCCGCGCTTGCCCAGAACCACCTGATACGGGAAGCCCATGAGGTCGTTATCGGCAAACTTAAAGCCCGGACGCTCATCGCGATCGTCGACGACGACCTCGATACCCTCGGCACACAGGCCATCAACAATCTGCTCGCAGACGGTAGCGCACTCTTCCTTCTTGGGATCAAGCGGAATCACCGCGACCTCGTACGGGGCAACGGAGACCGGCCAGACGATACCGTGCTCGTCGTTGTGCTGCTCCACGACGGCAGCAAGCGAGCGGGACACACCAACGCCGTAGCAACCCATGATGAGCGGCTTCTCCTTGCCGTCCTCATCCATAAAGGTGGCACCCATGGCCTCGGAGTACTTGGTGCCCAGCTGGAAGACCTGAGAGACCTCGATGCCGCGGGCAGCGGAGCGCGGCTTGCCGCAGTGCGGGCAGGGGTCGCCGGCGACAACGGTGACCAGATCGGCCCACTCATCGACGGTAAAGTCGCGCTCGGGGCAGGCACCGGTAAAGTGATAATCGACCTCGTTGGCACCGCAGGCCCACTGTTTGGACTCGCGCAGGCTCTCGTCGCAGACCAGACGAATGCCATCGGGCAGGTTAACCGGTCCGATAAAGCCCTTGTGCAGACCGTTCGCCTGAAGCTCCTCGTCGGTCATCATGCGATAGCCCTTGCCAAAGACATGCTCGGCCTTGCAGTCATTGAGCTCGTGGTCGCCCGGGACAATGGCCACGACCGGCTTGCCCTCAGCGTCGATGAGTGCCAGCGACTTTCGCGTACCGTTCTCGGGGAAGCCGAAGAACTTTGCAACGGCCTCGATGGTGCCCATGCCCGGAGTCTCAACCTTGGTGAGCGTACCGTCACCAGGACCCTCGGTCACGACGACCTTGGTGCTTGCAGCCTCGTCATCGGCAGCGAAGCCGCAATCGTCGCAGTAGACGAGCGAAGCCTCGCCGGCGTCAGCCAAAGCCATGTACTCGACGGAGGTATCGCCACCGATCTCGCCAGAATCGGCGACGACGGGCAGAGCCTTGATGTAGCAGCGCTCGCAGATATTGGCGTACGCCTGCTTCATCTTGTCGTACTCCTCCTGCAGGCTCTCCTGCGTGGCGGAGAAGCTGTAGGCGTCCTTCATGATGAACTCGCGGCCGCGCATCAGGCCAAAGCGGGGACGGAACTCGTCGCGGAACTTATCCTGGATGTGGTACAGGTTAACGGGCAGCTGTTTGTAGGAGCGCAGCTCGTTGCGCACCAGGGCCGTGACGGTCTCCTCGTGCGTGGGGCCCAGGACGAACTCGCGACCGTGACGGTCGTCAAAGCGCACAAGCTCCTTGCCATAGGCGTCGATGCGGCCGGACTCACGCCACAACTCGGCATCGACCATGATGGGCATCATGAGCTCCTGGGCGCCGGCGGCGTCCATCTCGTCGCGCACGATGTTCTCGATCTTGCGGATCGAGCGCCATGCGAGCGGCAGATAAGAATACAGACCGGCGGCCTCCTTGCGGATCATGCCGGCACGGAGCAGCAGGCGGTGGCTGGCGAGCTCAGCGTCCGCCGGATCCTCTTTAAGCGTCGGCGCATAGAGCTTAGACATATACATTGCTCGAGTCATTTACTTCTCCTCAATAAGTTTGTCGACCTCGGCCATCAGCGCGTCGACAATTTGATCCTCAGCTACTTTACCAATGATCTGGCCATGCGAAAAGAGCAGGCCCTGACCTCGTCCGCAGGCAACGCCCAAGTCGGCGTCAGAGGCCTCGCCGGGGCCATTGACCGCGCATCCCATAACGGCGATCGAAAGCGGCGCGGAGTAGTTCTTAAGCCGCTCGGTGACCTCCTCGGCGATGGGAATGAGGTTAACCTGGCAGCGGGCGCACGTGGGGCACGAGACAATCTCGGGACCACGGCGACGCAGGCCCAGCGACTGCAAAATTCCCCAGGCGACCGGCGGCTCCTCAACCGGATCGGCCGTGAGAGAGACGCGCATGGTGTCACCGATACCCTCAGACAGCAGAATACCAAGGCCCACCGAGCTCTTAATGGTGCCCTGAAGCTTGGTACCCGCCTCGGTTACGCCCAGGTGAAGCGGAACGTGGGGAATCTCACGCGACAGGGCTCGATAGGTATCGAGCGTCGTTTGCACGCTATGGGCCTTGGCCGAAAGCACAATGTTCGTAAAGCCGCGGTCCTCAAAGTGCTTGACGAAGCGCTCGCTCGACATCACGAGCTTTTCGGGCTGCGTAAGGTCGTCGCGCTCGGCGATATCCTGCTCAAGCGAACCGGCATTGACGCCGATACGAATCGCGCACCCAGCGGCGCCCGCGGCATCGATCACGGCATCGACCTTGGCCCAATCGCCAATGTTGCCGGGATTGATGCGGAGCTTGGCAGCACCGGCCTCCACAGCGCCAATGGCCAGCTTGTGGTTAAAGTGAATATCGGCGACGATCGGCACCGGAGACTCAGCACAGATGGTGCGGAAACCCTCAAGCGCGGCCTCGGTGGGCACGCTCACGCGCACGATATCGCAGCCAGCCTGCACCAACGCGCACACTTGCGCAAGCGTTGCCTGGGCATCAGCGGTATCGGTGCAGGTCATGGACTGAACCACGACCGGAGCGCCACCACCGATCTGCACGCCGCCCACATGCGCGGGGCGCGTCAACTCGCGAGGCAAAGGATGGGATAAAGACAATCCAAACACTCCCCTACAGAATAAATCGAAGGATGTCGGAACGAAGCATATAGACAAACAGCAGCACAAAGAGCGCGATGCCCACATAGCTCACAATCGTCTGGACCTTGAGCGGAAGCTCGCGGCCAGCAATCTTTTGAATGATCTCGATGACCAGCTTGCCGCCATCGAGTGGTGGGATGGGCAGCAGGTTCATAAAGCCAAGCGAGAACGAAATGAGGGCGGCAAACGAAAGGAACGTGGCAGGGCCGGCAGCAGCAGCCTGTGAGGACATAACGCTAATGCCCACGATCGAAGAAGACTGATCGAGAATCTCCATCGTATGCTGCGGCTGGAGCAGGCGCATCACGCCCTCCGCTGTCTGCACGACATAGGAGAACGAAAGTCGAGCCGACGTGATGGGGTCTAAACGGACCACCTGCGTAGAGGCATACACACCTAGGCGCTCGTCCTTTTTGAGCGCAACCGAGGTCGAATGCTGCTTGCCGTCGCGCTCATACTCAATGGCGATATCGTCCTTACCGGCGGCCTTGCCGATGGCATCGTAAACGTCCATCCAGGTAGAGCACGATACTCCGTCAACCGAAAGGATCGCATCGCCGCCCTCGATACCCGCCTTGGCGGCAATAGACCCCTCGTCAACCTGACCGATCACGTTGGTATCCATCGGCACGGTGACACCCGCAATGGAATAGATACTCATAAGGAGCAAAAAGCCCGTCAAGATATTGACAATAATACCCGCGAGCAGCATAAAGGCGCGCTTGAGAAAGCCCTGGCCAAGATAGGTGTGCGAACGTTCTTGCGCAAGGAACTCGGCCTCGCCGCACGGCAGCTCCCACACATCGCCCTCGGCAGTTGAATGTTCGCGATCGAACCGGCGGCCGTCAAAGGTGGTGTAGCCCGCCGCGTCTCGCGGCAGCGTCTGATACTTGGTGGGATAGTAGCTCGGCGAGGGCTTCTCCCCTTCCTCATACCAAGGCGCGATAGAGCCCCAACCCAAGAGCAAGGCGCATGCCTCGAGCACATCCTCCTCGGAAAGCTCAAGCTCGACAGCAAGGTCGGCCACGGTCACGCGACCATGACGATAGATAGCCGCGAGCACGCGGTCGGCACACGAGACGTCGGTCGGATCCATACCGCAAATGGCAGCGTAGCCACCCAGCAGCAGCGGGGTCACGCCAAACTTGGTTCCAATGCGACGCGACGTGTAATGGATGTCAAAGCGGCACGGCAGGCCCAAAAAGAACTCGGTCACACGGACGCCGCAGGCACGCGCCGCCAAAAAGTGGCCGCCCTCGTGCAAAAACACGAGGACGGAAAGCATCAGCAGGCCCCAAAAGACCGATGAGAGAACGCTCAGAACAGTATCCATAAAACGAAAAAGCAATCCTTATGGTTAGGAACGGGTTGCGGCGAGCACCTGCGCAGCCTTTTCACGCGCCCACGCATCGATATCGTGAAGTTGCTCAAACGAATCGACCGCCTGCACATCGTGGGCATCCATGCAGGATTCCACAATGCGATCGATATCGGTAAAGCTGCAGCCATCGCGCAGGAAGGCATCGACGGCGACCTCGTTGGCGGCATTGAGCACGCACGGCATGGTGCCACCCGTCTTGCCGGCACGCTCGGCCAGTGCCAGACAGCGGAAGGTATCCATGTCGGCAGCATCAAACGTGAGCTGCCCCAACTCGCGAAAATCGATACGAGGCGCCGGAGTATCCCAACGCTCGGGATACGAGAACGCGAACTGGATGGGAATACGCATGTCGGAAGCACCGAGATGCGCCATCACGGAGCCGTCGGAGAACTCGACCATAGAGTGAATCTTGGACTGACGCTGCACGACCACGTTAATGAAATCGAGGTCGCAGTTAAACAGATGCATGGCCTCAATGCGCTCCAGGCCCTTGTTCATGAGGGTGGCGGAGTCGATGGTGATCTTGGCGCCCATGGCCCACGTGGGATGTGCGAGGGCATCGGCACGCGTCACGCGGTCGAGCTCGTCGCGCGTGCGGCCAAAAAACGGACCGCCCGAGCAGGTGAGCCAAATACAATGAGCCTCGCGTGGGTTCTCCCCCAGATAGCACTGGAAGATGGCGGAGTGCTCAGAGTCGACTGGAATAAGCTGGCCCGGTTGCGCCAACGGCATAAGCAAGACGCCACCGACGACGAGGGACTCCTTGTTGGCAAGGGCAAGGCGCTTATTTGAGGTCAAGGCCGCATGGCTCGCCTCGAGACCGGCGGCACCCACAATAGCGACGAGTACGCAGTCGACATCGTCGCGACGCGCGAGTTCGCAAACCGCCTGCGCGCCAACGCCGAGCTTCGTTCCCTCGGGCAACTCCTGCAGCACGGCGTCATCGCCATGAGCGACATCGGCCACGGCAACCGCCGAAACCGAGAACTCGCGGGCAGCGGCAACAAGCTCGGAGGTACTGGAGTTAACGGACAGCGCCGTCACCTGCAGGCGATCGGCATGCTGGCGGCACACATCGAGCGCCTGGGTGCCGATGGAGCCCGTACAACCCAGGATGGCAACACGGAGGCGTCCATCGGGGCCATACGTCGTCTGGAATGACATTACAGCACGCCTCCGATCATCAGCATCAGCTGCGCGGTGATGCAGCCGAAGATAAGCGAATCGCTACGATCGAGCATGCCGCCGTGGCCCGGGATAAGGTTGCCGGAATCTTTGACGCCCACACAGCGCTTGATGCGCGACTCGATAAGGTCGCCGATAACGCCCAGAATGGACACGACCACGCCGCACAGCAGCGCATAGGGCAGGCTGAGCTTGAAGAAATGCGTCGCCCACAGGATGAGCCAAATCAAAACCGAGCCCAGGATGCCGCCAACAAACCCCTCCCAGCTCTTTTTGGGAGAGATCTTGGGAACCATCTTATGTTTGCCGATACGGCTACCCACGATATAGGCAAACGAATCGGAGACCCAAAGGGACGCACAAACACCCACCGAAAGCAGGGCGCCGGCAAAACCGGGCACGGCATCGCGCAGCAGCACGATAGCCGACAGCATAAAACCGGTGTAGATGGGACCCATGAGTGTCACGGCAACATCGGATATGCGGGTACGCGGCGACCAGACATACCAAATGCCCACAGCGAGCATCAGGGCAAAAAGCAGGGCATTCAGCAGCATCGAATCGCCCAACGCCGACAGCGGAAAGAGCACGGCGGCAGCGATACCCATGCGCTCGTTAGCCATCTTGCCATCGAGCCTTGTCATACGGAAAAACTCATAGCAGCACAGACCGCTCATGACGGAAACAAAGATGGCCGTGGGCACGATGCCCAAAACCAGGCACAGGATAAAGACAACGGCGTAGACGATACCGGCGGCGGCACGGGTAATAAAGCCCGCCAGCCACGAACCGGTGCCGCTCTTCACTGCAGGCGTTCCCGCAGTGGCAGCTTTGCGCGCAGGCGTCTTGGGAGCAGATGCCTTGGGACGATCGGACACGATTAAGCCTCCTCGGTCTTGCTCAGTCCACCAAACCTACGGTCACGGCCCTGATAGGCCAAAATGGCGTCGACAAGGCCCCAACGATCAAAGTCGGGCCAATAGGTATCGGTGACGTAGAATTCGGAATAAGCCACCTGCCACAGCAGATAGTTCGAAAGGCGCAGCTCACCAGAAGTGCGAATCACAAGCTCAGGATCGGGAAGGCCGGCGGTATAGAGGTGGGAAGCCACCATGTCGTCATCAATTGCGCCAGGATCGATCTTACCGGCGGCAGCGTCGAGTGCGATCTGACGGACAGCGCGGGTAATCTCGGCACGCGCGCCGTAGTTGACGGCAAGCGCCAGCGTCATGCCGGTGTGATTGGCGCACTCGGCAAGACCGCGTTCAAAAACGTCGCGGGTCTTCTTGGGCAGCGCGGAAATGTCACCCAAAAAGACAACGCGCACGTTTTCGCGCTTCAGAAGCGGCAGCTCGTCGATAAACGTCTTGGCAAACAGGTGCATCAAGACGTTGACCTCATGCTGCGGGCGGTTCCAGTTTTCGGTAGAAAACGCATAGGCCGAAAGCACGTCGACGCCCAGACGCACGCAGGCGGTAATAATCTCACGAAGGGAGACGATACCCGCCTTGTGGCCCTCGGTGCGTGCAAGACCGCGCGATGTGGCCCAACGACCATTGCCGTCCATGATGCACGAGATATGGTGCGGAATGTTATTGAGGTCAAGGTCGGAAAAACCGACGCCCGCAGGGGCGTCGGCAAAGTACTCGACCAGTTTATGCTCGTCGTATTGCACCTTAGATCTCCATGACCTCGGCTTCTTTTTCCTTCAGAAGCTCCTCGACCTTGGCGACATACTCATCGGTGTGCTTCTGGACCTTGGCCTGCTCGCGACGGACATCGTCCTCGGTGAGCTCCTCATCGCGCTCAAGCTTGTTGTTGAAGTCGCGACGGATGTTACGGATAGACACCTTGGCCTGCTCGGCGTACTCGCGGCACTCCTTGACGAGCTCGCGACGGCGCTCCTCGGTGGGAGCCGGGAACGGCAGACGAACGACGGTGCCATCGGAGTTGGGGGTAATACCCAGATCGGAAGCGCCGATGGCCTTGACGATAGCGTTGATGAGTGCCTTGTCCCACGGCTCGATGAGCAGCATGTGGGCCTCGGGGGTCTTGACGGCGGCAACCTGCGTGACCGGCGTGGGAACACCGTAATAATCGACGGTGATGTCGGACAGAATGTTGGCATTGGCGCGGCCGGTACGGACCTTGGAGAAGTTATGCTTGAGGGACTCGAGCGACTTGTCCATATGGGCGGTTATGTTCTCTGCCATGCTTAATCCTCCTGATAGACGAGCGTGCCGACGGGCTCACCCGCGAGCGCGCGCTTGACGGTGTCCTCGCCATCGATGTTGAGGACCAAAATCGGCATACGGTTGTCCTGGCACAGTGCCGTAGCCGTGGAATCCATAACCTGCAGACCGCGGACGAGAACCTCGTGATAGGTAATCTTGTCAAAACGGACGGCATCGGCGCACTTGACGGGATCCTTATCGTAGATGCCGTCAACCTTGGTGGCTTTAATCAGAATCTCGGCGCCGATCTCGCACGCACGAAGAGCCGCGGCGGTGTCGGTCGTAAAGTACGGATTACCCGAACCGGCGGCAAAAATAACGACGTTGCCCTTGGAAAGGTGGTTGATGGCGCGACGGCGAATATAGGGCTCGCAGATCTCGTTCATCTGGATAGCGCTCATAACGCGGCAGGGAACATCGTTATGCTCGAAGGCATCCTGCAGGGCGAGCGCGTTCATAACGGTTGCCAGCATGCCCATGTAGTCGGCCTGAGCACGCTCCATGCCACCGGCAGCGCCTGCCATGCCGCGGAAAATATTGCCGCCGCCGACAACGACGCCGACCTCATGGCCAGCGGCGAGCAGCTCCTTGACCTGCTTGGCAAGATGGTCGGTAACCTTGGGGTCGATGCCATATTGGCCGTCGCCCATCAGTGCTTCGCCGGAAAGCTTAAGAAGCACGCGTTTATATCGGATGTCGGACAAAGCGGTCCTCCTTTAATTAGACTCTCAATATGATATCAAAGGCTCTGATAAGAGCCATGAAAAAGCAGGCTGTGAGTAAAACCCACAGCCTGCTCATTACCAGCTACAAGAGCTTATTTACTCGCCACGGACCAGACGGTCAAAGGCAACGACGGTAATGGTGTCGCCGAGCTCCTTGGAGACCTGCTCAGCGTACTTCTTGATGGTGAGGGAGCTGTCCTTGATGAACTCCTGCTCGGTGAGCACGGACTGCTTGTAGAACTTCTCCAGACGGCCGACAGCCATCTTCTCCTGGATAGCCTCGGGCTTACCGGACTCGGCAGCCTGAGCCATGTAGATCTGCTTCTCGTGCTCGACGGTCTCGGCCGGAACCTGATCGCGGGTAGCGCAGATCGGGGCGACGGCGGCAACCTGAAGGGCAACGTCGTGAGCGAAGGTCTTGAAGGATTCAGCCTGAGCGGTCTCAGCCTTCTCGAAGGCGAACTCGACGAGGACGCCGATCTTACCACCCATGTGGATGTAAGAAGCGAGCGCGCCGTTCTCAGCCTTGCGGGCAGCGAAGCGGGAGATCTTCATGTTCTCGCCCATGATGTGAATCATCTCGGTGAGCTCGGAGGAAACGGTCTCCTCGCCCATCGGCTTCTCGAGCAGAGCGTCGACGTCAGCAGGCTCGGTGGTAGCGACAACCTCAGCGACCTTGGAAGCAAAGCCGGTGAACTTGGCGTTAGAGCCAACGAAGTCGGTCTCGCAGGAGAGCTCGAGCAGAGCGCCGGTCTTGCCATCCTCGGAGACGAACGCGGCGACAGCGCCCTCGTTGGTCTCACGGCCAGCCTTCTTGGCAGCCTTGGCAAGGCCGTTCTTACGCAGAACGTCGACAGCGGCGTCCATGTCGCCGTCAGCCTCGACGAGAGCCTTCTTGCACTCCATCATCGGGGAGTCGGTCATCTCGCGGAGCTGCTTGACCATAGCGGCGGTAATCTGGGCCATTGTGGTTCCTTTCAAAGAGATGAAAAAGAATTAACTAAGACTGATTTACTCGGCCTTGGGCTCAGCGGCCATCTCGGCCTCGGAGACCTGCTCCTTACCAGAGCCAGCGAGGCAGGCGTCAGCCATGAGCTCGCACATAAGGGTGACAGCGGAGATAGCGTCATCGTTGCAGGGGATGCCGTACTCGACCTCGTCGGGATCGGAGTTGGTGTCGATCAGGGCGACGACGGGGATGTTCAGGCGCTGAGCCTCCTTGATGGCGTTCTCCTCGCGCTTGGTGTCGATGACGAAGAGAGCCTGGGGCAGACCCTTCATGTCGCGGGCGCCACCGAGGTTGGTCTGGAGCTTGGTGAGCTCCTTGCCGAGAACAGCCTGCTCCTTCTTGGGCAGAACAGCCATGCGGCCGTCCTCGACCATGGCCTCGAGCTCCTCCATGCGGTTGATGCGGGAGCGGATGGTGACGAAGTTGGTCAGCATACCGCCGAGCCAACGCTGGTTGATGTAAGGCATGTTGGCGCGCTCAGCAGCGTTCTTGACGGCCTCCTGAGCCTGCTTCTTGGTGCCGACGAACAGCACGTTGCCGCCCTTAGCGACGTTCTTGACGAAGGTATAGGCCTGGTCGGCGTCGAGGATGGTCTGCTTGAGGTCGAGGATGTAGATGCCGTTGCGCTCACCAAAGATGAACGGCTTCATCTTGGGGTTCCAGCGACGGGTCTGGTGACCGAAGTGGCAGCCGGCCTCGAGCAGGGTGCGGATATTAATCTTGGTAGCCATGTTAAACCTCCTGTGGTTTGCCTCCGCGCGGGGTCATCCTCCAAAACCAACCCGGACATGTGCTACCAAAGCCCGGGCACCACGGTATGAAGTAGCCGCGCGTGCGTGATAAAAACATGTTGCCGTGAAGCAACCCGATGAATGATAGCAGGAATGCTTCTTCCTGCCAACCCGCAATCAAAACCACACACCTGAGTGCGGCGCGGGACGTCCCAGCCACTATTCGCCGCGGGGATGGGCTTGAGCCACGGCACGCTTGAGCCGATCGGGCGTGAGATGCGTGTAGATTTGCGTCGTGGACAGGCTCGCATGACCCAGCAGCTCTTGAACCGAGCGCAGGTCCGCACCGCCCTCAAGCAAGTCGGTCGCAAAGGTATGGCGCATCGCATGCGGGGTGATGTCGGCCGGAATGCCGGCGAGCGTCGCCAGCGTATGGAACCGCCGCCGGAGCATGGCGGCGCTCATGCGATTGCCACGCGCCGATATAAGCAGCGGATGCGGCCCAGTAGCGAGGTCGCGGCGCTTTGCCTGAGCGAGCAACTCCGGCCTCCCCTCCTCAATATAGAGACGCGTCACATCGAGCGCACGACGATACAGAGGGACGATACGCTCCTTGCTCCCCTTGCCCCAAAGTCGCAGCGTTCGCTCGGACCATGAGATGGATTCCACATTGAGCGCCGCAAGCTCTGAGATGCGGGCACCCGAGGCATAGAGCAACTCGAGCATCGCCGCATCGCGCAGTCCCGCAGGCGTCGATGTATCAGGCGTCTTGAGCAGCGCCTCGATCTGCAGGGTCGTAAGGACGCCCGGCAGGTCACGCGGCAGCTTGGGCGATGCGATCGCCGAGACCGCATCGCCCTCGACAATCCCCTCAGCAGCCATCCAGCGATAGAGCGACCGAATAGCCGACAAATGTGCCGCAAGGGTGCGAGGCGCCAACTGGTCGCGCGAAAGCTCGGCCAAATACGCGCGGACGGTACGCACGTCGGCCATACGCGCATCGACACCTGTACGCTCGCACCAGGCAGCGAAGCGCTCCAGCCTCGAGCCATAGGCCGTCACCGTGTTGGGAGAAAGTCCCTCGACGCGTGCGATATAGGCGATAAACGAGTCGACGGTGTCGTACAGGTCAAAGGCTATGACCGGTCGCCTCCAAACAAGTCGGAACGCGTGGCCAAGTAGGCATCGAGGGCCTCGAGCGCACGGTCCGCATAGGCCTGGTAGCGGTCGCGCTTGCTGCGGCGCTTACCATCCTCGAGTGGCGGCACCAGGCCAAAGTTGACATGCATGGGCTGATAGCCCACGGTGGCAGGATCGGTCGCATAGCCCACGAGCGCACCCAGGGCGCCCACACGCGGCAACTCGACGCCCGCGGCACCGATAGCCTCGGCATAAGTGTTAAGCGCCGCGAGCAGACCTGTCGCCACGGCTTCCATGTACCCCTCGGTGCCGGTGATCTGACCGGCCAGGCGCACACCGGTACCGGGCACGGCAAAGGTGCCATCGAGCACATGCGGGGCGTCGACAAAGGTATTGCGGTGCATGACACCGTAGCGGAAGAACTCAGCGTTCTCCAGGCCCGGCACCATATGGAAGACGCGCTTCTGCTCGCCAAAGGTCAAGTTGGTCTGGAAGCCCACCAGGTTATAGGCGGTCTTCTCCTTGTTCTCGGCACGCAGCTGAATCGCCGCCCAGGGGCGACGTCCGGTACGCGGGTCGGTAAGGCCGACGGGCTTCATGGCGCCAAAGCGAATGGCGTCCTTGCCGGTGCGCGCAACTTCCTCGGCAGGCTGGCAGGCCTGGAACAGATCGCCGCCCTCAAAGTCTTTGAGCACCACGCGGTCGGCCGTGGTAAGCGCCTCGATAAAGGCCTCGTACTCCTCCTTGTTGAGCGGAGCGTTGAGATAGTCGCCGCTCCCCTGCTCCTCGTAGCGCGACTGCGAGAACAGCACGTCCATATCGAGCGTGGAGGCATCGACGATCGGCGCCGCGGCATCGAAGAACGCAAGGGCGTCGCCACCGACGAGCTTCATGACCTCTTCGCTCAGCGCCGGCGAGCACAAGGGGCCGGCGGCAATGACCACGTGACCCTCGGGAATCTGCGTGACCTCGCCGTGAATGATCTCGATATTGGGACGGGCGGCAACCTCGGCCTCGACAAGCTCGGAAAACTTGACGCGGTCGACCGCCAAGGCACCACCGGCGGGAACAGCGGCGCGATGGGCGCAATCGAGCAGGACTGAACCCATGCGCTCAAGCTCGGCCTTCAGCAAACCAGCCGCAGAATCCGGACGGGTCGACTTAAACGAATTGGAGCAGACGAGCTCTGCCAGGTGATCGGTATGGTGGGCCGGGGAGCTCACCTGGGGGCGCATCTCGCACAGCTTTACGGCAAACCCGCGGTCTGCCAGCTGGATCGCGCACTCCGAACCCGCCAGACCGCCACCGATAACCGTCACCTGATCGAACTGCATCTGCAAACACCTTTCTAATTGACACGTTTTCCATTGTGACCGAAGGGCGTCTGGGCGTGAAGGGCAAACTTGGAGGGCGCATACCTTCCATCCATCATGCGCTCGATAAGGCCCTCGAGTTCAAGCGAACCCAAGAGTTTGAGTACGCCGACAGCATCGAGTGAGACGAGCGCCGCGATGTCGTCGACCTTGAGCGGAGAGGCGATGAGCGCATGCATCACGGTCTGCTGTGTTGGATTCAGGTCGGCAATGCCGGGAGCATCGGGGCGCGAGTAGCGCAGGGTGCCGTATATGCGAGAGATAGCCATCTCGATGGACTCCTCGTCGACAATGCAGCAGGCACCGTTCGCAATGAGGTAATTCGTGCCACGCGACTCGGGCGATAGGATCGACCCCGGCACGGCAAGAAGTTCGCGCCCCAAATCCATAGCAGCCTCAGCTGTAGAAAACGTCCCGGAAGGCATACCCGCCTCGGATACAAAGAGGGCTTGCGACAGGGCCGCGATCACGCGATTGCGGCGCGGAAAGGCAAACTTGCGCGGACCCATGCCCCACGGAGAGATCGACACGACCGCGCCGCCCGTATCGAGCGTGCGCGTAATAAGCCCCGCGCTCGAACGCGGGTAGACCACGTCGGCGCCCGTCCCCAGCACCACGACGTGTTTGCCGCCGGCGTTGACCGCAGCCCAACCCGAGGCCTGGTCACAACCAACCGCGCCGCCCGAAACTACCGTCACTCCCGCCTCGACCGCAACCTTTGCCGCAAGCTCTGCCACGGCAAGACCATACGGCGAGGCCTTGCGCGCGCCGATGATGGAGAGCGCGGGTGTCGAAAGCACCTCGGGATTGCCGCGCACATAAAGCGTCTGGGGTACATCAGAAAGCTCCAAAACGGTCTCGGGATACAACGCATCACCTGGATGCAGCTCAAAGGTCCCCTCGGCCATCATTGGTCCCTCCTTCCCTGGTACATCGCCGCCTCGAGCACGTGATCCTGCGTCACTTGCTCGCTCTCGGCGACGTCTGCAATCGTGCGCGCAATGCGAACCAAGCGCACGATGCCACGCCCTGTGAGACGCGTGCGCTTCGACAGGCCGAGTACGCATTTCTCGGCAGCATCATCGAGCTCAAAGGTCGAAACGACGCCGTCAATGGACCGCGTCTCGTCATCCTCGGCCTCGGCATCCGCATCGTCCATACGGGATTCGCGCCAAGCGCGAAAGGCGCGACCGCGCACAACGTAGTCACGTAACTCAGCCGACGACATACCCTCCGCACCCTCGATAATCACTTGGGGGTCGGGACGGGTCACATCGATCATCATGTCGATACGGTCGGCCAAAGGACCGCGCAGTTTAGACCGATAGCGCTCGACCATCGATGCCGAGCAGCGGCATGGCACCTCACGGTCGCCCAAAAAGCCGCAGGGGCAGGGATTGCTCGCAGCGAGCAGCTGAAAGCGCGACGGGAAGGTAAAGGCCCCGTCGACGCGTACGATCCTCACATAACCGCGTTCGATGGGCTGACGCAGCGCCTGCAGCACACCGGTGGGAAACTCGGCAAGCTCGTCCAAAAAGAGCACGCCGCCATGAGCCAGGCTGATCTCACCCGGATGCACCGGGCGCCCGCCGCCAATGAGACCAGCCGTTGAAATGCTGTGGTGGGGACTGCGGAAGGGCCGGTGCCCCGCCAACAAGCCATCAATGTTCTCACCCAAAACCGAATGGATGCACAGCGCCTCCTGTTGATCCTCAACGGAAAGCTCAGGCAGGATGCCGGTCATACGGCGTGCGAGCATCGTCTTGCCCGATCCCGGGGACCCAATCATGAGCAAGCCGAGTTCTCCTGCCGCCGCAAGCGCCATGCCGCGTTTAGCGACTTCCTGCCCCAGCACGTCGGCATAGTCGAGCTCAGGCTCAAAGGTCGCCTCGACGCCCTCGGAATCCAAGTAGTGCCGCGCGGCATCGCCCATACCATGAGCAAGCTGAGACAAATGATCGATAAATCCGCAGTCAACGCCAGCAAGCGGCACATGTTGGTCTGACCTGCCGGCGATAAAAGACAGCCCCAAATCACGCGCCAATAACTGAAACGCCACCTCGCCCTTGACAGGAAGCACCGTACCGTCCAAGCCAAGCTCACCTGCGATAAGGCAGCGATCGAGGTTGTCGCGGGGAATCTGACCATCGGCCGCTAGAACCGCGATGGCGATGGGCAGATCAAAGCCGCTACCGGTCTTGCGAATATCGCCGGGCGCCAGGTTGACCGTAATGCCCGAGCGCGGGATCTCGAACCCGGCGGAGCGCATCGCGCAGCGAATACGACCGCGCGACTCCATCACCTCCATACTCGGTATGCCGAGCATCTGGATGCCCGGAACGCCGCCGGCAAGCGAGACCTCGACCGTGACGGGAATCGCCTCGCCGCCGCGGATGCAGGCCGCGTGAACGGCAAACGTCTCGAAGGCCATCACGACACCTGCCAATCGAACGCGTTGTACTGGTGCTCGATCTCGGCGATATGCCCGCCGCGAATGGTGACACCCACGGCATCGAAGCGAATCGCCTTGAGCGGATAATGCTCCATGAGATAGCAACTTGCGATGCGGCGGTAGCGACGTTGCTTTTGGGCGTCCACGGCCTCCTCGGGAAAGACCCGCGTGGTGCAATCCAGGGCGACTCGTCTGGTCTTGACCTCGGCCATCACCACGACATCGTCGAGCTCATCGAGCAGCACCAGATCGGCCTCGCCCTCGGTGCAACGATAACCCTGCTCCAGCAAGGTGTAGCCGCGCTCGTTAAAGTAGTCGATGGTGATCAGCTCGCCCAGCATGCCCAGCTCGCGGGGACTGAGTCCCTTGATAAACTCGGGCGTCATCGCCCCGCAGTCGAGCTCGCCGTTTTCCCAACGCTCCTTGAGCTGCTGCGTCTTGCTCTTTTTGCTTGCGGCACTCATGGGGTCTCCTTTCCCGCACACTGCATTGCCCCGATGATGAGGGCACCTTTCATGCGGGTAAGTACCGGAAGCAAACCAAAAGCTGACCAAATGCCGACAAAAAACGGGCCGTACGCAGCAATGTTGTTGCATACGGCCCGCTATCAGCAGGTTTATAAAACCCCAAGGGTCCCTGTCTCCACAATTGACCTAGAAAAGGCGCTCAGTCTGCAGAAAGTTTCCGCAAAAGCTCACGCGGTGCAGAGGACAAAGTCCATGTTTGCGAATGGCCTCGATATGCTCGGGGCTCGCATAGCCCTTCGACTCGGCCAGATGGTACTCGGGATACTCGGCGTCGTACTCGACCATCATCTCGTCACGCGTCACCTTAGCCATGATGGACGCCGCGGCGATACAGGCGATTTTGGCATCGCCCTTCACCACATCGCGCTCGTTGGGAACGGCACCCAAAGGATTACCGTCCATGAGGACGCAGTCGGGTTCAAGCCCCGTATCGGCCACGGCACCCGCAACGGCGGTACGGATAGCGCGGGCCATACCCATCTCATCGATATCCTTCGGCGCAATATGGCAAAAACCGATCGCCGTCGCCACCTCGGAAATCTTCACAGAGAGCAACTCGCGGCGCGCGGGCGTGAGCTTTTTGGAATCGTTGATACCCCAGACGCGCGACTCCAAAGGAAGACAGACGGCGAATACCGACAACGAACCGTCCACCGCAACGCGCCCCACCTCGACGACCCCCAC